>JAJPHS010000037.1 GCA_021325175.1 Terriglobia bacterium
CGCTTCGGATTTTTGCTGGACGCGCTGGAGTACGGCGCTCCGCCGCACGGCGGGATCGCGCTCGGGCTGGACCGGCTGGTGATGATTCTGGCGGGCGAGTCCTCGATTCGCGAGGTGATTCCGTTCCCCAAGACGGCCAAGGGTCAGGATCTGATGTGCGAAGCGCCTTCGGAGGTGCCGGAGCGGCAGTTGCGCGAGCTGGGAATCAGCATTCGAAAACCTAATCAATAAATGCGGCCGTCTTTCATTCGCACGATGCGGTCGCCATAGGCAGCGGCTTCGGGATCGTGCGTGATCATCAGGATGGTTTGATGGAACTCGTGATTCAGGCGGCGCAGCAGATCCAGCACGATGCGGGAATTTTCGCTGTCTAAATTCCCGGTCGGCTCATCGGCCAGCAGCAGCGCGGGCCGGTTCACGATCGCGCGGGCGATGGCCACCCGCTGCTGCTCGCCTCCCGATAATGCGCGGGGCTTGTGCCGCAGGCGGCCGGCGATGCCGAGCAGGCTCAGCACCTCGCTGAAATGAGGATCGGCTTGGCGGCGGCCCGCGATATCGCGAGCGATGTCGATGTTTTCCTGCGCGGTCAGCGTCGGCAGAAGATTGTATTTTTGAAAAACGAATCCGACCGTGGTTTTACGGAGATTGGTGCGCTCGGCGTCGGTCATTTTCAGCAGATCGCGGCCTTCGATCCGAATTTCCCCGGAGGTCGGCGGAGTGAGGCCGCCGAGAATATGAAACAGCGTCGATTTTCCCGATCCGCTGGGGCCGGCGACGCATAAAAATTCGCCGCGCTCGACGGAAAGGTTCACGCCGCGCAAGGCGTGCACGTCGACGTCGCCGACGTGGTAGGTCTTTTTGAGATCGCGAATCTCAATCATAGCTGAGAGCCTCGATCGCGTCCTGGCGCGCGGCTTTGAGGCCGGGATAAATGGCGCCGATCAGCGAGCCGATGGCGGCCAGAATCGCCGCGAAAGGCCACCAGGAATAGACGATCTCCATGGTAAAGCTCGGCACGAAGGCGCTGAGCAGGGCGCGCACGCCATAAGACATCAGAATCCCGGTAATGGTGCCGAAAACCGAAAGCAGAATCGTTTCGCGCATCAAAATATCCAGGATGTAGCCGGGACCCGCGCCGAGCGCTTTCAGAATGCCGATTTCGCGCGTGCGTTCCAGCACCGCCGTATAAAGAGAAAGGAAGACAACCAGAAATCCGATGACCAGCCCCACGCCGATGATGACGTCCGTAAACTGCCGCAGCATGGGCACGTTGTTGACGGACATGAGCGAGACCAGCTCCTCCATCCGGTACACGCCATATGTGGGCAATTTCTGCTGCAATTCGGATTGAATTGCGGGAATGTTGGCCGGATTATCGGCTTTGACATAAATTCTGCTGATCTGTCCGGTGGCCGAATATCGCTCCTGCACCGTTTTCAGCTCGGCGAAGGTTCGAGAAAGCTTGCCGGGCACGACGATTCCGCAAACATGCCAGGGTTTTCCCAGGTTCACCGTGTCGCCGACATGTATCTTCGCGCCGCGCGCGTAAACTTCGTCGACGATCATGTCATCCGGCTGCTGGAAGGGACCTCCGGCGAGGTATTCGAAACCGCCGCTCATCTGCGTAAACTCATTCAGATGGATTCCGGTGATGTAATTGATCCCGCCGATCGGCTGCATCAGGATTCCGGTGGCGAGCGCGACGTGCGGCAGCTCGCGCACCTTGCTCACGATGCCTTCGGCCATGGTTTGCGAAAAGCCGATGATGGAGGCGTCCGGCGGCAGGACCACCAGGTCCGCTCCGGTCCCTTCGGTGCGCTTGGCGATGTCATTGAGCATTCCGAAACTCAAGCCAACCAAGGTGAGGATCAGCGTAACCTGAATTCCGATTGCGAGCGCGGTAAGCAGGGTTCGCACCGGACGGTGCTTAAAATTTTCCAAAACCAGACGGTTGATCAACTTAGAGTCTAACGAAGATCCCAGGCGGCCCGCAGGATTGCGAGCGCGGCGATAGCGGCGGTTTCGGCGCGGAGAATGCGCGGGCCCAACGAAACGCGGGTCCAGGAAGCGAAGCATTCGCGCTCCTGATCGGTCCAGCCGCCTTCCGGTCCGATGAGAACCGCGATGCTGTCGGAAGGACGGCGCGATTGGGGCAACGCGGCCAGCAGCGGCGAAGCTTTCGGATCTTCATCGAGCGCGAAACGGCGATCGGCCGGGGCCGCCAGAACATCCTCGAAGCTGGCGGGCGCTTCGATCACGGGTAAATGAGCCCGGCGCGATTGCTGACTGGCCTCGAGCGCGATTCTCCGCCAGCGTTCGAGGCGTTTTCGCGCGGCCAGAGCGAGCCCGCGCTCGCTCCGGGCGGCTGGAAACGGCACGATTGCGTCCACTCCCAACTCGGTCGCTTTCCCGATCATCCACTCGAAATGATCGAACTTGACCAACGCTGCGGCCAGCACGAGGCGAGCTTGCGCGGCAACCGGAGGAAGTTTTTCGATGGTGCGAAAGATCACTTGCCGCTTGCCCGAGGTTTCGATCTCGGCCAGGTAGACGTCGCGGTTATCGGAGATCTCATAATGCTGGCCGGCTTCAACGCGCAGCACGCGCGTCAGGTGCTGAGCTTCGTCGCCGGCGATCTCGGCGCGGCCGTTGCGGATCTGGTCCACGAAAAATCTGCGGCGCATTTGGTTATTCTGGATTCTTGCTTCGATGATCGCGCATCTTCGCGGGACGCTGCTCGAAAAAAATCCGAACGCGGTGATCGTCGACGTGCAGGGCGTCGGCTATGAGGTCGCCATTCCCGTTTCGGCTTTTTCCTCGCTGCCCGAAAAGGGCGAGACGGTGGCGCTGTTCATTCATACGCACGTGCGCGAGGATGCGCTGGCGCTGTTCGGATTCCGGACGGCCGCGGATAAGACGCTGTTTGAAAAACTGATCGGGGTGAGCGGCATCGGCCCGAGCGTGGCGATTAAAACCCTGGGCGGCATCAGCGGCGCGGATCTGGTGAACGCCATCCGCACCGGCGCCGTCGAGCAGTTGGTGCGGATTCCCGGAATCGGAAAGAAGACCGCCGAAAGAATGGTGCTGGAGCTGCGGGACAAGCTCGATCTGGCGGGCGTTGCCGATCGCGCCCTGGCCGCGGCGGCGCCCAAGGCCACGTTCAGCGCAACCGAGGAAGACGTCATTTCCGCGTTGATGAACTTCGGCGCGAATCGCGCCTCGGCGGAGGCGGCGGTGAACAAGGCGCGTTCGGCGAGCGAGCCCAACGATTTCGATCCGCTGTTCCGGCGCGCGCTGAAACTGGTAAGGTGACCGGGATGACGCGCGGCGAACTGCTCGACTTCCTGCGGCGGCGCCGGCTGGCTGTCGTCTCCACTGCCTCCAGCAACGGTAAACCCGAATCGGCGGTGGTCGGGATCGCGGTATCGGAGGATCTGGAGATCGTTTTCGATACGGTGAGGACGTCGCGCAAGTATCGCAACCTGGCCGTCAACCCATCGGTCGCGGTGGCGACGTGGACCGGCGAGAAAACGGCGCAATACGAGGGAATCGCTTCGGAGCTTGGCGAGGCGGATGCTCGCTATCGCGATCTGTACTTGGAAATTTTTCCGGATGGGCGGGATCGGCTGAGCTGGCCGGGAATCACGCACTTTGTGATCCGTCCGGCGTGGATTCGCTATTCGGATTTCGCCGCGCGGCCGCCGGTGATCGAGGAATTCACCTTCGAGGGAAACTGAACTTCATGCGCGATCAGGGCATCGTTTCCGCTTCGCTGCGCGAAGAAGACCGCCAGTTCGAGGCGGCGCTGCGTCCCAATCTTCTGGCCGATTTCGCCGGGCAGGCGAAGGTGAAAGAGAATCTGCAAATCGCGATCGAAGCCGCCCGGCAGCGCGGGGAGGCCATGGATCACGTGCTGCTCTACGGTCCGCCGGGCCTGGGAAAAACAACGCTTGCGGGAATTATCGCGAGCGAGCTTGGCGTGGGTTTGCAGCAAACCTCCGGACCGGTGTTGCAAAAGAAGCTGGACCTGGTCGGGATTTTGAGCAATATCAAGGAGCGTGAAGTATTCTTCGTCGATGAGATTCACCGTCTGCAACCGGACGTCGAAGAAATGATTTATTCGGCGCTCGAAGATTTTCGCATGGACATTCTGATCGGCACGGGCCCGGGCGCGCGCACGGTGGCGATGGAGATCAAGCGTTTCACGGCCATCGGCGCGACCACGCGTCAAGGTTTGATTAGCGCGCCGCTGCGCGGCCGGTTCGGGCTGGTGCTGCGGCTCAATCCCTACGATTTCGCGGAACTATCGAGCATCGTGCGGCGATCGGCCGGGCTGCTGCACGTGGAAATCGACCAGGCGGGCGCGGAAGAGATCGCGCGGCGGGCGCGGGGAACGCCGCGCATCGCCAATCGTCTGCTGCGGCGCGTGCGGGACTACGCGCAGGTGCGCGCGTCCGGGCGCATCGATCTGGAAGTGGCGCGGCGCGCGCTCGATTTGCTTGAAGTGGATCGCTTCGGGCTGGATGAGATCGACCAGAAAATCATGATGACGGTGCTGGAAAAATACGCCGGCGGTCCGGTGGGGTTGAGCACCATCGCCGCATCCATCGATGAAGAGCCCGACACCATCGAAGAAGTATATGAGCCGTATCTGATGCAGCTCGGATTCCTGAATCGCACCGCGCGCGGGCGCGTGGCCACCGATCAGGCCTGGGAATATTTCCATGTGCCGCGGCGGGCTCGCGGGACGCAAAATACGCTGTTTTGAAGCGGGTCTATTTATCCCTGGGGTCGAACGTGGGCGAGCGCGAGGCGAATCTGCGCCGCGCCATCGAGGCGCTGGCGGCGAATGATGTTCGCGTGCTTCGCGAATCTTCGATATATGAAACCGAGCCGCGCGATCTCCCCGGCCAGCCCTGGTTCCTGAATCAGGTGATCGAAGCCGAGACGGATTTGTTCCCGCGGCAGCTCCTCAGCCGCGCTCAAAGAATCGAACGCGAGATGGGGCGGCGCCGCGGCGTGGCCAAGGGTCCGCGCCTGATCGATATCGATATCGTGCTGTTCGGCGGTTCCATCGTGTTTACGCCGGATCTGGAGATCCCCCATCCTCGCATGGCGGAGCGGCGGTTCGTGCTGGAACCGCTGGCCGAATTGTGTCCTGAAATGCGGCATCCGGCGAACGGCAGAACCGTCTGTCAGATGCTCGAAGGCGTGCTCGATCAGGTTGTGCGAAAGCGCTAGCGGCGTGATTCAGACAGCTCGCGGTCGCGCAAATAAAAAGACCAGCAATATCACAAGCAGCAGGAAGAGGCCGCCGCTCGGATAATATCCGTAGCCCCAGCCGACACTATAGGGCCATGTCGGCAGCAGCGCCAGCGCGAGAATCAGCAGAAGAATCAGCAATAATGCTCGGTTCATAAGTTAGTGCGCGCAAGCGGGGTGGCCGCAGTTGCACTGGATATCGGCCGTTTTCGCTTCTCCTTCGCAGTAGGTGCTGCAATAATCGCTACCGGGACGCGCCTGGCAGTGGCACGCCGGGTGCGCGCATTTTTTGTTTTGTTGCGCCGGCATCGAACCTCCCGACGATTGGACCGCTCCCGGCCCATGACGTTTCGTTTATTTTTGGCGCGTACAATGAATCTTGGTGACCGTTAAAGTGAGCCGCAAAGGCGCGGATCGCGTAGCGAGCGGCCATCCCTGGGTGTTTTTAAGCGACATTGTGGATGCGGCTGGCGCCGCGCCGGGCGAGGCCGTGCGCGTGGTCGATGTCCGCGGGAAAACGATCGGCGCGGCTCATTACAGCTCGACATCGCAGATCGCGCTCCGCATGCTTTCGAGCCTGGCTGAGCCGCTCGATCGCGCGTTTTATTTGCGGCGGCTGCGCGCGGCGATCCTGCGCCGCGAGCGTGTCGTCGAAAATTCCACGGCGTGCCGCCTGGTTTTTTCCGAAGGCGATCTGCTGCCGGGATTGATCGTCGATCGTTACGGTTCCTATCTCGCGATTCAGACGCTGACCCAGGGAATGGATCGCGCGCGCGATCTGATCGTGCACTGTCTCGACGAGCTTTTGGCACCCTTGGGAATTCTTGCGCGCAACGATGCAAGCGTCCGCCGCCGGGAGGGGTTGGCGCTTGAAACGGCGGTGATCCGCGGCGAAGTGCCCGATCGGGTGCTGGTGGAAATGAACGGACTGAAGCTCGAGGCGGATTTGCCGCGCGGGCAAAAGACGGGGATTTATCTCGATCAGCGCGAGAATTATGTGGCGGCGGCGGCTTATGCGCGAGGCCGCGTGCTCGATTGTTTCACCTCGACCGGAGGCTTCGCGCTCCACGCCGCCGCGCGAGCTGAATCGGTGGAGGCGATCGATTCGTCTGAGGCGGCGCTGGCCATCGCCGCCGCCAACGCGTCGCGGAATGGCATCGCGAACGTCCAGTTTCGCGCCGCGGACGTCTTCGAGTTTTTGGCCGGAATCGAGCGGCGCTATTCAATGATCGTGCTCGATCCGCCGGCGTTTGCGAAATCGCGAAAGTCGGTGGAGGACGCCTCGCGCGGCTATAAGGAGATCAACTTGCGCGCGCTGCGGCTGCTTGAGACCGGAGGAATACTGGTGACGTGCTCGTGCTCCCATCACTTCAGCGAGGCGATGCTGCTGGATGTGGTGGCGCGGGCCGCCCTCGACGCGAAAAAGACGCTGCGCGTGATCGAACGAAGAACCCAGGCGCGGGATCATCCGGTGCTGCTGACCGTGCCGGAGACGCATTATTTGAAATGCCTGATCCTGGAGGTGATGGATACTTAAGCCGATGCAGGCGATCGAAGAAATCGGGATCACAAGCTGGAGGGAAACCGCGCCGCGAATGGCCGAGGCGCTGGAGATAGGAAAGGTGGTGCTCGCTCCGCGTCTGCATTTCGAATTGCCGGAGCCGGAACGGCGCTTCCTGTCGCCGGCGTGTCTTGACGGAAAATCGAAAAATGTGAGCTATCGTCCGGCCACGGGCGCACTGGGCGGAGCATCGCCGGACGCCGACCGCGCGGCGCTCACCGCCATGCTCAAACGCTATTTCGAACGAACATCGGCGCTGCTCGAGGCGCTGTGCCCGGAATATTGCGGGAAGTTATCGCCGGGATTTACCAGTTTTCGTCCCGCAGAAATCGCCGGGCGAGCGACCTCATGGCGTAAAGACGATACGCGATTGCACGTCGATGCATTTCCTTCGCGCCCGCTGCGAGGGTTGCGGATCATTCGTGTTTTTTCGAACGTAAACCCGGCGGCGCCCCGGATGTGGCGCGTGGGCGATGCGTTTGAGAACGTCGCGAGGACATTTTTGCCGAAAATCGCAAAAGCGTCGCCCGTTTCGGCATGGCTGCTGCACATCCTGCGAATCACGAAAACCCGGCGGACGCCGTACGATCACCTGATGCTCGGCATCCACGATGCGATGAAGGCGGACGAAAGATACCAGCGCGAGTGCCCGCAGGTTTCGATCGCGATTCCGCCGGGCGCAACCTGGATGTGTTTTACCGATTCGGTCCCGCACGCCGCGATGAGCGGCCAGTTCGCCTTGGAGCAGACATTTTATCTTCCGGTTGAAGCGATGCGCGATCCGTCGCGGTCGCCGCTGCGGATTTTGGAAAGGCTCACCGGAAAAGCTTTGCTGACTTGATCATCGATCCTGCCGGTTTTTCGCGACGGCGGTGAAATCCCGTTGCGGTAATCGCTCCAGCAGGGTACCATTGGTGAATTCCTCGCGGGCCCGGCGGTTGCGCCGGATGGTTCCGCGGTCCCGTTGTCCATGCAATTGAGCTTCTGGAAAACCGCGCCGCTTCTGCTGTATGGCGTTCTTTTTTTCCTTCTCGGATTTGCAACATGCTTGATCGGCACGGCTTTCCTGCTGGTTTCAGGTATTCTGCCGCACACCGCCGGATTCGCGCTCGGCGTGAAGATCGTCTGCTGTAGCGGATTCTGCCTGTGGTTTGGGATGGCGCTGGGGAGCGTGGATCTATTCGTATTGCTCCGTTACAAGAGGGCGGAGCGCCGGGTTGGACTCAACTACCCGCAAGTTTGGGATCTCACCGTCGTTCTCACCGCCTACAACGATGAGCTGAGCATCGGACCGGCGGTTGCCGATTTCCGCGGCCATCCGCGGGTGCGGCGCGTGATCGTGGTCGACAACAACAGCATTGACGCGACCAAAAAAAACGCGGTCGAGGCGGGCGCCACGGTGGTGTTTGAGGCACGGCAGGGTTATGGTTATTGCGTTTATCGCGCGCTTCAGGAGGCGTCGGCGTTTGAAGATACCGAACTCACGCTGCTGTGCGAAGGCGATATGACCTTCCGCGCCTACGATATCGATAAATTTCTCGCCTATCTGCCGCACGCCGATATCGTGAACGGGACGCGAATTGTCGAACAGTTGCGCTCGCGCGACACGCAGCTTACCACATTTATGTACTACGGCAATTTTTTCGTGGGCAAGCTGCTGGAGGTGAAGTACATCGGAAAAGGAACCTTCACAGATGTCGGCACGACGTACAAACTCTGCCGCAACTCGGCTCTGCGCGCGCTTTTGCCCGCGCTCGATCCGCGGGTGAATCTGGAGTTTAACGCGCATTTTCTCGATCGTGCGCTGGCGAGCGGCCTGCGCCTGGTGGAATGCCCCGTGACCTTTCACGATCGCGTGGGCGTCAGCAAGGGCGGCAACAGCAGCAACTGGCGCGCGGTGCGGGTGGGATTGCGAATGATGGCCGGAATCATCTGCGGCTGGCGGAGCATCGGCAAATGATAATTCAGAGACTGAATTGCTTGTTGCCCGGCAGGCATCCCCTCGTTTGAAATCTCTTTCGCGCTACACTTAACCAAAGTGCGACGAATAAGGGAGCTTTTCCGGCCTTATTATATTCGCTGGGTTTATTTTCAATTTCTGCCACGGGCGCGGCCCGCGGAGTTTTCGGCTTGTTGGCAATTTCGCTCCTTTCCGCTGAAAGATCCGGAAATGTCGGCTCAGATCCGCATTGGCGATCAAGCCCCCTTCATTTTCTATCCGATGGCCGACTTGCACGCGAGAGTTCAACGTACTTACCAGCTCGCGAAAGCATTGGCGGATTCCGGGCACACCTGCTTTTTCGTTAATCCCCACCTGGGACGGCAGTTTCCGAAGCCGCATTTCCAAAGTCCGGTTTCGCGATTCGGTCTGATCGCGCCGAACCTGGTGGAACTCCATCTGCGCCTGCCAAGGGAGCCCGTTTATCATAGCCGGCTGCTGAATGCCTCCGAGATCTCCTGTTTATCAGACGCCATTTCGACTTTGCGCAGGCTCACCGGACGGCGATTCACTCAGATTTTGAGCCTCCCGACGTGGCTCGCCACGGCCGAAAATTTGCGTTCTCGTTTCGGCTGGCCCATCGTGTACGACTGTCATGATTTGATTTCGGGATTCCGCGGAATTTCCAGAGATATCGTCGCCGCCGAGAGCCGGACCTTCGCGCAGGCCGATCATGTATTTTTCAGTTCGAAGCGCCTGTTTGACCTCCACACTTCCGGCAGTCCGGCTTTGAAAAATAAATCGACCATTTTGCGGAATGCGGTGGATCCCGGTCATTTTGCCGGCGCCGCCGAACAACGCCTCCGCCGCGCGCCAACCTCACCCGGCGTCATTGGATATTTTGGGGCTCTTGACGAGTGGTTCGATATTGACGCGCTGCGGCAATGCCTGCGAAGGTTTCCGGAACGAAAATTTCAACTCATTGGACGCGTTGAGTGGGATGCGATCCGCTCGCTCGCTTCCTTCCCGAATCTCGAACTGGTGGGCGAGGTCGCCTATGAACGCTTACCGGATTTCATCGCCGGCTTCGATGTGGCGTTGATCCCTTTTCGAGTTAATGCTCTAACTTCCGCAACCAACCCGATTAAACTTTATGAGTACTTTAGCGCCGGGGCGCCGGTGGTGAGCAGCCGCTTGTCCGAAGTTGAATGTTTCGAAGACTTGGTCTACGTGGCCGAAAATTCCGAAGCATTTCCTGAATGCGTGTCGCGGGCCCTCGATGAGACCGATCCCGAAAAGGTGCGCAGGCGCAGGGAAGTCGCCGCGATGGAAACCTGGTCTAGGCGTGGCTCCGAACTGGCTGAGGTTCTGTCAGCATGCTTCGCGAATGCCTGCGTTCACGAGGAACGGTGAACTTGTTCTTCGCGCCGCGCGGCGGCGGCGCGGGCCGCGCAGATCTCTTCGAAGCGGGCGATCGAGGCGAGCCCCGCCCGGACCTGGTCCAGACCGAGCTGTTTTTCGAAGTCGCGCTGCAAGCGGTCTAACGTTCGAATGACGCGCATCGCCGTGCTCCGGCCCGCCGGGCGCAAGAAGAGATTCAACGCGCGGGCGTCGGCGGGATCGATGCGCCGCCGCAGCAAGCCCCGGGTTTCGAGCGCGGAGATGCAGTGGCTCACGTTGCCGCGCGTGGTGAGCAGCGTCATGGCGAGCTCGGAAGGCTTGATCGCGCGCGGCTCTTCAAAGAAGATCGAAACCAGCACCAGAGCTTCAAGAAAGCTGACGCCGGAAGCGTGAAGAATGCTCGCCAAATCCGCTTCCAGGCGCTGCGCGGCGCGGCGCACGGCGAAAACGGGACTGTGCTCCAGGAAGGCTTGAATCCGCATAAATAATTGAATGAGTAAATTATTATATTCAAAACTAAAACATCCTTGACCGGTTCGGAGAACAAGCGCATTCTGGTGCCGATGCCGGAACCCGCCGCTCGCGCCATCGAGCTTTACCGCCTGCCGATTTTCGATTTGCTGTTCGAAGCGCATTCGATTCACAGGAAATTTCATCGCCTGGATGACGTGCAGCGATGTGCTTTGCTTTCGATTAAGACCGGCGCGTGCCCTGAAGATTGCGCTTACTGCGGCCAGTCCGCGCATTATCGGACGGGCGTCGAGCGCGAGCCGCTGCTTTCCGTTCAGCGCGTCCGCGAGGCGGCGCAAGCGGCTAAGGATCGTGGAGCGCAGCGATTTTGCATGGGCGCGGCGTGGCGCCAGGCGCCCCAGGGGGAGCCATTCCAGCGGGTGCTTCAGATGGTCCGGGAAGTAAAGACGCTCGGGTTGGAGGCCTGCGCGACCTTAGGAATGCTCACGCCGGAACAGGCATCGGCTCTCAAAGACGCCGGCCTCGACGCCTACAACCACAACCTTGACACCAGCCGCGAATTTTATCCGAACATCATCACGACGCGAACCTACGAGGATCGGTTGTCCACGATCCGCGCGGCGCGCAAAGCCGGCCTCACGATTTGCAGCGGCGGAATTTTGGGATTGGGCGAAACGCCGGAGGACCGCTGCGCGATGTTGCAGGAACTGGCGGCACTCGACCCGCAGCCGGAATCGGTTCCCATAAACCTTTTGATGCCGATGCCCGGGACGCCGTTGGAGAACGCGCGGCCCGTCGAAACGCTGGATCTGATCCGCACGGTTGCGGTGGCGCGGCTGCTGCTGCCGAAAAGCCGCGTGCGCCTTGCCGCCGGGCGAGTCCGGCTTTCGCCGGAGGCGCAGTTGATGGCGTTCTTCGCCGGTGCGAATTCGATTTTCATCGGCGACAAACTCCTCACCGCGCCGAACCCGGCGGCCGCCGAAGATGAACCGATGCTGGCGGCGATCGGAGCATCGTGTCCCGATTCACAAAATTAAATGGCCGAGCCAGGAGCTTAGATGGATTTACGCCAGCGCATTGCGACGCGAATGACCCGCTTGGCCGCGGCGGGGCTGTTGCGCACGCTTCAGCCGCCTCGCGGGATCGACCTGTGCTCTAACGACTATTTGGGTCTTTCGCAGCATCCCGAATTGAAGCGCCGCATGGCGGAGGCAGTGTTGCGCGAAGGCTGCGGATCCACCGGTTCGCGATTGCTGCGCGGCGAGCGATCCGCGTTCAGCGCGATCGAAAAGCGCTTCGCGCGTTTCAAGAGAACCGAGGCTGCGCTGTACTTCTCAAGCGGCTACGCGGCGAACCTGGCCGTCCTGGCGGCGTTCCTGGAGACGGATGACGCCGTGTTTTCCGACGAGCTGAATCACGCGAGCCTGATCGATGGAATGCGGCTGGGACGCGCGCGCAAGATCATCTTTCCGCATTCGAACGTGGCGGCGCTCAGAAAAGACATGGAGCGCGGATTATGCCGGGGACAGCGATTTATTATCGCCGAGTCGGTATTCAGCATGGATGGAGACATCGCGCCCTTGAAAGATTACGCGGCGCTGGCTGAGAGCGCGGGCGCATCGCTGATCATCGACGAAGCGCACGCGGCCGGAATCTTCGGCGAGCGCGGCTCCGGCTGCATCGAAGCGGAAAATATTGGTTCCGCCGTGCTGGTTTCGATCAATCCGATGGGCAAAGCCTTCGGATGCGCCGGCGCGTTTGTCTGCGGACCGTGGTGGGCGATCGATTACCTCGCCCAGCGCGCCCGGCCGTTCGTTTTTTCCACGGCTCCGCCGCCGTCAATCGCCGCGGCGCTGGATGCGGCGCTGGATCTGGTCGAAAAAGGCGCCGAGCGGCGAAAACGCGTCCTCTCGCTCGCGCGTTATCTGCGGGCGCTGCTCGCCGAGCGCGGATTCGACGTGGCGCCGCAAGGATCGCAAATTATCCCGATTCTGATCGGCGGAAATGCCCAAGCGATGAGCGTGGCCGGCTCGCTTCAGAACGCGGGATTCGATGTGCGCGCGATTCGCCCTCCCACCGTGCCCGAGGGAACCGCCCGGCTGCGAGTGTCCGTCAATGCGGGCCTCACCGAGGCGATTCTTCGGAGCTTCACCGATGCTCTATGTACGGCGATGCGGAGCGCGGCGGCCGCATGAAATTCCCCGCGGCGCGCGGCGTTTTCGTCACCGGGACGGATACGAACATCGGAAAAACGGCTCTCTCCGCCGCGCTGCTGTGCCGATACCGGCCGGTGATGCCGGTTCGCTATTGGAAGCCGGTCCAAACCGGTTCTCCCGAGGACGACGACACGGCGGTGGTGCGGAAACTCGCCGCCTGCGCCGACGCGGAAATTCACGATCGCGGGATCCGGCTGCCCCGGCCCTTGTCGCCGCATCTGTCGGCGCGCTTGGCGAACGTTCGCGTCGAGATTGCAATGCTGCGGGAAATGGGCGCGGCGGGCAGCGGGTGGATTGTCGAGGGCGCTGGTGGAGTGCTGGTCCCTCTGAACGAACGAGAGTTGATGATCGATCTGATCGCGGATTTGGGCCTGGCCGCCGTCGTCGCGGCGCGGTCCAGCCTGGGCACCATCAACCACACCCTGCTCACGGTTGAGGCGCTGCGCGCCCGTTCGATTCCCATCGCCGGCGTGGCAATGATCGGCGAGCCAAATTTCGAAAACCGCCGCGCCATTGAGGACTACGCGCGTGTGGCTGTGATCGGCGAGATGCCTCATTTCCCCGTCTTATCGAGCGACGCGCTGAACGCCTGGGCGCAACGGTATCTCGATCCGAATTCGATTCTCGAATCTTTTCTCCAATGACTATTCAAGAGATCGATCGCGCGCGCGTCTGGCATCCCTACACGCAAATGCAGACCGCGCCCCCGCCTGTGCCGATCGTCCGCGCCGAGGGGGTTTATCTTTACACCGAAGACGGACGCCGCATTCTGGATGGAATCTCATCCTGGTGGGTGAACATCCACGGCCACGGCCATCCGCGTTTGAATGAGGCGCTGGCGCGGCAGGCGCGCGAGCTGGAGCACGTCATGTTCGCCGGTTTTACGCATCGCCCGGCTGCCGAACTGGCCGATCGCCTGGTGGCGCTGCTGCCGCGCGGTCTCACGCGGATTTTTTATTCCGACAACGGGTCTACCGCCGTCGAAGTCGCGCTCAAGATGAGTTTCCAATATTGGCAAAACGTTGGACAGCCGCAGCGGCGCGAATTCATCGCGCTCGATCACGCCTATCACGGCGACACCGTAGGCGCCATGTCGGCCAGCGCGGAATCGCCGTTCACGGCTCCGTTCCAGCGGCTTTTATTTCCGGTCGAGCGCGCTCACGCGCCTTACTGTTTCCGCTGCCCGGTGGGATGCGACCGGGCTACCTGCTCCATCGATTGCCTGCGCCGTTTGGAGTCGATTCTCGCCAGCCGCGGCGATTCGATCGCGGCCGTGCTGATCGAGCCGATGTTGCAAGCGGCCGGCGGGATGATCGTTTGGCCGGTCGAATTTCTTACTGGCGTGCGGCAGTTATGCGATCGATACCGAGTGCTCATGATCGCCGACGAGGTGCTCACCGGATTCGGCCGCACCGGAAAAATGTTCGCCTGCGAGCACGGTCCGGTCCGGCCGGACATCGCGTGCCTTTCCAAGGCGCTTACCGGCGGCTACCTTCCTTTGGGCGTTACCGCCGCCACCGAGGAAATCTATGCCTCTTTCCTGAGCAACGATCGTCTGAAAACTTTTTTTCACGGACACTCGTTCACTGCAAATCCGCTGGCTTGCGCAGTAGCGCTCGCCAGCCTGGATCTGCTTATAGAGGATCGCTCGATGGACCGTGTCGCGCGTCTGGAAGCGCTCCTGCGTTCGCGCTTTACCGCGCTGCGCTCGAGGCCGGTTGTCGCCGACGCGCGGATTCTCGGTGGAGTCGCCGCGCTGGAGCTGCGCGCCGGGCAGGGCGGATATCTGGAGCCGATCGGAGCGCGGCTCGCGGCGGAATTTCTGAGCCGCGGCCTGTTGCTGCGTCCCTTGGGCAACATCCTGTATTTCATGCCGCCGTACGTGATCACGGATGCCGAAGCCCACTGGGCGATCGACCAGATTGAAGAAGTGCTGGCCGGAACGAGGGGCGATTAAAACACGAATCGGTCTTGATTTTCTTTGACAATCGCGGGATTGAGATTCGGGATTTTCTCGAGATCGTCGATGCTCTTGAAATCGCCGTGGTCCTGGCGATAGCGGACGATCGCGGAGGCGGTGTCCAACGTGATCGGCAGATCGAGTTGCAGCTCCGCGGCGCTCTCGCTGTTGACGTGGATCCTGGTCGGAGCATAGTTCGCGGCGAGATAGTCGACGATCGTTTGCACGTCGTCGCCGGAGGCTCGCGCTCCGCGGCGAACCATCTGCTCCACGGTCTGCTGCCAGAGCTCGCGGCGATAGTGCTTACCCTCGATCATTTCCATGCCGTGGCAATCGATGCATACCCTCTGAAACGTCTGTTTCGGAGTTTCGTCGTTCGATTGCGGCCGCGCCACCGCCGCGAAGCAGAGCAAAACAAGCACGCCAGCCGGCGCGCGGACGCCAGTCACGCGAAAATTCATACGGTGCCTATAAGCGTAGCGTATTTCTCACAATGATTGCCTCGATCCCGGACAGTACACTGCCGGCGCTTGTTCTTCGCATGAATCAATGCGCCATGCCCCCGCTGAGCAGCGAAGTGGCAATCGGTCCAGCGATCCAAAGTGTCATTCCAGGTCTCCTCCGCCAAGGATCTGTTACAGCATTTGGTGGAGCACGTCGATCCCGCGCGCCGGCGCTGGTTCGTCATCGACGGCTCGAAAGCGCTGCGCACCGCGATCAACGCGGTGTTTGGATAATCTTTTCTGGCTCCATTTCGGAGGATTTGGCGCGGATTTGCGTGAAAAGCCCTTAGTTTAGGGACTTGTGGAACTCTTCTTGCCCGCTAGCGCGATCGCGGCTCCGGCGCCCGCGCCGCCGGCGATTCCGACGATAATCGCCGTTTTCGCGCCCGTCGACAGTCCGCCGCGTCCTCCGGTGGCGGGAGGCGTGGAGGGCGGTGTGCTCGGCCGAGGGGAAGCGCCGGCCGCGCCCTCCGGAGCTTCCGCTTTCGCGCCCAGCACCGAAGCAACGCTCAGGCAGCCACCGGCCGATTCCTGTTTCACCGCGGTTACGTTTACCACGACGGTGGCGGGGCTCACCGAAGGACGGTTCGAGCTGGCCATTCCAGTGATGGTCACGCGATTGCCGGTGTTTGCCGCCAGATTGGAGCCGCTCAGCTCCGCCACTTCCTGGGTGTTTTCGTCCTGAAGGATAAAATGGCCGTCTTTATATAAAAGGCAGCCGGTTCGCGTAACGATCCCGGTCGAGCCGGCTTGCATCGCAAAGCTCATCGCGCGCCCGGCGGGAATCGCGGCCAGCAAGACGCCGGCTTGCGTCGTCACGCGCGGCGCGCCGGAGAACGAAACCACTTCGATCCGATCGGTAAGGCCGACGCGAACGCGCGCGCCTTCCGCGTCGATCTTCAGTCCGGCCGCGTCGATTTCGTACGATGCGGGCGCCGCCACCTGACCCGTACCGCGCTCCAACACCACGCGATGGGCAAACACCCGCGCCTTCGACGATGCGCCGAGCTGCACCTTCACGCCGTTGCGCAGCGCCAGTTCGCTCGAAGCCGTGCCGGTCTGGATCGTCGCGCCGTCGAATAGGGTGGTGTTGCCCCACACCTCGCTCGAAGCCACGTTAAAATGTCCGCTGGCGGTGGCGATGCCGATGACGGGATCGCCCGCGAAAGCGGCGCTGAGAGAAAAAATTGCGACGAGAAAATTTCGAAACACGCTTTCCCGAGTATAAGGTCGCGCTCGCAAGCGATCAAGCCAAATTCGCGTGATGCGGATGTATTACATCTCGCGGATCGCAGGCGCCGCCTCGGTTGCCGGTCTGGCCGCCGCGTCCATTTTCGCGATCGAGCGCGCGCGCGCCGATTTCGCGTTCCGCTCCAATTCGCCGGACGCCGTCCGCCTTGCGCCGGGCAACACCGAATACCTGATGTTTCGCGCCTTACAGATCGAATACGATGGCGGCGATCCGCGGCCGCTGTGGGAACGCGCGGCGGAGTTGAATCCGCTCAACTCCGCTCCGCGCATCGCGCTCGGCTTGAATGCGGAGGTTCGCGGGGACTTCGCCTCCGCGGAAAAATGGCTGCTCGAGGCCGCGCGCGCCGATCATCAATTTGAGCCGCGATGGACTCTCGCCAATTTTTATTTCCGGCGCGAAAATTCCGGCCAATTTTGGAAATGGATGCGCGCGGCGCTGGAGGTTTCCTACGGCGATCGTCGTCCGGCGTTCGAGTTGTGCTGGCGGATGAGCGGACAGCCGGAGCAAATTTTGGCGCGCGCCATCCCGGAGCGGCCGGAAGTGCTCGCCGCGTATTTGGGATGGCTGCTCGAAACGGGCCGGCCGCGGGCGATCGCGCCGGTAGCGATGAAGATCGCGTCGATTCCGGGCGACCGCCCCCTGCTGCTGGCCGCCGACGATGCGCTGCTCGCCGCCGGCGACGGCGCAAACGCGCTGTCGCTCTGGCGAGCCATGGGTTTCGCGGCTCCCGCCGGCGTCTTTCGCGGAAATTTCGAACCCGGCGCGATCGGACACGGTTTCGACTGGCGGCTGAACGCGCTTTCCGGCGTCACGCACACCGACATCGATGCGCCGCGCGCCATGCATCGGATCGACTTCGATGGCCGTGAGCCGGAATCCTGCGAGTTGCTCGGCCAGATGCTGCTGCTCGAAAAAGGCCGGCGCTACCGGTTGCGGTGGAATGCTTCGATCACCGGGATCGCCTCGCCTGGCGGGTTCGAATGGCGCGTCGGCGAGGCGCGCGCGGCGGCGAGCGGCGGCGCAGGCGAATTGGAGTTCATCGCGCCGGCGGAGATCGCCGATTTGAAGCTGCTTTATCAGCGTCCACCCGGCCATGCGCGCGCCGACGGGCGGCTGGAGTTGTGGGAGGTTCACCTGGAACCACGAATTTAACCGATGGCGTAGAATGAAAGCGGTAACTCCTTCTTAATGTCGTCACATCCCGACCTTTTGAAAGTCAGCGTACGCCAGTTCGCGGAGCGCTTCCGTTCTGAGATGATTCCCCTCAGCAACAGCATCGCTTATTTCTGCGCCTCGGTTCCCATGAGCGAAGAGGATCTGAAGGAATATCTGGAGGAACCGGTGGCCGCGCTTCCGCCGGCCATCGCCGCGGCGCTGCCGAAAATTTCGATCCTGCTGGTGCCTTATCTGGAACGCGTCAACGGCCGCGATCGCAACCGGTCGAAGTCGGGCGATTACGTTTCCATCGAAAAGCCCCCCGAAGGCCGGCTGACCACGGCCACGCACCTGCAAATGGCCGATGAGACGGTGCTGGTATTCGCGCTGAAGGATCAGGAAGTTTCCGAATATCATTACCGCTTCTATCACCTGCTGGCCACCTTGCTCGGCGATCACTGGAGCGAAGAAGCCGAAGCGGCCTATTCTCGCGTGCTGCGCGAGGAGCTGAACGCGGAAGCGCACGGCGAAGTGGACGAGCCGAGCTGGCGATTGAAACAGGCGCTGCGGCGAACAAAAGGTACGCGCGGCGGGGTGCGCGGCGGCAAGACGTTTCGCGAATACGCACGCCAATCGTTTATCGATACGCTCACGCTTTATCTGCACGGGATCTGCTGCGATATCGATGTCGATACGGGTCCGCGGCAGTTGCCCAGCCGATTTCTGCGCAAGCGCCTGCTGGCGCTGGAGCAGTTATACCCGCCTCCGCAGGGCTACGCCGTCTTTCCCGACCAGTTGGAAGAATAAGAATCGTGCGCCGATTGAGCCGGATTTTTCTGTTCTTCGCGGCGGCGCTCGCCTGCCCGGCGCAAAGCGGCGCGATTGATCCCGCCGCGCGCCGCGACATCGACGCCGGCAATCAGGCCTGGATCCAGGGAATGAAGGAAGCGTCGGCCGCGCCGATCGCCGCGACGTATGCCGAAAACGCGCTGGACTGTCCCGCGACCGGAGATTGCATCAAGGGTCGCGCCGCCGTGGAGGCGCATATGAAGCAGCGCCTTTCGCAATACGGCCGGGCGGCGACAGCCTCGGTCGCCAGCGCGGGAGCCGTGCAGCAGGGCGATTTCGTTTACGAATGGGGCCGCGCCGATGCCGCGTACCCAGACGGCCGCAAAATCGGCGGGCGGTATCTTACGGTCTGGCAAAAGCAGCCAAACGGAGAATGGAAAATTTTCCGCAACATGGCGATTCCCTAACCCCGATGATCAATCCATTCCCAAACGCCGGCGCACTGGCCCGTTTCCACAATCAGCCGGTCGCGGGGCGAGTCGCATCATTTACCTGTGGCATGAATGCCGCGGCTGGTTTCAAAGGGCGCAAAGGCCCAGGGCCTACGATGGCCGATACTAAGATCGGCTTCCTGCTGGCTATCCCCTGGTCTTACGGCATTTTTTGAAATAGGATAAATGGGATGGATAAAGTGCTTCGCCGAATGGCGATCGTTCTGATCGCGATCCTCCCCGCCGCCGGACAGACCTATCGCGCGCCGCGCGCGCCCGACGGCCACGCCGACCTGAACGGCATCTGGCAGACGATCAACGAAGCAAATTTCGACATTGAGGGACACATGGCGCGTCCCGCGATGGCGCTTCGCAAAGGTCCTTACGGGCCTGTTCCGGCCGCTCCGGTGCTGGCCTTGGGCGCGGTGGGATCGGTGCCGCCGAGTCTCGGCGTGGTCGAGGGCGGCGAGCTACCGTACAAGCCGGAAGCGCTGGCGATCAAAAAGAAAAATCAGGAAGACTGGCTGAATAAGGATCCCGAGATCAAATGTTATCTGCCGGGCGTGCCGCGTGCGACCTATATGCCCTATCCGTTCCAGATTTTGCAGAGCAATTCGGCGATGACGTTCGTATATGAATACGACGGCGCGGTGCGCAACATTTATTTAAAGGACCCCGGACCGCCGCCGCTTGATTCCTGGATGGGCCAATCGGTGGGGCATTGGGAAGGCGATACGCTGGTGGTCGACGTCACCGGGATGAACGATCAGACGTGGTTTGATCGCGCCGGAAATTTTCATAGCGACAAACTGCACGTGACCGAACGCTACACGCGCGTGAGTCCGGACGTGATTCACTACGAAGCGACCATCGAAGATCCGGACGTGTTCACGCGTCCCTGGAAGATGAGCATGCCGATTTATCGCCGCCAGGAAAAGAACGCCATGATCCTGGATTTCAAGTGCGTGGAATTTGTGGAAGAACTGCTGTATGGACCGTACCGGAAGCATCCGCTGAGCCGATAGGAGGAATTTCAAGATGCGATTCACTTCGATCCTGAGCGCCGCGATCGCGCTCTCCCTGCCCATGGCTGCGCAGACCGCGAAAACATCCGCCAGCTCCGCGATTCCGCGCATGCCCGATGGACATCCCGATTTGCAGGGGGTCTATGATCTGGCGACCATGACGCCGCTCGAGCGCCTGCCCGGCGATCCGCCGGTGCTGACCAAGGAGCAGGCGCAAAAATTGCAGCAGATGGAAATGGCCCGGCGGTCAAAGGACGCGGCCAAGCTCGATCCCAACCGGCCGAAGGAATTGCCCGTCGGCGGCGACACAACGCCGGGCAAATCGTTTTTCGAGATTCTCGAAAAGGCCGGCGGCGGCGCGGTAGGCGGCTACGATCGGCTGTGGCTGAATCAGGGCACGGCGTACACCGTAGTCGATGGCCAGATCCGGACCTCCATCATCATCGATCCGCCGAATGGGCGCATTCCGCCGTTCAATGAGAAAGCGAAAGCGAGGCGCACCGCGGCGTTGCGCGCCTTGCCGACCTCGGATCAGGCGGAAGACTCCAGCCGTCCGGCGCGGCGCGGGGAGGCCGACGATCCGGAACAGCTTCCATTGAGCCTGCGCTGCCTCCTGGGATTCGGCTCCACGGCCGGCCCGCCGGCGCTGCCGGATTATTTCTATAACGATCTGCATCAAATCGTGCAGACCAAAGACTCGATCATGATCCTCACCGAGATGATTCACGACGCGCGTATTGTGCGCATGAACGCCCAACATCTGCCGCAGTACATGCGCCGCTGGATGGGCGATTCGGTGGGTCATTGGGAAGGCGACACGCTGGTGATCGATACCACGAATTTCACGGATAAAACACGTTTCCATGGATCGACCGAGAATCTGCACGTGGTTGAGCGGATCAAGCGCATCGACCCCAGGACTCTGCTCTATCGATTCACGGTGGACGATCCGGAAACCTGGGATCAGTCCTGGACGGGAGAAATGACCTGGCCCCTGACGGACAAGCCGATTTACGAGTACGCCTGCCAGGAAGGAAATTACGCGCTTGGCGATGTGCTGCGCGGCGCGCGGCGCCAGGAGTCGCTCGAAAATCCGTCGTCCAAAGATAAGAGATAAAGCTAAGAGATAGGGAACCCGGGCGTTTTCGTCTGCGTACAGCAGGGATATGCGTCCCTTCGCCACGGATCTTCGCTACTCCCTGCGGCTGCTGAGGAAGAGCCCCGGTTTCGCGCTGATCGCGATCGCGGCGCTGGCGCTCGGCATTGGCGCCAATACGGCGATTTTTTCCGTGATCGAGCGTGTTCTGCTGCGCCCTCTTCCGTTTCCCGATTCCGAGCGCATTGTGCAGGTCCGGCGTCAATACCCGAACGGCGCGAGCGAATCCATCTCGATTCCAAAATTCATGGCCTGGCGGAAGTGCTCGGCATTTCAGTCGGTGACGCTGTACGATCCGGGGGCAGTGACGTTAAACCTCGGACGCGGCGACCGGCCGGACCCGATCAGCGCGCTGCACGTGACCTCGCAGTTTTTCGACGTGTTCGGCGTAAAGCCGATGGTTGGGCGCACGTTCACCGCGCAGGAGGATTCGCCGCACGCCGGAAATTTCGCCGTGCTGACGTTCACCGCCTGGAAACGAATCGGAGGCGACACGAACATTGCCGGCCGCGCGATCGAGCTGAATGGCGAGCCGTACGTCGTGCTCGGCGTGCTGCCGGAATCGTATCAGCCGGAGCCTCCCGCCGATCTTTATCTTCCCGAGCAGTTCGACCCCAACAGCACCAATCAAGGCCACGTCTATTTGATGGCGGGGCGCCTGCGTCCGGGCGTCTCGATGGAAGCGGCGAAGGCTGAGCTGAACGTGCTCGGCGATCAGTTCCGCGCGGAGCATCCGGATTTTGTCGACAAAAACGAAACCGTCGGGATTGTACCGCTGCGTGTCGCTATCGGCGGAGACGTGCGTCCCGCGCTGCTCATTCTGGGCGGAGCGGTGAGCTTTGTTCTGCTGATCGCCTGCGCCAATGTCGCCAACTTGCTTTTGGCGCGGGCCGCAAGCCGCCATCGCGAGCTCGCGGTGCGTACCGCGGTCGGCGCAAGCCGCGGGCGCATCGTGCGGCAACTGCTCACCGAAAGCATGGTGCTCGCGCTCGGCGGGGGAGCGGCGGGACTGATGCTCGGATGGGCCGGCGTCCAGGTCCTGTTGGCGTTCAGCCCGGGGAATATCCCGCGCATCAACGATCCCGGGCATGCGGCGAGCGCGCTCAGCATGCTCGACTGGCGGGTGCTGGGGTTCGTGTTCGGAGTTTCGGTCTTGACCGGAGTGCTGTTCGGGTTGTTTCCGGCGATCCGCGTCTCGCGGCTCGATCTGAACTCGGCGTTGAAGGAAGCGAGCAGCCGGTCGGGCACCGGCCTGCGCCACAATCGCGTTCGCGGCGCGCTGGTAATTGGCGAAATCGCCCTCGCGATGGTGCTGCTGGCCGGCGCGGCTTTGATGATCCGCACTTTCGCGGGCTTGCGGCGCGTCAATCCGGGGTTCAATACGAAAAACGTGCTCACCATCAAGACCGCCATGTCGGGTGAACGATACGCTTCCACCGCCAAGGTCGCGGACATGATTCGCCAGGCTAGCGAGCGAATCGAGGCGCTGCCCGGCGTCGAGTTCGCTGGCGCGACGATCGCTTTGCCGACCGACGCTCCGCAGGTAGACCTGCCGTTCTCCGTCGAGGGCCGCGCGCCGAAAAACGGCAAGTGGGAGGGCGACGAGCAGTGGCGGTTCGTCTCGGCGCACTACATGGAAGCGCTCGGCGCGCCGCTTCTTCGCGGGAGATTCTTCGATCAGCGCGATACCGGCAACTCCTCGCGCGTGGCGATCGTCAATGAAAGCTTCGCGAAAAAATATTTTCCGGACGAGAATGCGATCGGCAAGCGCATCCAGTTGGGCAAGGGACTCGGCCCCGATTTTGAGGAACCGCCCCGCGAAATCGTCGGAGTGGTCGGCAACATCGCCGAAATCGGGCTGAACAACGGCACGGTGCCGGTGATGTATGTTCCGCAGAGCCAGATCACCGAAGGCCTTACGAAACTCGCCAACAGCCTGGTGCCGCTGAGCTGGGCAATCCGCACCACGGCCGATCCGTTCGCGTCGCTGCCAGCGATTTCGCGCGAGCTGATCCGCCTGGATCCGCAACTGGCGCCATCGAAGCCGCGCAGGATAAAGCAGGTGATCGCCGATTCTACGGTTCGCGAAAGCTTCGATACTCTGCTGCTGGCCGTGTTCGCGTCCCTGGCGCTGCTTCTGGCGGCGATCGGGATCTACGGGCTCATGTCCTACGCGGTCGAGCAGCGCACGCAGGAAATCGGCATTCGCATGGCGCTGGGCGCCGATTCCGGCAGGATGCTGAGGTTTGTTCTCCGCCAAGGCTTGACGCTGGCGGTGATCGGCATCGCCGCCGGGCTGGCCGCCTCCTATGGCTTGACGCGCGTGCTCGCCGGGTTTCTGTTTGGCGTGCGGGCCACCGATCCGTGGACGTTTACCGGGGTCGCGGCCATTCTTGTTGTGGTTACTTTGATGGCAGCATTCGTCCCGGCTCGCCGCGCCACACGCGTAGACCCGGTCATCGCGCTGCGGCAGGAATAGTCACGAACTTCCCTCATCGAGTAGCTCCGCCGCCAGCGCGCCGATGGTCATGAACTGATCGAAGCTCGACGGCTTCACGAAATAACGGTCCGCGCCGAGACGGCTCGCGACGGAGCGATCGCGCGAACTATAGGACGAGCTCGCAATAATGATCCGCGAGTGCGCGAATGCGCTGCTGGTCTTGATGCGCGCCAGCAGCTCCGGACCGCTGCGGCGCGGCAGGCTCAGATCGATGATGAACAGATCCGGCGGCGAGGCGGCTCCCCGCTCGACCTCAGTCACGAAAATGTAGCCGGCCTCGCCGTCCTGCAACACCGTGAGATCGCCTATGCCGCGTTTTTCAAGCGCTTGGCGGATCAGGTAAATGTCGCCCGGATTGTCCTCAACCACGACCACCCGGCGCGAGCCTTTCGTGCTTAACGGTGAAGTAGAACGTCGATCCGCGGCCTGGCTCGGATTCGACCCAGATTTTGCCGCCGGATCGCTGGACGATGCGCTGGCAGATCGCGAGCCCGATGCCGCTGCCGGAATATTTGGCATTGGTATGTAAGCGTTTAAAAAGTCCAAAGATGCGCTCCTGATACTCCGGCGAGATGCCGATTCCGTTATCTTTCACAGCAAATCGCCAACCAAACCCTTCCTCCCGCGATGCGCTGACCCGAATACGGGGCGGCGCCTCCCCGCGGTATTTCACCGCATTCGCCAGTAAGTTTTGAAATATCTGATACAAATGCGTGCTCCGCATCGACACCACCGGCAGCGGACCCACCTCGATTTCAGCTCCGGATTCGGTGATCGCTGTGGAAAGGCTCGCCAGCGCCATTTCCACGCACTTGGCTGCGTCCGCGGTGGTCGGCTCGTTGTGGCTTTCATCGTCGTTGAGCCGGGTGTAGGCGAGCAGATCATCGATCAGAGTTTCCATCCGTTTTGCGCTCGCCCGGACAAAATTACAATATTGGCGTCCGGTTTTGTCGAGGGCGGCCAGATGCTCCTTCTCCAGCAGCTCCGAGAAAATCGCAATATTGCGCAGCGGCTCGCGAAGATCGTGGCTCGCCGAATAAGCAAACTGTTCCAGCTCGCTGATGGCGTGCTGTAACGATTCCTGCCGGCGGCGCAGTTGATATTGCCGCATCCGCGCGCGGATGGCGGAGCGGACTGCGGCGCGCAGCGTCATCGGACGCAATGGACGCTCCAGCAACGTAACGTTTCCAAGCACTTCCGCTGCGCGCCCGCTCGAAATATTTTGGGGGGTCGGCCGCCCGGCGAACGTCAGCAGAAGGATCGGCAGATCCGACCAGAACGGCTGCGACTCCAGATGCCGCGCCAACTCCTGCACGTCCTGGCTCGAAAGCGCTTCCTCGGAAATGATCGCCGCGGCGGCGCCCGTTTGCAGCGCCCTGGATAGCTCATCGCGCGAGGAGCAAGTCTTGGCGAGGATGTCCGCCTCCGAAAGCGTATCGACGATCAGGCGTGCGTCGCGGCCGGTCGGAGCAAAAATGTAGACGGTCTGTTCCTCCAGACTCCCCGGCATTACTCCTCTGCAATCAACGGGGGCTTCGATCCCAAAAATTTCGGCACGCCGGTGAGCACGCCTTCGAACTCCGCAAGCGGCGCGCCGATACTGATTCCCTGGGAAGTGAGGCGAAGCTCGCGCAAATTGTGCTCATGCGCCCCCAGCCGTTTTTTCACGATCGAAATCGCCATCCGCACCTGGCTGAAAGCTTCAAAGAATCGCAGCAGGATCACGGTATCGGCCAGAAAACTTACGTCGATCGGGCCGAACGGCTCCCGCCCCACCATCCCGTGCTGGGAAAGGATCAGCAGCGTGAGCACGTCCTGCTGGGAAAGATACGTCAACAGCTCGCGCAGATGAATCAACAGGAAATTTTCGCTGGGCATCGCGTTCAGATATCCGTTGATGCTGTCGATCACGATGACTCGCGCCTGCTCGCGCTCCACTGCGTCCTTCACCGCATACGCGAATTCGCCGGGCGACAATTCCGCCGGATCGGACTGCTGGAGAATGAGCTTTCCCGATTTGATATAGGGCAGAAAATGCATGTTCATGCCCGATGCGCGATCGAGAAAAGTGTTGACGCTTTCCTCAAACAGATAGCAGGCCGCGCTTTCCCCGCGCTCCAGTGCCGCCATCACATATTGCGAGCACAGCGTTGTTTTGCCGCATCCGGCCGGGCCAATCACCAGCGAGCTCGAGCCGCGATCGAGACCCCCGCCGAGCAGTTGGTCCAATTCGGCAATGCCGCTCAGGATTTCCTGTTTGCGGTGCTCTTTGACGTGCTCCGCCGCGGACAGCCGCGGATATACGCGAACTCCGCCGGTTTCGATGGTGAAATCGTGATAGCCGTCGCGAAATTTGAGGCCCCGCATCTTGACGATTTGCAACTGGCGGCGCGGCGAGCCGTATTCGCGCGACCGCCGTTCCATCCGAATGACTCCGTGCGCGATGCTTTGCGATTGCTGATGCGCGGCGTCCTGCGTGCCAAGATCGTCGAGCACCACAACCGTGCACTGCTTTCTTGCAAAGAACTGCTTCAAGGCCAGAATTTCTCGCCGGTAGCGCGGTTGCGACTGCGACAGAACTTTCAGCTCTGAAACCGAATCGAGCACGACTCGCGACGGATTCAGCCGGTCCACTTCCGTGCGGATGCGTTGTAGCGTCTCGCCAAGCTCCACGTCGGAGGGATGATAGACGGTATAATCGGCATCTTCGCGCAAGCGCTCGGCTAGCGCTTCCAGCTCCATCAAATCGATTCCGGACAAATCCCAGCCGTGAGACTCAGCAACTTCTGTAAGTTCCGCCGCGGTCTCGGAAAGCGTGACGTAGAGGACGCGCTCGCGGTTTTTTGCGCCTTCCAGGAGAAATTGAAGCCCCGCGGTCGTCTTGCCCGCTCCAGGATCGCCTTCGATCAGATAAAGACGATTCGCCGTCAGCCCGCCGCCCAGGATATGATCCAATCCGGCAATACCGGTCGAGATCGTTTTGGTGACCGGGTGGGCATGTCTATCCGCTGGTTTCACGTCTGCCATCTACCAGAAAGGTACGGAAGTGTCTTCCGCTTCCGTTGTCCGCAACTGGCAATTGCATCCGGCGTGCCGCGCGTAACCTGTTGATATGCGATGCGACGTTCGTAAGGGGGTGAAAAGTTTACATTAAACTCTGCACGCCCCGCATGCCGTCCCGGTCGAAATGGGCGAGATTACGGCTTTGTCGCCAAAATCAGCGGCGAGGGTCCCGGAGCTTCGAGTGTTCTGACATTTACGAACCCGGCCTGTTCGAGCCAGCCGCTGATCTCCTTTAGCGAATAAGTATCGCCCTCCTGGGTGTTCACCAGCATGTTCACCGCGAAAATCAGGCCCATTGGCGGGCCGGTCCGGTCATCGTTGACCAGAAATTCCTGAATGGCGATGGTCCCGCCGCTGGCCAGAGCCTGGAACACGCTCTTTATCAGAGTGCGGCTACGCTCCCGGCCTTCGCTGTGGAGAATATGCCCGAGCGTCGCCAGTTTGTGACCGGACCCAAAATCGGCGTGCTGCAAATCGCCGGCGATGAATTGAAAACGATCAGCCACTCCGAATTTTTCCGCCATTTGCCGCGTCACCGGCAGCACGCCCTCCCAATCGACCGCGCGCACCCGCACCATCGGCGAGCGCCGGGCAAGCGAGATGCCCCACACGCCCGATCCGGCGGCGATGTCTAAAACCGAATAAGGTTCGCGCGCATCAGCGACTTTCATGGCTTCGGCGAGAGCGGCGGCCGGGCCCGCGCTCATCGGAAAGATATCGGCGACAAACTGCCTGAAAAACTCCACGCCGGCCTCTTCCTGATTCACGGCCTTGACCGGTTCTCCGGTACGGACAATTTCAGTGAGATCCAGCCAGGCCTTGATCAATTGCGAGCTGATGTGCTTGAAAATTCCTCCAAAAAACGCCGGCCGTGAACTGACCAGGAACGTATCGCTTTCCGGAACCAGCGCGTAGCGGCCGTCGCCGTTCCTGGCGAGCAGGTCAAAGCCAACCAGCGCGTTCATAATCATTCGCAAGCCGCGGATGG
Source organism: Terriglobia bacterium (assembly GCA_021325175.1). Taxonomy (GTDB): domain Bacteria; phylum Acidobacteriota; class Terriglobia; order Bryobacterales; family Bryobacteraceae; genus Palsa-187. Next base: position 27,733 of record JAJPHS010000037.1, read on the forward strand.
AAGCGCCGGTTTGGCGGCTCACTTCTTCCACGGTTCGCGGACCATCGGCGAGCGTGTCGAATACCCGGTTACGAACCGCCGCTTCAATGATCAGCGGCGCGGAATAGCCGAAAGCGAATTGCATAATCCGCTCAGGCGAAGCGTGGGAGTGTGGTGTTGCCATTTGTCCATCTTATGCTTTATAGCGTTCTCGCGATATCGACGATGTCGCTAAAGACGCCGTAGGCGGTCTGTTCCACTCCCGGATTCAGCTCGAACACGCCGATGGTTCCCATCAGATCGGTATCGATCAGCAGCAGGCTGGACGTGCCCTGAACGCCCGCCAGAACGTCGGTTTCCGGAAGCACCTCGGCGCGGACGCGCAGCTTTACGCCGTTCGGCGAACGACGCGCCCGGCTGACCAGCCGGATTGTCTTTCGCTGCTGTCTGAGCGCCAGCAGTTTTTCCGGCGTGAGCCGGCCGATGCCGCGGCGCTCGACGTCGAGCGGCGTCACGCGCGCGTCCATTAAAACATTCGCCAACGCCGCTGTTTTGGCCGCCGCGTCCCAGCCTTCGATGTCGTAGCTGGCGTCGGCTTCGGTAACGCCGATGCGCCGCGCCTCGCCGATGCCGTCCTCCAGGCTGCGCCCATTACGCAGGGCCTCGATGACCACGTTGGTGGTTGAATTCAAGACTCCCGTAAATCCCTGAATCCGGCAGCCCGGCAGGGTGTTGCGAGCCAGATTGAACACGGGAGCGCCGTCCATTACGGTCGACTCGAAGCGGAATTCAACACCCGCCCGCCGCGCCTCCTCGCGCAGCTCGGCGTAGGCGTGCGCGATGGGGCCTTTATTGGCCGTTACGACGTGTTTGCCGCGCGCGAACGCGGCGCGGATGTGCGCAATCGCCGGCTCGCCGCTGGCCGGATTGAGCGTCGTCAACTCCACCGCCAGCTCCGCGCCGGAGCGGTCCAGAAACTCCGTGATCGAGGCGGCCGCGGGCCCGAATTTCGGCTTCAAAGGTAACCCGGCGGCATCATAAGCGGCGCCGTGGCGCAGCGTTTGAATCGCCGTGATGCGAAATGGAAACGCGGCGCGCTTCTGTTCGAGCAGACGGGCCAGAGCGCGTCCGACATTGCCATATCCGATGAGCGCGAGTTTCATTCGAACCCATTCTCGCCCATTCGCTTGACAGGAGCGCGCGGCAGGCGTCAGACTCGGTAGAGTTGCGTCCATCTAGTCCAGCGAATCGGAGTCATGAGCTTTGACCAAAATACTGGTGGCGCTGTTGTGCGGTTGTTCGTTTACCGTCCTGGCGCAAATCGGCGGAGATTATCTGGGGCCGGGCATCCTGAGCACCGGCGCCGGCAATATCGGCCAGCGAAGTGGGGAGCAGGTTGATCTGCGTTTTTTCGCGGACGTCATGGGCGTCTACGACAACGGGCTCGAACCCTTTTCGTTAAACTCCAAAGGTCAGCTCTATACTGTCAACGGATTGTACGGCGAGCAGGTGGATGCCGGAATTTACGGGCAGCATTCCTGGAAGCGCGCCGTGCTCGGGCTGGATCTGCGCGGCAACTACTACCATTACGACAACGATTCTTATTATGACGGCAGCGCGGCGAACGCCACGCTGGGCTTTACTTATCAAAAGTCGCGGCGGCTGATTTTCGGCTTGCGCGCCACCGCCGGCACCACCAAAATCGGCTTCGGCGTTCCCGGCTATTACACCCCGCCCGAGGGGACGGTTGTCGGCCAGCAAAGCGCAATCCTATTCGATAATCGCCTGTACTATTTGCAGGGCAGCGCCAGCATGACCTACGTAATGACGCCGCGCACCAGCTTCACGGTGGGCGGCCAGGGATTCGATTCGCAATACGCCGCCAACGGCCTGATTGGTGTTTATGGCTACGCCGGCTATGGTGCGGTGCAGCACCGGCTGTCGCGCACCAAAACGGTGGGCGCAATGTATCAGCGCATGCACTATCAGTTCGTTCGAAGTTACGGCTACGCGGATCTCAACATCGCGCAGCTTTTTATCGCGGCTCAAATCGCGCGGCGCTGGAATTTTTCCCTTGCCGCGGGCGGCGCGCAATCCGGCATTCAGGCGGTGGAGCAAATTTCCTTAAATCCGGTGGTTGCCGCGCTGCTGGGAACTTCGGTCGGCTATCAGACTTATCACTCCACCACTTATTATCCCTACGGGTCGGTGAGCTTGATCGGGAAGTTTAAAACCTCGATGTTCAATGCGACCTACAGCAAAACGATCGCCCCCGGCAACGGAGTTTACCTCACGTCACGGCAGGATTCCGGGATCGGCACCTACAGCTATACCGGCATCCACAATTGGAATTTCGGCCTCTCGGCCGGCTATTCCCGCCTCGGCGCGATTTCTCAGAACCTCCAGCCTTATAGCGGATTTATCGGCGGCCTGGGCATTACCTACAACCTGACCCGAGCGTTTCATGCCATCGCCCGCTACGATTTCCGCCATCAGGATATCAGCGCGATCGGCTATCGCCGCGACGGATCGCGAGTCAGTCTGGGAATCGGCTGGAGCCCGGGCGACGTTCCCTTGTCCTTGTGGTAGAGGGCCGGTTGTTGCTGCTGGTGGATGATGAAGCCGCTCTGCTCGATTTGCTGAAGCGCTATCTGGAGCGCCTCGGTTATTCGGTGGAGGCTTATTCGAGCGCCGAAGCGGCGCTGGCCGCGTTCCATTCCCG
>JAJPHS010000002.1 GCA_021325175.1 Terriglobia bacterium
CAACTCCCGCCGCCTCCACCAGCCGAACTAACTATTATAAGAACTTCCATCATCGGCATATTGCATCATCTTGCAATCTCGTTCCGAAGTTGCTTACGCCGCGATCCTAGACGGCTCGTCTTTGACCAATGCGCCCAGATAATTCGAGCGTTCTTATTCGCCACAGCGACACCTGCCTTCGTGGTTCCCAGTTTCTTGTGCTTCTCGATCAGGACGTTTTTCCGACGGGCGAGCTGATTCCTGCCGGCGATTTCTTCGATAAACCGCTGGGCGGCAGGTTTGTGGACGATTGTTTCGTCGATTTGCAGCGCGGCGCGGACGGCTCTGCAACGGCGGAAGTGATCGATCCGGCGGCGAAGTACGGATTGCGCGTAAAGGCGCTCTCGCCGGAGATCACGGCATTTCAGATGTACGCGCCGCCGGATAAACCATTCGTCGCGATCGAGACGCAGTTCAACTGGGCAGATCCCTACAGCCCGGTATGGAAGGGCCGGGATACGGGGATGAAAGTATTGAAGCCGGGAGAATCGGTGACGTATTCGGTTCGTCTGGAGATATTTCAACCTTAGCGGGAAGCGCCGCGGTTCACGGTTCCAGGACCAATTTCCCGCTGGTGTTACGGCTCTCCAGATCCTGCTGCGCCCGCGCGGCTTCGCGCAGCGGATAGACCCGGTCGATCTTTAAGACCAGCTTTTTTTCCGAAAGCCAGCGGAACAGATCGGCGGCGCGCCATTCCAGTTCCTGGCGTGTGGCGACGTAATGCGCGAGCGTTGGACGCGTCAGAAATAGCGATCCTCTTTGACTGAGCGCCAGCGGCTCGATGGCCGGCGCCGGACCACTGGCGTTTCCGAATTGCACCATCATGCCGCGCGGCCGCAGGCAATCGAGTCCTTTGAGGAAGGTGGTTGCTCCCACCGAATCGTAGACAACGTCCACGCCGCGGCCACCGGTCAACCGTTTGGTTTCCTCCAAAAAATCCTGATCGCGATAGAGAATCACGTCGTCGGCTCCGGCCTCGCGCGCGATTTTGCCCTTTTCCGGCGTTCCGGCGGTGGCGATGACGCGGGCGCCGAGCATTTTCGCCATCTGCACGATGAGGCGTCCGGTTCCTCCCGCCGCCGCGTGCACCAGCATGGTATCGCCGCTTTTGAGCGGAAAGGTCGAATGCGTCAGATAATGCGCGGTCATGCCTTGCAGCATTACGGCCGCCGCTTCACGGAAGCTTACCCCATCCGGAATCGGAACCAGCGCGCTTTCCGGCACCGCCTGATATTCGGCGTAGGCTCCGCGAGCGGTTCCCCAAGCGACGCGGTCGCCAGGCTTCACGCTCGTGACTCCCTCGCCAATGGATTCCACCGTACCGGCGCCTTCGGATCCTAAAATCGCGGGCAGCGGAAGTTTGTAGAGCCCACTGCGATGGTAGGTGTCGATAAAATTCACGCCCGTTGCGGCGAGCTTCACCAGCGCGTGGCCGGCTGGCGGCTCCGGCTTGGGCTGATCGCCGTAGATCAATGCCTCGGGTCCGCCGGTTTTTTGGATATAAACGGCTTTCATAGAGTCCTCAACTTTCTTCGGAGATGAACGAATGCGGCGTACAGCGACAAATAAGAAAGCGTGACGGGAAAGAACAGCAGACGCGCGAGCGCCGGAATCGCCGCCGACCCGGTCAGCCCCGCGCGATAGAAAACAAAATGCAGCGCGATGCGCCAATGGCCGCGATCGAGCCAGAAGAAGTCGCCGTTTTCGTTGAGCACCAGGATTTTCGAGCGCAGATGCGCTCCCAGGGCCCATTTCCACTTCATCATGATCGGCTCGGCGGAACAGATGATGCAGGCGATGGGATAGTCGCGCTCGGCCAGTTCCTTGTACAGACGTTTGCGGCCGGCGCGGCCGTTGTAATCGCCGATGCGAAAGATTTCTCCGCGGAAGCCTTGCGGGGCGCCGGCAAAGCAGGTGACCAGTCCCATTTCAACGGAATCGCCTACGCGGCTGCGAAGCAGGCCGATTACGTGCTCGATCAGATGCCGCGATCCGCTTTCAATGAACAGGATTTTGTTGAAATCGGGAGTGGCCCGGCTCAGAAATCGGCGCAAGAGATTATTGTAGCGTCCGGGCGGGTGTGATGGCCGCAGCCTTGAATCCGCTCTAGTATGCGAATTAGCCCGTCATGCCAGGCTGCTCTTACGGAAGGAAATCTAGTCTTGTTTAATATTTTTACAATTCAGGCAGTTGAGGGGAAATGCTCATGTGTCGCTAAGCGAAATCCCAAACATAGCGGATTCGCGGATTACCGGTTAAGATGGAATCGGCACCCAGGCGGCGATGCCGCGCGAAAAAAGTGTAGCAACGTTGCGAAGCCGAGCGTCAAACTCGGTCAAAGGGCGTCGATGAGCCGACCCGCCCCGCCTTTAACATCCGGATGATCACCGCACAGAATAAGGCTCGCGCGAACTTTCTCTCCGGCGCGGGAGAAATGGGAACGCGTATCCGGTCGTTTGACTGGAGTCGCACCTCGCTCGGTCCGATCGAAAATTGGCCGGAGTCGCTCAAAACGTCTGTCAGCCTGATTCTCGGCTCGCGTCATCCGATGTGGATAGGCTGGGGCCCGGAGATGACGTTTCTCTACAACGATGCGTATCTTCACGTGCTGGGTGCGGCGAAGCATCCGGGCGCGCTGGGCAAACCCGCAGCCGAGGTTTGGGCCGAAATCTGGGAGGTATGCGGGCCGCTGGCGGACAAAGTTTTTTGCAGCGGAGAGGCGACGTTCGTCGATGACGTGCGGCTGTTCATGGATCGCGGCCGTTATCTCGAAGAGACGTTTTACTCGTTTTCATACAGTCCGATCCGCGACGAAGCGGGCCGGGTGTGCGGATTATTCTGTCCTTCGACCGACGTCACGCCGAAGGTGGTGAACGCGCGGCGTCTGGCGACGCTTTCCGAGCTCGCTTCCAATTCGCTGGTCGAAAAGACGGTCGCGGCGGCATGTGGAACGGCCGCGCGGACGCTGCGAAAGAACGGCGACGACATTCCGTTCGCGCTGCTGTATCTGGCCGGGGCCGAGGGCCTGGAGGCGAGGCTCGAGCAGGCGGTCGGCGATTTTGCGCCGGATTTTGCGCACATTTCGCGCGTTTCTTTGGAAGACGACTCACTTCCCTGGCCGATTGCCAGCGTATATCGTTCCGCGCAGCGGCAGGCGATCGATACGACGGGGATTGAAGGTCTGCCGCGCGGAGTCGCCGGGCAGCCGGTGATCGAAGCGGTGGTTTTGCCGGTGGCCTCCAGCGGCGAGCACAAACCTTACGGCGTGCTGGTGGCGGGAGTGAATCCGGGCCGGCCACTGGACGCCGACCATCTGACGTTTTTCGATCTGCTGGCCGGACAGGTGGGGACAGCGATTCACAACGCGCGGACTATCGAAGAGGAAAAACGCCGCGCCGACATGCTGGCCGAGATCGATCGCGCCAAGACGATCTTTTTTTCCAACATCAGCCACGAATTTCGGACGCCGCTGACACTGATGCTCGGGCCGATGGAGGCGCTGCTGGCGCGGAGCGATCGACTGCCGGAAGAGGATCGCGAGCATCTGGCGACGGCGCATCGCAATAGCCTGCGTTTGCTGAAGCTGGTGAATTCGCTGCTCGATTTTGCGCGGCTGGAGGCGGGTCGGCTGAAGGCGACCTATAGCCCCACCGATCTGGCGAGCTTCACGGCGGACCTTGCGGCGAATTTCCGCAGCGCGATTCAAGTGGCCGGACTCGACCTGATCGTCGACTGCCCGCCGTTGCCGGAACCGGTTTACGTGGATCGCCAGATGTGGGAGAAGATCGTGCTGAATCTTCTCTCCAATGCGTTCAAGTTCACGTTTGAAGGATTCATCGCAATTCGCCTCCGCGCCGAAGACGGCGACGCCGTGCTGACCGTCATCGACACCGGGATCGGGATTCCGGAAAGCGGCCTGCCGCGAATTTTCGAACGGTTTTATCGCGTCGAGGGCGCGCGCGGCCGTACTTATGAGGGCAGCGGAATTGGTCTGGCGCTGATTCAGGAGTTCGCAAAGCTGCACGGCGGAACGATCACCGCCGAAAGCCGCGTTGGAGAAGGCAGCAAATTCACGGTGAAGATCCCGATGGGCAAGGCGCATCTGGATCCCGCACGCATTCAGGAAGAGGGGACGGGAGATCCCTCGGCGGCGCAGCCGTTTTTTGAGGAAGCGGCCTCCTGGCTGCCGCGCGCCGCCGAAGATACCTGCGCCGCGGACCAAACCAGGCCGCAGGTTTTGGTGGTCGATGACAACGCGGACATGCGCCAGTACATTCAGCGCGCGCTGGGCGGCGACTATCAGGTTTCGACGGCCAGGGACGGCCGCGAAGCGCTCGAAAAGATGCGCGCGAATCCGCCGGACCTGCTGCTGAGCGACATCATGATGCCGGTGATGAACGGCTTCGAGCTGCTGAGCGCGGTTCGACACGATCCGAAACTGCGGGCGATTCCCACCATTTTTGTTTCCGCGCGCACCGGCGAGGAACTGCGCATCGAGGGCCTGGAAGCCGGCGCCGACGATTATCTGGTAAAGCCGTTTACCGCGCCGGAGCTGCGGGCGCGGGTGCGGTCCCAGGTGCGCGCGGCGATTTTGCGCCGGGAAGCGACCGAACGCGAAGCCGCGCTGCGCGCCGAAGCCGAAGCGGCGCGCGATGACGCGATCGCCGTGCTGGAAAGCATCGCCGAGGGATTTTTCGCGATCGATCGCGATTGGCGGGTCACTTATGTGAACGGCAAGGGAGCGCGCCTCAGCGCGATTCGCGCCGATCAGGCGCTGGGCCGTGCGTTCTGGGACATTTTCCCCGGCTGGAAGGAAACGGCTGCCGATCATGAGTTTCGCCGCGCGGCGCAGGAGCGGGCCCGCGCCGAGTTCGAAAGCTTTTATGTGCCCCGCAATCGCTGGTTCCACATCAACGCCTACCCTGCTCAGGAACAGGGCCTGTCGATCTTTATCGAAGACATTACGGAGCGCAAGCAGCGGGAGCGCGCGAGCTCGCTGCTCGGCGCGATCATCGGCTCCTCCCACGACGCGATCATCACCAAGGATCTGAACGGCGTGGTCACCAGTTGGAACCAGAGCGCGGAGCGACTGTTCGGCTATACGGCGGAAGAGGCGATCGGCAAAACCATCGAAGAGCTGCTGATTCCGGTAGACCGCCGGGCCGAAGAGACATACATTCTGGAGCGCCTGCGCCGCGGCGAACGGATCGACCATTTCGAGACGGTGCGCCACGCCAAGGATGGTAGCCTGCTGGACGTTACGCTCACGGTTTCTCCGCTGGCGGACGCCAGCGGCACGATCATCGGCGCCTCCAAACTCGCCCGCGACACGACGCAGGCCAAGCGCGCCGAACGGGCCGCGCTGCATCTGGCGACGATCGTCGATTCCTCCGATGACGCCATCATCAGCAAGGATCTGAATGGGATCATCACCAGTTGGAATAAGAGCGCGGAACGGGTTTTCGGCTACACCGCCGAGGAAGCGATCGGCCAGGCGGTCATCACGCTGCTGGTTCCCGCCGGCCGGCAGGATGAAGAGCTGGAGATTCTGGATCGGCTGCGGCGCGGCGAGCACGTCGATCATTTCGAAACGATCGGCAAGCACAAAGACGGCCGCCTGCTCGATATTTCGCTCACTATTTCTCCCATCAAGGATGCCCGCGGCAACATTATTGGCGTGTCGAAGATCGCGCGCGATATTTCCGATCGCAAGCGCGCGGAGACGGCGATTCAGAATCTCAACGCGCAGTTGACCAGCGAGCTTTTGGCCATGGCCCGGATGCAGCAACTCAGCACGCGGCTGGTCGGCGCCGATGATTTTATGCAGCTTCTTGCCGATGTTCTGGACGCCGCCAGCGAGATCACCGGCGCGGGCATGGGAAATATTCAGCTTGATGAAGGCGGCGTGCTGCGGATCGTCTGCTCGCACGGCTTCGATCGGCAATTCCTCGAATTGTTCGAGGGTGTGCATCCCGGGCAGGCGGCTTGCGGGCGCGCGTTCAAACGCAGGGAGCGCGTGATCGTCGAGGATGTGTCCTCCAGCGCGCTGTTCGATGACGCAACGCGCGCGGCGCTGCTCTCAGCCGGAGTGCGGGCGGTGCAAAGCACGCCGCTGATCAGCCGATCCGGCGAGCTGCTCGGAATATTATCGACGCATTACGGCGTCCCGCGGCGGCCGGGCGAGCGGGAGCA
>JAJPHS010000178.1 GCA_021325175.1 Terriglobia bacterium
CAGCGCGGCGCGTCGGACCATCCGGCAAAGCCTACGGGCTCGATATGACCGATGAGATGCTGGCGCTCGCGCGGGAAAACCAGCGCAAGGCGGGCGTCGAAAATGTCAAGTTTCTGAAAGGCGAGATCGAGCACATTCCGCTGCCCGTTAACTCGGTGGATGTGGTGATTTCCAACTGCGTGATCAATCTTTCGGCGGATAAGGATCGGGTGCTGCGCGAGGCGTTTCGCGTGCTCAAACCGGGCGGCCGGTTCGCCGTTTCCGATGTCGTCACCAGCGGCGAAATCCCGCCGGAGGTGCGCGAAAACATGCTGCTGTGGATTGGCTGCATCGCCGGCGCGCTGGAGCGCGACGAGTATATTTTTAAACTCGAGCAGGCCGGCTTTGAGCGGATCGAGATTGAGCCTACGCGCGTGTACCGCGTCGAGGACGCGCGAGCCTTTTTAGCTGGTCAGGGCCTGGACGTGGACGCCATCGCGCCGCACGTCGCCGATAAAATTATGAGCGCTTTTATCCGCGCGGTGAAACCCGCGTCGCCAGAAAGCCGCGAAGTCTGATTGCCGCAGGGCGTTGTTATCCTGGGATGTAAACAGAATATGAGAGAAGCCGTCATTGTCGCCAGCTCGCGGACTGGCCTTGCCAAATCCTTCCGCGGATCTTTTAATATGACGCGGCCGGACGACATGGCCGCGCATTGCATCCGCGATGTGCTGCGAAAAACTCCGCGCCTGGATCCGGCCGAAATCGAAGACGTCATTTTAGGATGCGCCGAGCCGCAGGGGGTTCAGGGTCATAACATCGCACGCGTTGCGGCGGTGCTCGCCGGATTGCCGGTAAGCACCGCTGGCACCACCATCAATCGATTCTGCTCCTCCGGCCTTCAGGCGATCGTTTTCGCGGCGCATGAGATCCTGCATGAAGGTGTCGATGCGGCGATCGGCGGTGGCGTCGAGAGCATCTCGCTGATCAAGCGCACCAAAGACCCGAATCCGTGGGTGATGGAACACTATCCCGGAATCTACATGGTGATGGGCGACACGGCGGAGGTGGTCGCCAAAAGATACCATATCAGCCGTTTGGCGCAGGATGAGTATGCGCTGCAAAGCCAGCAGCGGACGGCGCGCGCGCAGAAGGAGGGTTTTTTCGCGGGCGAGATCGCCCCGATGCGCACCATCAAAGCGGTGCTCGATAAGAAAACGGGCGAGAAGATCGGAGAAGAAGAAGTCTGTTGCGATCGAGACGAGTGCAATCGTCCCGATACGACGCTGGAAGGATTGCTTGCGTTGAAGCCGCATTTCGATCCAACCAGCGGGCAAGGAACGGTAACGGCGGGCAACGCATCGCAGCTTTCCGACGGCGCCTCGGCCACGCTCGTGATGTCGCGCGAGCGCGCGGATCGCTTGGGGATTCCTTATAAGCTCGTGTTTCGCGGATTCGCAGTGGCCGGTTGCGAGCCGGATGAAATGGGCATCGGCCCGGTGTTCGCGGTTCCGAAGCTGCTGAAGCGGCAAGGGCTCAAGATGGACGACATCGACCTCTGGGAACTGAATGAGGCCTTCGCGGTGCAGGTGGTTTATTGCCGCGACCGGCTGGGTATTCCCAACGAGAATTTGAACGTCAACGGCGGATCGATTTCGATCGGGCATCCCTTCGGCATGACCGGATCGAGAATGGTCGGCACCCTCGCCAATGAGATGGAGCGGCGGAAAGCGCGGTACGGCGTCGTCACCATGTGCATCGGGGGCGGTCAGGGCGCGGCGGCGCTGTTTGAGCGCGCCAATTGATCGCATCCGCCCATGCCGATTGATCCCTCCGCGGTTATCGCCCCCAGCGCGCGCGTCGATCCTCAGGCTCGCCTCGGACCGCAAGTTGTCGTCGGCGAATACGCGGTGATCGAATCGGACGTCGTCATCGGCGCATTCACCCGCCTGGAGCCGTACGTTTATGTCAAGCGCTGGACCACGCTCGGCGAGCGGAATGAAATTTCGGCCGGCACGGTGCTGGGCACGGACCCGCTCGATAAGGGTTTTACCGGCGAGCGGAGTTTTCTCAAAATCGGCGACGGCAACAGGATTCGCGAGCACTACACCATTGCGCGCGGCACCGCGCCCGAGTCGGAGACGATCGTCGGCGATGAGAATTACATCATGACCTCCGGCCATATCGCGCACAATTGCCGGATCGGCAATCGCACCGTGATCGCGAGCTGCGCGCTGGTGGCCGGATACGTCGAAATCGAGGATCAGGCGTTCATCTCCGGCGGCGTGGTGATTCATCAGTATTCGAAGATCGGCCGCCTGGCGATGATCGGCGGAAATACGCGCGTAAATAGCGATGTGCCGCCGTTTTTCCTTTATTCCGATTTCAACGTCGCGGCCAAGGGACTGAACCTGGTTGGCCTGCGCCGCGCTGGATTCAAGGCCAGCGACGTGGCCGCATTGAAGACGGCTTACCGGATTCTCTACCGCTCGGGATTGAAGCTCGAGGAAGCGCTGGAGCGAATCGAAACCACGGTCCCGACCGAGCACACGCTGCATCTGGTCGCCTTCATACGATCCAGCAAGCGCGGGATCTGCCGCGAGTAGTTCCGGGGCGAAGCCGCCGGCCCGTTCCGGGCATTCATGCCGGGGTCTCGATTCGGGCACTTTTCCACGTGCTTGTTTGTCTAAGGTTTTGGAGGCTAGAATAGGATTCTAAAGGAGTCCGTTCAACTCATGTTCCGTCGGTCCATTGCCGCTACGCTTGGCGTGTGCGCGGCTGCGCTCATCTTCTCATCGGCCGCGTTCGCGCAGACCAAGGTCGGAGTGGTGAATTTTCAAAAAGCCCTCCTCGATACGGCTGAAATCAAAAAAGCTTCGCTCGATATGCAAAATAAATACAAGCCGCGCCAGGACGCGCTCGAAAAGGTGCAGCGCGAGCTCAATGACATTCAGACGCAGCTTCAATCCAGCCAGGGCCGCTTGAGTCCGGCGGGCGAGGCGGAATTGCAAGCCCGCGGCCAGCGCAAGCAGCGCGAAGCCGAACGCTTGAGCCAGGATCTTCAGGACGACGTCACGCGCGAGCGCAACGATGTCCTCCAGCGCGCCGGCACGCGAATGACGGAAGTGATCAAGAAAATCGCCGAGGAAAAAGGTCTGGACCTGGTGGTGGATACGCAGAATACCTATTTCTTTAAACCGGCGCTCGACATCACCGCGGACGCGACGGCCGCCTACGATAAGGCCTATCCATTGAAGTAGCGGGTGAAGTAGCGGGCGAATGAAGTAGCGGGCGAA
>JAJPHS010000173.1 GCA_021325175.1 Terriglobia bacterium
CCGAACATCCAGAACCACTTCTGGATTCGGCCGTCGATCGATACGCTGCTGTTGGCGAGCCGCCGGAACAGGGGATCGTAATCCAGGCGCCACTCAAAATTCACTCGCGACTGCACCCGCAGCTCGCTTGAAACCGGCGAGTAGGATCGCGGCCCGTTCAAAAAATCGAACCCGGTCAGGTCGATCGCCGGCAGGATCACGTTGCGCTGCCCGGCCGTGACCGCCCCGCCAAACGTCGGATCGAAATATTTATCCCAGCGGACCTGCCAGGTGAGGAAATCCGAAATGGCGCCGTTGCGGTCCTTGGTCAGCAGGCGGTTGGTGAGCGAAAACTCCACCTGGTTGGTGTTGGCCAGAATATCGGTGGAGTCGAACCGGATGATGTTATTGAACTGGTCGATTCCATTGACGTATTTGTAGGTCACCCGCGGCTCGATCACGTGCTTGACTTTTTCTCCCATCCACTTGGGCGGATGATTGAAGATCTGTTCGAGCGCGGGCAGGACCAGATCCACGGTCACGTCGCGCTCATTCCGCACCAGCGGGCTCCCGTTGATCACGGGAAGCCCGGTTTGCGGATTTTGGCTCAAACTTTGACCATATTGCGTCTCCCGGATGCCAAAAGTCGGGATCACCTGAATATCACGCCAGCGAAAAGCCGTGCTGATGTGGGGTGAAAAATCGACGCGATCGACAAAGCGCGCGGTCTGATAAAGCGGCTCGGTGCGGTCGAGCAGGCCGATGCTGCCATCGAAAGACACCCAGAACGGCCATTTGTTCAGATCGAGCTCGTGCTCGCGAAGATTGGCTTCAACCGAGGGCAGCTTGCGAATCTCGATGGTCTGGCCGGCGGTGGTGCTTTGAAATTCGACGTCGCGGGCGCCGACGAAATAGAGCCCCAGATCGTCCCAGTGCTTGGTCAGAAAACCCACTGACTGCGTTTCGGAAAAGACGGCTTCGTTAAACGATTGGGTGAAGTCCTGAAGGAAGGTGAACGAGGAAAGATAATCAAGCTGCCCGCGCGCCTGCCACCCGTTGCCGAGCTCATATTTGGCAAACGCATCGATCCGCACCCCGCTTGAGGCGAGAGGTCCGCTCTGCGTGGCGTCCACGCCGAAAATATTCAGGTCGAAGCCGTCGTTTTCATTGAACTTTCCTCTTAGTTCCAAATAGTTAGCGAGCCCGGCGGAAGTGTAATACAAACCGCGATACGTCAGGTCCAGGCTGCGGTCGATGGCCCAATAATAGCCGAAGCCGATCATCTTTCCGTGCTGCGAGCTGTTGCCCACGTCCGGCAGCAGGAAACCGCTCTTGCGCGGCTCTTTTTTGAGCGATTTGTAAAACCAGGGGACATAAAAAACGGGCAAATTGCGCAAATAAAACCAGGCATGATGGGCCACCGCGTTATCGCCGGGCACCATGTCGAATTCGGGCGCGCGCAGAATCCACCAGGGATTGGGCAGAATGCAATCGGTCAAGAAGCCGTCGTGCAAAATATAGCGGTCGCCCACGCGTTCCGCCCATTTCGCCCGAAAATAAAAAGGATTTTGCGTGGTCAGGAGTCCTGGCCGGGCCTGGACTTGTGATTGGGAGGTGCCGCTGACATTAAAAAATACGCCGGTTTCCTGGTCGATATTGTACTCGGCGCGATCGCAATCGAGCATTTCTCCGCGGTTGTAATTCACGTAATGGACATGCCCGCGAGCTTCGACGTCGCCGGTTTCGGTGTTCCAGTCGAGCTCGTCGGTCTGAAGCAGCATGTCGCTCGTTTCGACGCGCACGCTGCCGCGCAGGTGGCGCCAGGGACCGTCCACAGTCTCATGATCCGCATCGACGTTGTAGTCCCCCGGCGCCGGGGCGTTTTCGTGCGGAATCCGGATTTTTTGGTTTACGTTGGGGCTGGGCGTGGGCTGCGCGGGGGGCGGGGGTAAAGCGGGACTGAACGTTTGGGCGGGCAACTCAAAGGGGAAAATAATGGTTAGCAGGACAAAAAAAGTGTGCCGTATAGCATAAAGTTCGTGACAAACATCACCGAATATGATAGGAAGGAGTAAGCGGATAGTACTATGACGGCTGGAGTCTTGGCGAACGCTCAATCGAGCACCGTAGCAGACGTCAGTCACGAGAGTCAAGCAATCGAGATTCCAGGCCAAAGGAGCAAAGAAAAAGCTCGATGCGTTGCCGATACTGCCAGGCAGTAAACGAAGCCGAGGAAAGGCGCTGCGTCCGCTGCGGACGCCAGATGCAGCTTTCCGGCCCGCGTCCGGCCCCGGATGAATATCTTTCGACCTCGACGGCGCCAGCGCTCGATTATCTGCCATGGCGCGAGCCCCCGGCGCCGGCGCCCGCAGCGCGCGAGCCGATAAGCTATCAGCCACCGCTATTCCGAGACGCAGCCGGAGGGCCCAAGGTAATTCCGATTCCGACGCTGACGCCGGTGAAGCCGCGGGCGCGTGAAGATTTCTCACAGGTGAAGCGAAACCGGCCGCGGCGGCGCCCGCCGGAAGGTCAGCAGACGCTCGATTTCAACGGGCAGAAGGCTTTCGATCCGGAAGTGCAGGCGGTGATTTACTGCGATGCGCGGGTGGCCTCGCCGACACACCGGCTGCTTGCCACCGCCATCGACGCGAGCATGATCCTCATCGCGGTCGGCATATTTCTGCTGATCTTCTTCATTTCCGGCGGCGTGATGGCGTTTTCAAAACAGAACATCCCGTTCTTTTTCTGCGTGCTGGTTCTGATTACGGCACTCTATCGCAGCTTCTGGTATCTGGCCGGCGGCGATTCGCCGGGAATGCGCTTTGCCGGATTGCGGCTGGTGGATTTCGACGGGCGCCGTCCGGACCGCGAACAGCGCGGCATGCGGCAGATCGCGAGTCTGTTAAGCATCATTTCCGCGGGCCTCGGGTTGGTGTGGGCGCTGGTGGACGAAGAAAGCCTCACCTGGCACGATCATATTTCGAAGACGTTTCCCACCGCGGGCTGAATCTTTCGTAGTCATAATGCTTCCGGCGTCATCGGCCGATTTTCAGACTGATGCTCCCGCGCTGGCTGCGCCTGCTGCTTCTGCTCGCCCTGCTCTTCCCGGCGACTCGATTTCTGTACCTGGATCGCGAGATGCCGAGCTTCGGCCGCGTGCACGATGACGGGCTTTTCTTCGTCGCGGCGAAAGGCCTGGCGGAAGGCAGGGGCTATCGCATTCTGAGCCTGCCCGGCGCACCGCCGCAAACGAAATATCCGATTCTCTATCCGCTCTATCTTTCGCTGATCTGGCGAATCAATCCGCATTTCCCGGACAATCTTCATTTAGCGCCGCTATTTTGCTGGATGCCGCTGATGGCCGCGCTGGTCCTCGCGTTTTTCTATTACCGCCTGGCGCGATGGCCGGAGCCGCGCCTGTGGCTGACGTTCGCGCTGCTGGCGCTGAATCCCTGGATGCAGATTATCGGCTCCACGCTGTTTTCGGAGATGCTGTTCCTGACGTTTTTGCTGGCGGCGCTGATCGCGCTTGAAAAGCCGGGCGTTGGCATGGCGGTTGTGGCGGGCGTGCTCGCCGGATGCGCCTATATGACCCGCTCCGCCGCGATCGCGCTGCTCGTATCGGCGCCCGCGGTGCTGCTGTGGAAACGCGAGCGCGCGCGAGCCGCGGCGTTTTTCGCGGCGATGCTGCCGTTTGCCGCTGCGTGGATGACGTGGACGCACTTCCATGCTCCCGCCGCCTCCGATCCGACCACCATCTATTACACGAATTATTTCGCGCTGGAGCGCGCCAACGTCGATTTCGGAAATATCGGCCTGGTGGTCTGGAAAAACCTGGATAGTTTTCTGAGCACCATCGGCGGTTTTTTTCTGCCGAACGTGATCTCCCTACCGATGATCAAAATGCTGATGGAGGCGCTGGCTTTGGTGCCGATCGTGGGGATCGTGCGGCTGGCGCGCCGCGGCGTGTTCGTTCACTATGCCTTTTTTTCCTTGGTATCCACGCTGATTCTTCTGGTCTGGACCGAATGCAATGAGCGGCTGCTCATTCCGATGCTCCCGCTGCTGGCGGCGGGCGCGATCGAGGAGGCGCGTCATTTCTGGAGCCTGATTCGCGGCGCGTTCCGGCATCGCGATCGTTCGCAGCGCGCCGCGGCTTATGTGATGATGTCGGCGGCCTCGATGCTGGCGGTGGCGGGATTATCGGCGCAGCTTTGGATCTCGCTTTCCGTCCTGCCGCGATCGATTCCGAAAAGCTCGGCCGCGGATCTCGCCGCCGCCGGGGCGTGGCTCAGGTCGAACACGCCGGAATCGGCGCGCATCCTGTCCGGCGACGATCCCGTGCTGTACCTTTATTCCGGCCGCCAGGGCCACGAGCTGCCGTTCATGTACCGCTGGATTTACGCCGAAGAGAACGAAAAATTCCTCGAATCGTATCGCAATATCGTGCCCTACTGCGCCGCGCATGGCTTCGATTACGTGCTGGTGGCCGACAGGATACGGCTCGCCGATGACCGGGATCGCGCGCAAATCATTCGCGAAATCGCCGAAAATCCCGGATTGAAGGCGGTTTTTCATGCCGGCCAGGCGACTATTTACAGAGTTGCGCCGCAAAAAATCAGCGAAGCGGCGCAGGCGCGAGCCGAGGAATGATCATTTGATTTTTTTTTAATAAACCTCGGCCGCGGCTTTCACGGTATTGGAGTGGATGGTCACCGTGTCCTCCAGCCGCAGCGCGTAACCGCCAGCGAATGTCACCACGGCCGGCGCGCCGTTTTCGCGCGCAAAATCGAGCACCAGCCGGTCCCGTTCCTTTAATCCTTCCATCGACAAATTGAGGCCGCCGAGCTGGTCGCCGCGATACGGGTCGGCTCCGGCGACATACATCACCAACTGCGGATGAAATTCGCCGAAAGCCTTGCGGCAGGCCGAGCGGAGCAGATCCAGATACTCCTGGTCGCCCACGCCGTCTTCCAGATTCACGTCGATGTTGGAGGGCGGCTTGATGCCGGGATAATTACGCCATTGATGGATGGAGAGGGTGAACACGGACGGATCGGAGGCAAAAATCGCCGCGGTGCCGTTGCCGTGGTGAACGTCGCAATCGATCACCATGGCGCGTTCGATCCATTTTTCCTGCTGCAATTTGCGAATGGCGACGGCCACATCGTGAATCGCGCAAAAACCTTCGCCGTGGCCTGGAAAGGCGTGATGAAATCCGCCGCCGATGTTGAATCCGACGCCGTCGTTGAGCGCCAGCCGCGCCGCAAGCGTCGTGCCGCCGGCGGCCAGCCAGAATGCGTTCACCATCTCCGGCGAATAGGGGATTTCGAGCTTCATCAACTCCACAGCGTCGAGCGTTCCCTGCTTGAGCCGCGTGACCCATCCGCGCTGATGCACCAGCAGGATATCTTCATCGCTCGCCGGGAGCGGCTCGACGAAATCGGATTCTTCGGCGAATCCTTCGGCCAGCAGACGCTCGCGAATCAGGCGATATTTTTGCGAGGGAAACACGTGCGATCCGAGGTTCAGATCGTAGCCGTCGTGATAAACCAGCTTAAACGGAAGCAAACGCGCTTTCCTCCGATTGCAGAGCGGTGACGATCCCGGCGCCGTAGACTTCATCCTCCGACGAGCCGCGGGAAAGATCGTTGAAGGGCTTCGCCAGTCCTTGCAGGAACGGGCCGAAGGCGACCGCGCCGCCTAATCGCTCGACCAGCTTGTAGGCGATATTCGCGCTGGCCAGATCTGGGAAGATAAGCGCGTTGGCGCGCCCGGCGACCGGCGATCCGGGAGCTTTTCGCCGGGCGACGTCGGGAATCAGCGCGGCGTCGCCCTGCAATTCACCGTCAACCTGCAGATCCGGAGAGCACTCGCGCAAAATGCGCAGGCTGTCCGTCATCTTGCAGATGGAGGGATGCGCCGCGCTGCCTTTGGTCGAAAAACTGAGCAGCGCCAGACGCGGCTCGGCGCCCATCACCGCGCGAACCGATTGTGCGGTGGCCATGGCGATCGCGGCGATTTCCTCGGCCGAAGGTTCCACCACCACGGCCGCGTCGGCAAACGCGAGCACTCCATCCTCGCCGAAACCGGAATCGGCGGCGCACATGAAAAAAACTCCGGAGACGGTGCGAATCTTTTTCGCGGTCCCGATGGCGTGCAGCGCGGCGCGAACCGTTTCGGCGGTGGTGTTGACGGCTCCGCCCACGCCTCCGTCGGCATCGCCGGCGGCGACCATGAGGGCGGCGCGATATAACGGATTGCGCGCGATCCTCGACGCATCCTCGCGGGTGACGCCTTTTGCGCGGCGGCGCTCGAAATAAAGCTCGGCGTATTTCGGCGCGTCTTCTTCCTGGCGCAACAGAATCGGTTCAATCAGCCCTTCGCGCGCGAGCCGGCGCGCGGCGGCGATCACGCGGGCATCGCCGCCTTCGGGAAAAACGATGCGCCTTTTGCCGAGGCGGCGCAGCCGTTCGATCTGGCGCGAAAGAAATCGCGCCGCGGAATCGTTCATCGTTTCAATTTTAGACGCTCATATCCCGCCGGGCTGGCGCGCTCCTTTTTCGTTGAGAAAATGCTGAAACGCTACTTGCCGTGGAACAGCCGCACGGCGAGGGAATCGGGCAAGCCCGCGGCACGGATTTTTGCCGCTGCCTTTTCGACGTCATAGGCCGTTCGCCGATACTCGATGCGGTGTTCCTCGGCCCAATAAAACGCGTAAGCCGCGCGCGGATCGCCATCGCGCGGCTGTCCCACCGCGCCGGGATTCAGCAGAAAGAAATGGCGGGGCTCCAATTCGAGGGTGCCCTTCGGAGCGATGGCCCGCACCCCGCCGCGCGTCACCAGGAAACCGCCCTGCAAATGCGTATGCCCGAAAAATGTCGCCCGCGCCTGGAGAAATGGCAGCATGTTGGAGGCCTCAAATGCGGTTGCGAGATACTCGTCTTCGTCGGCCGGGGAACCGTGGGCCAGATCGTAATCTTCGTAGCGCAGCGGGCCGCGCGGCAGGTTGCGCAAAAACCCGGCGTTTTCTTCGGACAGAACCGAGCGCGTCCACTCCGCCGATCGCTGCGCGGCAGCGTTGTAATCCTCCAGCGAATCGATTCCCGCGCAGGCGCGATCATGATTGCCGCGCACCGCGACGGCCACGTGCGCGCGCGCCCACTCGACCACCGCGTTGGGATCGGCGCCGTAGTCGACCAGATCGCCCAGGCAAATAATGCGGTCATATTGGCCCTCGGCATCGGCGAGCACCGCTTCGAGCGCCTCCAGATTGGCGTGAATATCGCTGAGGATCAGGCGCGGCACAACTTTAACAGCGCTACCTCGGGAGCGCACGCCAGCCGGATGGGCGCGCCGATCGTCCCGATGCCGCGGGAGACAAAAATGGTTTTGCCGTCTTTCCGGTAGATTCCGTCGATGTAGCGGGTGAAGAACGTCGCGATGCTCAAGCTCTCATGCAGGATTTCGACGCGCACCTGGCCGCCGTGGGTGTGCCCGGAGATGGTGAAATCCCATCCCTGTTTGACGGCCGCGGGAAACACGTCGGGATTGTGCGACATCAGCACGTTCAGCGCGCCGGGCGCGATCAGTTGCCCGACGCCAGAGAGATAGTGCGAGTGCATGCGCTGATAATCGACGCCGGCAAGATTGATCACCGCGTCGCCGAAGCGCAGCGCCTCGGATTTTTTGCGGAGAAAACGCATGCCCAGGGCCGCGCCCTGCTGCTCGACGTAATCCTCCACGCCGGCGTAGCGTTCGTGATTGCCGAGGCAGCCATAGATTCCCGCGCCGGCGCGCAGGTAGCGCAGCCGATCCAGGCATTTATCCAGCGGATCGGCCGCCGTCGAAATCAGGTCGCCGGTGACCAGCGCCAGATGGGCGCGCGTTTCGTTGGCCATGGCTACGGCGCGGTCCAGGTCCCGGACCGAGAGAAAGGGGCTCAAATGAATATCGGTCAACTGCACGATTCGCAAGCCGTTCAGATCCGGGTGGAGATTGGGAATCGCGATATTTTCCTCGCGCAATCGCAGATCGAGCCGCTCGATGAAAACACCGTAGCCGATGGCCGCCGCGGGGGCGGTAAACAGCGCCGCGTGGGCGGCGCGCAGAAAGTTCCGGCGCGCCGCGCTGAATTCGGGACGCGCGCGCGGCAGCAGTTGCGATGCCAGATAAGCCGCGATAAACAGTATCGTAAACAGCGCCCAGGCGAGCATCAATCCGCGTCCCCAGCCGTACCACCACGGCGAAACGTGCTGCATCACGCGATGGGCGCGCAGGGCGAACGCCAGCACGGTGGTCACCGCTGAAATCGCCGCCAGCGCGACGATGCTTCGCCGCGCCCAGGCGGGCCAGCGCGTTCCCGGAACCCGCAAAATCCAGAACGCTCCCGCCGCCTGCACCAGCAGGATAATCGTTAAACCGATCATGTCGGCGAGATTACTCAGGATGTAGCGAAGCAGCACCATTTCTATGTTAACCCGTGCATCTTCTACAATCTAGAAATGTCCCTCGTCGTTGTCGGCTCGGTCGCTTATGACGGAGTCGAAACCCCGCACGGCCGCGTGGAGCGAATGCTCGGCGGCGCCGCAACTTATATTTCGCTTGCCGCAAGCTTTTTTACCCGCCCGCGCCTGGTGGGAATCGTCGGCGATGATTTCGCCGAAGAAGACCGCCAACTGCTGGCGAGCCGCGGCGTCGATCTGGAGGGTCTGGAGCGCGTCCCCGGCAAAACGTTTTTTTGGGCCGGGAAATATTCGGCGGACATGAACGATCGCGAAACGCTCACCACGGAACTAAACGTTTTCGCCGATTTTAATCCCAAACTGCCGGAAAGCTATCGCAAGGAGCCGTATTTGCTGCTGGGCAACATCCAGCCGGCGCTGCAGCGCAGCGTTCGCGCGCAGATGAATTGCCTGCGGCTGGCCGGCGGCGACACGATGAATTTCTGGATAAAGGATTATCGCGAGGAACTGCTGGCGACGATCGCCGAATGGGATTTTCTGCTGATCAACGACAGCGAGGCGCGCCTGCTTTCCGGGGAAGCGAATCTGCGTAAGGCCGCGCCGCGGATTCTGGCGATGGGTCCGCACACGCTGGTGATCAAGCGCGGGGAATACGGCGCGATTCTGTTTCGCGAGGATTCCTATTTCATCGTGCCGGGTTATTTATTGGAAGACGTTTTCGATCCCACCGGCGCGGGCGATTGCTTCGCCGGCGGATTTATCGGATATTTGGCCGAGCAGGGTTTCGATCTGAAATCGGGCCGCATCGGCCGAAGCGATTTAAGCCGCGCGGTGATTTACGGATCCGTGATGGGCAGCTTTTGCTGCGAGCGTTTCGGCGTCGATCGTTTCCGCGAATTAACGCGGGCGGAGATCGATGCGCGATTCGAGGAATTCCGCAAATTCACGTCCTTTTAAGACTCGGCGCGAGAATCGTTCATCTCGGTGTTGGCGCAGCTTTTTGGTGGATGCTTCAAGGGCGATCCTTCTAGTCGATGCGACCGCTGCGCTACGGCGCTTTCTCGCAAATACGCAGACTGACGTGCGATTAAAACGGCATATGCCATTATCTCCCGTATTATCGAATAATTAACGCGTTTCCAATCCTCTGATTTCAGATGTTTTAGGCTAAACCAGCGGTTTAGCCGAAACGTTGTCAAGATTTTTATTCGCAAAGTTTCCGGGTACATACCAGAACTCGATGAGGGCTAGCCGGGAACAGATGGTACTCTCCTCGTGAAGCGTTTCCGTATTCCTTGGTTTCGGAAACGGCAGCGGAAAGCCTTAGGGTTCAGGCGAGACCGCAAAAATGAGGAGGATTACGATGAGGAGAAGTGCGCCCGGCTGGTCAGCATGCCGCTTGGCTGTTTCCCGCCATTC
>JAJPHS010000018.1 GCA_021325175.1 Terriglobia bacterium
GAGCATTCGCCGTTTGCGCCGTCCTCGGCCCAAACCACGACGGGAAAAATCATTCCCGCGAACTTTTTCCTCGATTCGGCGCAGTGCGGCGAATGCCATCGCGATATTTACGCGCAGTGGAAAAGCTCCATGCACCACTTCGCGTCGTTCAATAATCAGTTCTATCGAAAATCGATTGAGCACATGCAGGAGGTCGCCGGCACGCGTCCCAGCCGATGGTGCGCCGGCTGCCACGATCACGCCATGTTCTTCAACGGCCGGTTCGATCGACCGGTGAAGGAGCAGATCGACACGCCGGAAGCGCAGGCCGGGCTGGGATGCATGTCCTGCCACGCGATCGTTCACGTCGGAAGCTCCATGGGCAACGGCGATTTCACGGTGGAATATCCGCCGCTGCATGAGCTGGCGAGCAGCCGTAATCCGCTGCTGCGCTCGCTCAGCGATTTTCTTACATACGTAAATCCGAAGCCGCACCGGCGCACGTTCCTGAAGCCCTTCCTGCGCGAGCAGCCGGCCGAGTTCTGTTCGGCCTGCCACAAAGTTCATCTGGATGCGCCGGTGAACAACTATCGCTGGCTGCGCGGCTTCAACGATTACGACAACTGGCAGGCGAGCGGCGTATCGGGCCAGGGCGCGCGATCTTTTTATTACCCCCCGGAGCCCCGGGCCTGCGCCGATTGCCACATGCCGCTGGTCGATTCGCGCGATCCCGGCAATCGCCGAGGCAAAGTTCATTCGCATCGCTTCGCGGCCGCGAACATGGCCGTCGCCTACGCCAACGGCGATGAGGAACAGATGCGCGCCGTGGAGGAGTTTCTCAAATCCGGGTTTATCACCGTTGATATTTTCGCGATCGCTCCGGTCGAGAACCGCCGCGGGGAAACGGCGATGCTCCGCCGGACGGATTCCATCCCGGCCAACACTTCTTTCGCAGTCGGCGAGGAGGCCGAAGCGTCCGCGCCGGCGACCATTCGCGATATCGGCAAAATCTCCGCGCCCATCGATGCTTCCGGCGCCGCGCTCGAACCAGGCGCCACCGTGCGCGTCGATGTCGTGGTTCGAACCCGCGCGATCGGCCACTTTTTTCCCGGCGGCACAGTGGACGCTTTCGATGTGTGGCTGGAGCTTCAAGCTTGCGACGCCGATGGCCGCGTGATTTTCTGGAGCGGCAACATTACCGAAAACGGCAAGGGTCCCGTGGAGCCGGGCGCGCATTTTTATCGCTCTTATCAACTCGACGCGGCCGGCAATCCGATCAATAAACGAAACGCGTGGCAGACGCGCAGCCTTTTGTACGCGCATCTGATCCCGCCCGGCGCGGCCGATGTCGCGCATTTTTTGGTGAAGGCGCCGAACAATGCCCGTGGTCCGATCCAACTCACGGCGCGTTTGAATTACCGCAAATTTTCCTGGTATTACACGCAATTTGCGTACGCGGGCGAGCCCAAATCGGGCCAGCGCGCGGGGCTGCGCACCGCCGCCTTCGACAATCTCGAATACGAATTCAAAAAGATTCCCGCCAACGTCTCCGGCAAGATTCGCGATCGCATCCCCGACGTGCCGGTGGTGACGTTGGCCGAGGCGCGCGCCTCGCTTCCGATCGGCCGCGCAAACTGGTCGCCCATCGCGCGGAAACAGGATCGCGAGCGCTGGAATGACTGGGGCATCGGCCTGCTTCTGCAAGGCGATCTGAAAGGCGCGGAGTTCGCTTTCAAACGCGTCACCGAAGCCGAACCCGATTACGCCGACGGATGGCTGAACGTTGCCCGCGCGCTGATTCAGGAAGGGGAAACCGATGCGGCCAGGCCCTACCTGGCCCGGGCGTTGAAGCTCGCGCCGGATCACGGCCGCAATTGGTTTTTCGAGGCGCAGATCCAGAAAACCGCGGGCGATTACGATGGAGCGCTCGAATCGCTCGAAAAGACGCGCGCGCTGTATCCGCGCGATCGCGTGGTTTTAAATCAAATCGCGCGCATTTTGTTTTTAAAGCGCGATTACGTCGGCGCGATCGGCATCCTTCGCCAGGCCGCCGCCGTCGATCCCGAAGACGTGCAAACGCACTACACCTGGATGCTGTGCGCCCGCGGCCTGGGCGATCTGGCGGCGGCGGCGCGCGAGCAGAAGCTGTTTGAGCGCTTCAAGGCCGACGAAGCCTCGCAATCGATCACCGCGCATCACCGCGCGAACAGTCCCGAGGATAACAATGAGCGGCAGCCCATTCATGATCACGAAAGCTCGATCCGGCCATGAAGCTGCTGCTGTTGCTGCTCGCGCCGCTCGCCTTCGCCGGATCGCCGGTCACCTTCAGTGACGTGACGGCGCGGGCCGGCATTCATTTCACCCACAACGCCGGGCGCGCCGGAAAAAAACTTCTGCCGGAAACGCTCGGCTCCGGATGCGCGTTTTTCGACGCCGACGGCGACGGCTGGCCGGATATTTTGCTGATCAACGGCAAGGATTTTACCCCGCGCGGGCGGAGATCCACGGCCGCGCTGTATCGCAACAATCACGACGGAACGTTCACCGACATCACCGCGGGCAGCGGCCTGGATATCGAAATCCACGGCATGGGCGTCGCCATCGCCGATTACGATAACGACGGCCGCGACGATGTGTACGTCACCGCCCTCGGCGGCGATCATTTGTTTCACAACGAGGGCCGCGGGAAATTTCGCGATGTGACGAAATCGTCGGGACTCGATAACGCCGCCTTCGGCGCCAGCGCTGCCTGGCTCGATTACGATCGCGACGGCAAGGTCGATCTATTCGTCGCCAACTACGTCGAATGGTCGCCGAAAATCGACCTGTGGTGCTCGCTCGACGGCGCCACCAAATCGTACTGCACTCCGGAATCGTACAAGGGATCGCGGTCCCGTCTTTATCACAATCTCGGCGGCGGGCGATTTGAAGACGTCACCGAAAAATCCGGCGTGGGCGATCCCTCCGGCAAAGCGCTCGGCGTCGCCGTGCTTGATTACGACAGCGACGGCTGGCCCGATCTTTTTGTGGCCAACGATACGCAGCCGAACAAGCTCTATCGCAATCGCCATGACGGCACGTTCAGCGAGGAGGGTATGGCCGCGGGCGTCGCCTACGGCGAGGACGGCGTCGCGCGCGGAGCCATGGGCGCGGATTCGGCCGATTACGACCGCAGCGGCCGCGCGCATCTGCTGGTCGGAAATTTTTCCAATCAGATGCTGGGCCTGTATCACAACGAAGGCAACGGGCTGTTCGTCGATGAGGCGCCGCGCTCCGCCGTGGGCCGCGCCAGCCTGCTCTCGCTGACCTTCGGCGCTTTCTTCTTCGATTACGATCTGGACGGCTGGCCGGATATTTTCGCCGCCAACGGGCATATCGAGGATGAGATCAACCGCGTGCAGCCGAAGGTGTTCTATCGCGAGCTGCCGCTGCTGTTTCATAATCTCGGCGGCGGAAAATTTGAAAACATCGCGGCCTTCAACGAACCGATGGTCGCGCGCGGCGCCGCCTACGCCGATTTCGACCGCGACGGCGATCTCGACATCCTCGTCTCCACCAACAACGGTCCGGCGCACCTGTTCCGCAACGACGGCGGCAATCGCAACCACTGGATCACCCTGCGCCTGGCCGGGACCAAATCGAATCGCGACGGCATCGGCGCGGTTATCCACCTGGAAAGCGCATCCGGCAAACAGTGGAGCATGGTTCGCAGCGGATCCAGCTACTGCTCGCAAAGCGACCTGGCGCAAACCTTCGGGCTGGGCAAGGATACGCGAGCATCGATCCGGATCGACTGGCCAAGCGGAAAGAAACAATCGCTGGGCGAAATCGCCGCCGATCATTTTTTAAAGATCGATGAGGATCGCGGAATTCATCCCGCCCGCTGAAGGCTGCTGTTTTTGCGGCTATAGGCGAAATAGATGATCAGGCCGGCGATCATCCAGGTCAGAAATGCAGCCCAGGTGATCGCGCCCAGTCCGGCCATCAGCGCGAGATTCACCACCACGCCGAGAATCGGAATCAGCGGGACCATCGGCGTGCGGAACGGACGCGGCAAATCGGGCCGCTTCCGCCGCATGATCACGATGCCCACGCACACCACCGAAAACGCGAACAGCGTGCCGATACTGGTGAGATCCCCCAGACGATCGATCGGCGTGAACGCCGCCCCCGCCGAAACGAACACCATCAACACCAGGTTCGATTTCCAGGGCGTTCTGAAGGACGGGTGAATGTCGGAAAAAAGCTTCGGCAGCAATCCGTCATTGGCCATCGAATAAAACACGCGGCTTTGTCCCAACAGCATCACCAGCATCACCGACGTCAAGCCGCACAGCGAGCCGAGCTTCATCAGGAAGCCGATCCAAGGCAGTCCCTTCATGTGGTCCACCGCGACGGCCAGCGGCGCGGCGACGTTCAAGTCCTTATAATTGACGATCCCGGTGAGCACCAGCGAATACAAGATGTACAGCACCGTGCAGATGGCCAGCGAGCCGATGATGCCGATGGGCATGTCGCGTTTGGGATCGCGCGCCTCCTGCGCGGCGGTCGAAACGGCGTCGAAGCCGATATAGGCGAAGAAAATCTGCCCCGCGGCGGCCAGCACACCGGACCATCCGAAGGCTCCGAATTCGCCGGTGTTGGGCGGCAGAAACGGGCGGTAATTCTGCTGGTTGATGAAAAAATAGCCGATGCCGATGAAGAAAATCACCACCGCAACCTTCAGGACGACGATCACGTCGTTGAATTTGGCCGATTCGCTGATGCCCCGGATCAAAATCCCGGTGATGACGAACACAATCGCGACCGCCAGCAGGTTTGCGCTGCCCGGCTGCGGCGAATAGGGCGAAGCGACGATCGCGCGCGGCATCTCGATCCCGAAAGACAGCAGAATCGAATCGAAGGTTGCCGCCCAGCTTACCGCGACGGTGGCCGCGCCCACGGCATATTCGAGCACCAGCGCCCAGCCGATGATCCATGCCACCAGCTCGCCCATGGTCGCGTAGGAATAGGTGTACGCGCTTCCGGCGATGGGAATCATGGTTGAAAATTCGCTGTAGCACAACCCGGCGAAAGCGCAGCCGAAGGCCGCGAGAATGAAGGAATAGACGATCGCCGGACCGGCGTGCGTCGCGGCCGCGACTCCGGTAAGAGTGAAAATTCCCGCACCGATAATCGCCCCGATTCCCAGCGCCACCAGCGACAGCGCGCTGAGGCTGCGTTTCAGGCTCTTCTCGCCTTCGGCCTGCGCGAGCAAGGCGTCGATCGATTTGGTTGCGAACAGGCTCATGCGATTGCTCGAACTTTCAACTACTCAGATGATAGCGGAAGCTCCGGCGGCAATCCGGCTAACCCGTGGCGCGAACTACGTTGTAGACTATTGCCATGCGGAATCGTACGCTGCTCTTTGTTTTGATCTGCGCCTCCACGGTCGCGGCGCAATCGCGCCGCACGCTCTCGCTCGACGATCTGGCCAGATTTAAGGATGTTCGCGACGCGCAGTGCTCGCCCGACGGAAAAACGGTTGCGTACGATATGTCGCAAATCGATGTGAAAAATGACCGCGCCGGCAACTCGCATATCTGGATGATCGGCTACGACGGCTCCGGAAATCGCCAGGTCACTTCAAGCGATCAAAGCGAAAATTCGCCGCGCTGGAGTCCCGATGGAAAGTATTTGGCCTTTACTTCGACCCGCCCGGGCCCGGCGCGCGGCAATCAGATCTGGCTGCTTCCGTTAAACGGCGGCGAAGCCCTTCAACTTACCGATATCAAGGGCCGCATTCAGAGCTATGAATGGTCGCCCGACGGCAAGCGCATCGCGATCGTGATCGGCGATCCGGATCCGAATAATCCGGACCCGGACGCGAATGACACTCCGGCGGCGAATGGCGGACGCGGCGGCCGCGGCCCGGCGCCCAAGCCCATCGTCATCGATCGTTATCACTACAAGCAGGACGTGCAGGGCTATCTGCTCTCCGGGCGCCACAGCTTTATTTATCTGTTCGATCTCGCGACGAAGAAGAGCGAGCGCCTCACCACGCAAACCAAGTGGGATGAGGGCGCGCCAAGCTGGTCGCCGGACGGGAAATGGATCGCCTTCAGCAGCAACCACGTAGCCGATCCGGATCGCGATCCGGGCGGGCAGCTCTATATCGCCGAAGCCAAACCAGGCTCGACCGAAAAAGAGATTACGCCAATGGACGTCCATGCCGGCGGAGGCCGCGGCGGCCGCGCTGAATGGAGTCCCGATGGAAAATGGCTCGTGTTCATGGCCGGCGAGGATAAGAAATGGGGCGCCTACAGCCAGGAGCATATCGCGATCGTGCCGGCGGACGGCTCCGCCGCGCCCACGCTGGTGAAAGCGGCCATGGATATGGACCGCGGCTTTAATTCGCCGCGCTGGACGAGCGACGGCAAGGCGATCATCGCCTACGTCACTGACGATCGCTCGCATTATCCGGTCCGCATCCCCGTCAGCGGCGGCGCGGCCGAGCCGTTGATGTCCAAACCCGTGGTCGTGAATTTTTCCTCGAGCGCCGGCGCCTGCACCGTGGTCACCTCGGGAAATGATACGCAGCACGCCGAAATTTACGCGCTCGATAACTGGCGTCTTCGCCAGCTCACGCACGCCAATGATGAGGTGATGGCCGATCTCGAGCTCGGCAAAACGGAAGAGGTCAGCTTCAAGGCCAGCGACGGAAATGAAGTTCACGGCCTGTTGACTTATCCGGTCGGCTATCAGGCCGGAACGAAGGTTCCGCTGCTGCTGCGCATTCACGGCGGTCCCAAAGGACAGGACGCGCACGGCTTCAGCTTCGAAACCCAGTTCTTCGCCGCTCACGGCTACGCGGTGCTTCGCATGAACTATCGCGGCAGCGACGGGCGCGGCTCGAAATATCAAAAAGCAATCGCGGCCGATTGGGGCGATCTGGAAGTGAAGGATCTGGAAGCGGGCGTCAACGGAGCCATCGCCATGGGCGTCGCCGATCCGGAGCGGTTGGGCGTCGGCGGCTGGAGCTACGGAGGCATCCTGACCGACTACATGATCGCCAGCGATCCTCGTTTTAAGGCCGCCACCAGCGGCGCCGGCACCGCCTTCACCGTTTCCTTCTACGGCACCGACCAGTACATCATCCAGTACGATAACGAGATCGGCCCGCCATGGACCAAACAGGGCTGGGATACGTACGTCAAGATTTCCTATCCGTTCCTGCACGCCGATCGCATCAAGACTCCCACGATCTTCTTCGGCGGTGAACAGGACTTCAATGTTCCGGTGCAGGGCGGCCAGCAAATGTATCAGGCGCTGCGCAGCTTGGGCATCGATACCCAACTGATCATCTATCCCGGCGAACACCACGGCATCTCGCGCCCCAGTTTCGTGCGCGATCGCTATGAGCGCTATCTCGCCTGGTATGACAAATACCTGATGCACAAGAACACCACCCCGGCGAGCACCTCCGCCCGGGAGCGGTAAACCCGGAAACGGCATCATTTGAGCCCGCGCTGGGGTATGATTGGGCACATGCGGGCCTTTCTGTTTTTGCTTTGTGGTCTGATCGCGCTGGCGCAGGATGCGGCGACGAAGGCTCCCACCGATATAAAGCCGGGAAGCATCACCTACGAGGACATCGATTATCCCTATCCCGTGCATTATCTCCCCCTGACCATGTACGGCCAGGATGTTCGCCTGGCATATATGGATGTTCCGGCCGCGGGCCAGCCTAACGGCCGCACCGTGATGCTGTTCCACGGGATGAATTTCGGCGGATTCTATTTCGGCGCGATCATCGATACGCTGCGCAAGGAAGGCTTCCGCGTGGTGGTGCCGGACCAGATCGGGTTTGGACGATCCTCGAAGCCGATCATTCCCTACAATTTTCACGATATGGCGCTGAACAGCCGCAAGCTGCTCACGTCCCTGGGAATTACCAAGGTTTCCATCATCGGCCACTCCATGGGCGGGATGCTGGCCACGCGATTCGCGGCGTCGTTTCCCGATATCACCGAGCGCGCGGTGATTTATAACCCGATCGGCCTGCACGATCCGCGCTACGAGCGTCCGTGGGTCTCGGCCGATGACTCCTATAAGCGGATGATGGCGCAAACCAACGATCAGCGCTGGCAGGGATTTTACGCCAATATCCGCCGCTATTTTCCGCCGGGCGCCTGGAAACCGGAATACGAGAAATACGTGCGGATTTTGTACGCGCCGACGCTCTCCGCCGACTGGCCGCGGTGGGCCATGGTGCGCGCGATTTATCAGCAGATCACCTATCTCGATCCGGTGGATTATGATTGGCCCAAGATCAAGGTGAAAACGCTGGTGATCGGCGGCGAGCAGGATACGCCCGACTTTGCCGAACGCGCCCGCCACATCGCCCAGACCATCCCCGGCGCGGAGCTGGTGTTGCTGCCGGGATTGGGACATGTCCCGCATTTGCAGGCGCCGGAGATGTTTTTCCCGCCGCTTCTGAAATTTTTAAAAGGCGAGGGCCCGGCATCCACCGCCAGGTGAGTGCGATAATTCACCCATGGATCACAGCCTGGTGACGACGGCGTTTGACCTGGACGGCTATCGGGTGATGCGGAATTTAGGCATCGTGCGTGGCATCGTAGTGCGG
The DNA here is from genome assembly GCA_021325175.1 of Terriglobia bacterium. GTDB lineage: Bacteria > Acidobacteriota > Terriglobia > Bryobacterales > Bryobacteraceae > Palsa-187. Next base: position 8,606 of record JAJPHS010000018.1, read on the forward strand.
TCGCGCTCGATTTTCGGGACCATCGGCGCGGGTTTGCAGACAATCGTCGGCGGAAATATTACGTTACTCACCGATCTCTGCGAAAAAACCCGCGAGCACTCCTACGAGCTGATGTGCCAGCATGCCGAGCAGCTCGGCGCCAACGCCGTGATTGGCATGAGATACGACGCCACCGAAGTGATGCAGGGCGTCACCGAGGTGCTCTGTTACGGCACGGCGGTGATCGTGGAACGGTCCTGACTTTTTACGTGCGCTACGACACCAGCGCGTGCGCCACGCGCGTCGCCAGTTGATCGAAGCTTAAAATTTCGTAGAGCGTCGGGTCCGACATGATCCGGTTTACCAGCGCGTAGTGCATCGCGTGTCCGGCCCGCTCGGCAATGACGTGCCCCAGCACCGGTTTGCCGATCAGCGCCAGATCTCCGATTAAATCCAGCGCCTTGTGGCGGCAGCACTCATCCTCAAAGCGCAAGCCCCCGGGATTGAGAATCGAGGTGCGATTGAAACACACCGCGTTTTCGAGCGACGCGCCGCGGATCAGGCCCATATTGCGCATCTGGTCCAGCTCATACTCGAAGCCGAAGGTGCGGGCGGGCGCCAGCTCCGCCGCGTATCGCTCCGGCGTCACCTCCATCTCAATAATCTGCCGCCCGACCAGCGGATGATCGTAGAAGGTATCGCAGGTCAGCAAGAATCGATCCGAAGGCAGAAAGCTGATCCGCTTGCCGCCCGCTTCGACGGAAACCGGCCGCCGGATGCGCAGGAAACGCCGCCGCCGCCGGAACTGCTTCACCCCCGCCGACCGGATCAGGTCCACGAACGGCTGCCCGCTTCCATCGAGAATCGGAACCTCCAGATTATCGATTTCGACAAACGCATTGTCCACGCTCATGCTGTAAAAAACGCTGAGCAGGTGTTCTGTTGTGGAGATCAGGACGCCTTGCCGCATCAGGCTGGTGGCGTAGCTGACTTTCTGCACATAGCGCCAGCTTGCCGGAATCGAGAAGCCGTCGAGATCAGTGCGAATAAAAACGATGCCAGTCGATGGCGGGGCGGGAAGTATCCGGATATGAACCGGCACACCACTGTGCAGACCCACGCCCGATGCCTCCACCGGGCGCTGCACCGTTGTCTCAAATCTCAAAAGCCGGCCTCCACTGCCTCAAATTCACACCAAGTGTCAATTGTAATGACGTTTCCGGTACAAAGCTAGTTTACTGAAAAAAAAAGACTTGCTTCGCCCATGATGTGTCTTAAAAGACACAATAGCGGATTGCCTTGTGTCTGTTTTGCCATACTTTGGTCCATTCACGCCGGAGGTGAAACGCGATTAACCTCCATCAGCATGACCGCGAGCAATGGCGCGGTCGTAACATGAAAAAGTGCCCCGCCTTTTCCTGATCGATTCCTTCGGCTTCATCTTTCGCGCCTACCACGCCCGCGCGCGCACCGGAGCGCCGCCGATGCGCACTGCCTCCGGCATGCAGACCGAAGCGGTTTACATTTTTCACAACATGGTGCGAAAGCTCAGGAATTCGTACTCTCCCGAGTACCTCGCCGCGATCTTCGAAAGCGAAGGGCCCACCTTTCGCGACGCAGCGTTCGCCTCCTATAAAGCCAACCGCACCGAAACCCCGCCCGATCTGTTGCAGCAAATCCCGCTCATCCGCGAAACGCTCAAGGCCATGCGTATTCCGATTCTCGAATACCCCGGCTTTGAAGCCGACGACGTGATCGGCACCCTCGCCCGCCGCGCGGTCGAGCAGGGCCTTGACGTCGTAATCGTTTCCAGCGACAAGGACATGCTCCAGCTCGTCAACGACCATGTCCGCATGCTCAACCCCATGAAGGACGACACCTGGTACGATGCCACGGCGACGGAAGAATTCATGGGCGTCAAGCCGTCGCAGGTCGCGGATCTGCTGGCGCTCAAAGGCGACACGATCGACAATATCCCGGGCGCGCCCGGCATCGGCGATAAGGGCGCGAAGGACCTGATCCAGCGCTTCGGCTCGGTCGAAGCCGCGCTCGAACGCGCTGCTGAGGTCGAGCGCAAAATCTATCGGGAAAGCTTGCAGAATCATCGCGAACAGATCCTGCTCAGCAAACAACTGGCGGCTATTCATTGCGACGTTCCCATCGAACTACGCCTGGAAGCGATCGCGGCGCAAGAGCCGGACATGCCCGCTCTTCGCGAACTCTACAAAAAGCTCGAATTTTCAAGCCTGCTGCGCGAGCTCGGACCGGCGCAGGTAGATCCGCGCGATCGCGATTATCAAATGCTCGAAGATGAGGCGGCGCTGAACGATTGGCTCGCGGCGCTTCCCCCCGAGGCGCCGGTCGCCGTCGCCGCCGGCGAGATGATGGAGCGGACCGTCCTCGGATTTTCGGCGAAGAAGCGGCAGGCCAGATCCGTAGCCATGCAAAAGATCCCGGCGCGGGCCGCCGTCGCCCACGATATTAAGTCCCTGATTCGCCGCTTCGGCGACGCCCCTTCGCTCCAGCACGACGTGATGCTCTATGGCTTCCTCATCTCAGCCGAGCCTGGCCGCTGCGATATCACCTCGCTTGCCGAGCGCTATCTGGACGTCGCCATCGAGAACGATCCGGCCGGTCAGGCCGACGCCGTTCTCCAGCTTTTTGAAAAACTTCTGCCGGAAGTTGAATCCGCCGGTTTATGCGAGCTCTATTACACCATCGATCTGCCCCTGGTGCGCGTCCTCGCCGCGATGGAAGAATGCGGCGTGCGCGTCGATCCAGGGCAGCTTGCCGCGCTCAGCGGCCGGATGGAGGAGGAGATCGCGGGATTGTGCCGCCAAATCTACGAGCTCGCCGGCAAGACATTCAATCTCAACTCGCCGCAACAATTAGGTAAGGTTTTGTTTGAAGATTTGAATCTGCCCGCGCCGGTGAAATACGGCAAGGGAAAAGTCATTTCCACCGCCGCCGACGTGCTCGAAGCGCTCGCCGCCGAGCACGAAATCGCACGTAAGGTATTGGATTATCGCCAGCTCGCTAAGTTAAAGGGAACATATGTAGATGCGCTTCCAGCACTGATCGATCCCGACACCGGCCGTCTGCACACCACCTTCAATCAGACGGGCGCAGCGACCGGGCGGCTTTCCTCCTCCAATCCGAATCTGCAAAATATTCCCATCCGCACCGGGCTGGGCCGCGAAATTCGCGCCGCGTTTCTCCCCCGTCCGGGATGGAAGCTGATCGTCGCCGACTATTCGCAGATCGAGCTGCGGCTGCTCGCGCATTTTTCGGGCGATCCGGTTCTGGTCGAGGCGTTTCGAAACGGCGAGGATATTCACACGCGAACCGCCGCCGAAGTGTTCGGCATTCCGCCGCTGATGATCGGCCCCGAGGAGCGGCGGCGCGCCAAGGCGGTGAATTTCGGCATCGTTTACGGACAAACTCCGTTCGGCCTGGCGACCTCGCTCGGAATCGAGCGAAAAGAAGCGGAGCTGTATATTCGCGCCTATTTCGAGCGCTATGCCGGCGTCCGGCGCTGGCTGGATCAGACCATTGCCGAAGTCCGCCGCAGCGGCGTTTCGATCAATATGTTCGGCCGCCGCCGCCCGATTCCCGACATGCAAAGCCGCAACCCGAACGCGCGCGGATTCGCCGAGCGCACCGCGGTCAACACCCCGCTGCAAGGCTCCGCCGCGGACCTGATCAAGCTGGCGATGATCCGTATCGCCGAAAAACTTCGCGGCCGCCGGACAAAAATGCTGTTGCAGGTCCACGACGAGCTGATTTTCGAAGCCCCGCCCGAAGAAGCCGACGAGATGCGGGCGATGATCAAGTCCGAAATGGAGTCGGTGAGAAAGCTCGCCGTGCCGCTCCTCGTGGATGTTGGCGTAGGCGAAAACTGGCGCGACGCGAAGTAGTCCGGAAAGGTGCTAGTCTCGTACGAAAACTTGCTCGCTCTATTGCTCTCCTTCGGGCTTTTTACGCTGTTCTGCTTTCTCGGCGCAGCCTTTACCGCGATCCTGTCGCCGCGCAAGGATTCGCTCCGCGGAGCGTTGATGGCGCCGGGGATCGGCGCAGCCGTGCTGGTGCTGCCGGTCTTCGTGCTCAACCAGATGAATCTTCCGGTGGGGCGATTCGCCTGGACGCTGGCCATCGTGCTCTGTGCCGCTGCCGCCGCGATTCTCTGGCTGCGCCGCCCGCGCATTCCGCTTCGCCGCATCGCGCCGTTTGCGATGATTCTCGTTTTCGCGTCGCTGCTCACCGGCTATCCCTTGCTGCTCTACGGATTCAACTGGATCAGCTACGGCAACAATGATATGTGCAGCTTCGTGATGATGGCGCATCGTTTCGCGGCGCACGGCTATTACGAACTGCCCGATGCCGCGGCGCTGCTGAACAATCGCGACCTCGGCGCGAGCTACTGGTTTTCCTACGCCATCGAAGGAACGCGCTGCGGCAGCGATTTGCTGATCGCCTGGCTGATCAGCCTGACCAAGCTGACGGGATTTCAGGTTTACATGCCGCTGCTCGTCGCCTTGCACCTTAGCCTGATCGCGGCGGCGGGCGCCCTGGTGCTGGCCGAAGATCGCTTGCAAAGCGCGGCGATCCTGACCTCCGCGTGGCTGGCGGTGTCGCCTTTAACCACACTCGGCGCCATGTATCAATTGATGCCTCAGGTGCTTGGACTAACGCTGCTGGCGATCTGCGCCGCCCTCCTGCTGGAGCCCGTCAAGGGCAGCGCCGCGCGATTTTCCTTCTACGCGGGTGTGCCGGTCGCCGCGTTGATCGTCGTTTATTACGAAATTCTTCCGTTCCTGATCGCCGCCGCCGTGCTTTACCATGCGTTCGCGCTCATCTCGCCTTCACCGGCCGCGCGGCCGATGGAAAAATTGCGCTCCCTGATTCTGCCGTCGCTAGGTCTGTTCGCGGTGGTCGCTCTATTTCTACGGAGCTGGCTGCTGGCGATCCTGCCGTTCCTCGAGCGCCAGGCCGGCCGAAGCTTTGAACCGGCCGATCCAAATTTCAGCAAATTTCCCTATTTTCTGGTCCCCAGCGGTCTCGCCGATCTGTGGGGCTTCGTTCCCATCGGCGGCGAGCAGGGCGCGGGCTGGAGGATGAACGCCGCGATTGCCGCCGGCGGCCTGCTCCTGCTGATCGCCGCGGGCGTCGTTTTATGGCAGGCATGGAACAGACGTCCGGCGGCTCTGATCGCAGTGGTGATGCTCGCCGTCGGAGCGAAGCTGTACGCAAGCGGCGGCGATTTCGGCTTGTTCAAGCTCGCCATGTACATTCAACCGTTCCTGCTCGGCTCGCTGGTTTTAGCCGGCGTCTCCGCGCGTATGCGCTCTTTGCCGCTGGCGATCTTTCTGCTGATCGCCGCGTTCGGCTTGCACAGTCAGATTTATTATGTCCGCCGTAGTTTGGGCGGTCCGGGCAGTTTCGCCAATCTTCCAATGGCGTCGTCAAGCCGGCTGCTGGATCAATTGGCTCGATTACGCCAGCAGCCGCGCCGCTCGATCGTTTCCGACAGCGACAACGTGATCCTCTCAAGCCTGGAGGCCGTTTACTTCAATCCCGCGGAACTGAATCTCCCCGCCGGCGATTTTTTTCAGAACGCCGCGAACCTGCATCCCGAACAGGATGTATTTCGGATGGGAAACTGGCTTCGTCCCAACCTCGCGCAAAGCGCGCTCCGTTTGGCGCGAGCGCGGCAGGAGCGTGATGGAACCGCGGTTTTCGATATGAAAGCCGGGCCTACCGGTTCGAGCCAAAATGTTTTTTATCGCTGGCGCGGCCCGCGGCAGGCGGATGCACGGCTTCTCGCTACCGGCTCGGATTCGAGCCCGCTCAATCACCGCCAGACTCAGCATGCATTCGTCGCATTTCGGGAATCGCGGGAAGCTCGCGATCATTTGATCGCCGTCGTTTCGCAGTTGGGCGGGAGCGACTCCATGGCCGGACCGTTCGGGACACAGGAGAATGTCGCCTTCTACTCTTCCGAACCCGATTATTTCTATCCGGGCATGATGACCTCCGTCGGGCGCTATCTTCTGTTTCAAATCCTGCATCCTTCGGCGCGGGCGCGTCTTGTCGTCGAATATACGGCGACGCTCAACAGCGATGGCGAGAATCGGATTCCGCCGATTGCGGCCATCGGCTCGGAAAAAATAAAGATCGCGAGCGGCGCCCGCGGCGCGGGAAGATTTTTTTCCCCGGTCATCGAGCCGCAGCAGATCGAGGGAGATTCTTATTTGATGCTCGATATGGGAAAAGAGCCCTTTCGCATGCCCGGCAACAAATCCGGCTTAATGGGGCTCTTCGGTCGCCAGGTGCGGCTCGACCGCCGGCGGATCACCGGATTTGTGCGCGATATTTCCGCGATCTCCGATGAGGAGTACAACGCGCTCACCGCTCCGCGGGCGGTGGAACATTTTCCCTCCGATCTGGCCAATCCGAATCTGGAATTTTCGGGCGTTTATGAAGATGGATGGGCGTCGGAGGATGCATTTTTCGTGTTGCAAGGGTCATCGCGATTGAAGCTCAAAGGCGCCGCTCCGTTCGGGCCGATCGAGCTTACGCTGCTTGTGGACGGGCGGGAATCGGCCAAGCGAAAAATCGAGCCGGGCGATTTCGAGCTGCAATCGGGCGAGCTGGCGGAGGGCAAGCATCGCGTCGAGATTCGCGCTTCGATGGCCGGCGGCCTGCGCGCGCCGGATACGCGGAAGGCGTCGTACCTCATCCGCGGGATCGGATTTTGATAAAATTTCGCCCGTACCGATGCGGCGACAAAAAGCTCGTGCACATTCCGATCTTCGCTGCTTCCTTCACCCGCGGTTTCTTCGCAACGGGAAGCGCGGGCGCGCGGAGCGGCCCATTTTCACAAAATTGTTTCGTTCCGGCGGCTTGCTTTTCAGCCTCGCCACGCTCGCCTTCGCCCAGACAAATCCGTTCGCCGGCAACGCGCAAGCGATCGCGGATGGCCAAAAGCTTTTTCTGCAATCCTGCGCGCCCTGCCACGGCGCCACTGGCGAAGGAGCGCAGGGCCAGGCCGAGGGAATGCATCCGCCCGATCTGACGCGCGGCCAGTTCAAGGCCGGGCGCACCGACGCTGACCTGTTTCGCGTCATCTCCGAGGGCGTACGTGGAACGCTGATGCCATCGTTTCAGTCGCTCGGATCGGATCAGATCTGGCGGCTGGTGACCTTTGTGCGATCCCTTTCCGCGGTGAGCATGTCCTACACCGGCGATCCGGCAGAGGGAGAAAAACTCTTCTGGGGCGAGGCGAAATGCGGCGAGTGCCATACCCTGGGCTCGCGCGGCGGAAGGCTTGGGCCGGATCTGAGCCGCGGAAACCGGCGCAACAACGCCGATCGCATCAAGCAGTCGATCGTCGATCCGAACGCGGATATTACTCCCGGATTCGCAGTGGTGACGGTGGTGACGCGCGACGGCCAGACGATCACCGGCGTGGAGCGATGGGTCGACAATTTTTCGGTGCGGCTGATCGACCAATCCGGCAATGAGCGCAGCTTTCTGCGCGATGAAATCAGATCGGTGAATCGGCAGATGCGGTCGATGATGCCGGGCGATTACGCCCGGAAATTCAGCCCGGCGCAGATCGACGATATTGTTGCGTACATTTTGAAATCCCAGAACAAGGCGAACATGCAATGAAAAGACTTCTCTGGATTTTTGTGGCGGCGTTCGCCGCCAACGCTCAGGTGACCAACGACGCGCTGGTGCATGCTCAGCAGGACCCGGACACCTGGCTCACCTACGGCCGCAATTATCAGGGCTGGCGCTTCAGCCCGCTCGCTCAGGTGACGGCGGCAAACGTCGCCCAGCTTGCGCCGGCCTGGATCCTGCCAACCGGCGTTCCCGGCAATAACGAGACCACGCCGTTGGTGGTTGGCGGCATGATGTATCTCACCGGTCCGTCGAATAACGCCTGGGCGGTTGATCTGCTGACCGGCCGCAAGGTCTGGAGCTATTCCGATTACGTGCCGTCGGGCCTTGGTTTGTGCTGCGGGACCGTGAATCGCGGCTTCGCGATGCTCGGAGACAAGCTGTTTAAGGTCAACATTCAATCCACGCTGGTTGCCCTGGATTCGAAAACCGGTAAGGTGATCTGGGAAACGCCCATTGACGATTACAGAAAAGGCTACTCCAACACGGTCGCGCCGCTGGTGGTGAAGGATATGGTGGTGGTCGGCACCGCCGGAGCCGAGTGGGGAATCCGCGGCTACGTCGACGCTTATGACGCCAATACCGGCAAGCGGCGCTGGAGATTTTATACGGTTCCCACTTCGGGCGAAAAGGGAATTGAGAGCTGGGGTGGAAATTCCTTTAAAACAGGCGGCGGATCTACTTGGATTACCGGAACTTATGATCCGGAACTGAATCTGATTTATTGGGGAGTCGGCAATCCGGGCCCGGACATGGACGGCGATGTCCGTCCGGGCGACAACCTCTATACTTGCGCGATCGTGGCCATCGACGCAGATACCGGAAAGTTGAAGTGGTACTTTCAAATGACCCCGCATGATGTTCATGATTGGGATGCGGTCGCCGATCCGGTATTGATGGATGTGACCGTCGATGGCAAGAAAATCAAGGCGGTAGGCCAGGCGAACCGCAATGGATTCTATTATTTGCTCGATCGGGCGACGGGCAGGTACATCACCGCGAAGCCGTACACCAAAATTAATTGGGCCGACGGGTTGACCGCCGAGGGCCGGCCGATTTTGATCGCTAATCGCGAGCCGACGCCGGAAGGAACGCTGGTTTGTCCGGGACTCGGCGGCGGGCATAATTGGAACGCCACGGCGTATAGCCCGCAGACCGGGCTCTATTATTTTTCCTCCACTGACGGCTGCGAATTGTTTGATCTGGAAAAACAGGAATACGTCGAGGGCAAGCAGTATCAGGCCGGCGATGCGTTTCGCGTTCCGAAAGATCCGCAGACGGGATCGGTGGTGGCGGTGGACCCGGCGACCGGCGTCACGAAATGGAAGCATGAGCTGGTGAGCACGCCTTCGGGAATGCTGGCGACGGCGGGCGGGCTGGTGTTCACCGGCGATTCGGATGGATATTTTATGGCGCTCGACGGAAAGACCGGCAAAACGCTGTGGCATTTCGCCACCGGCGCTCCGATCCGCGCTCCCGCGATCAGCTATACGTTTCGAGGAAAGCAGTATATCGCGGTTATATCGGGGCAAAATCTGATCGCATTCAAGCTGCCCTGACTTGAAGTGCTGGATCTGATCCGCGGAACAGTTGCGCGATACGCGATGCTGCCGGCCAATTGCCGCGTGATCGCGGCGGTATCGGGCGGGGCGGATTCGGTTTGTTTAGCGCACGTTTTGCGCGAAATTGGCGCAAATTTGAGCGGTTTAGCGCATTTTAACCACAAATTGCGCGGCGCGGCCTCGGATGAGGATGAGCGATTCGTGGCGGCATTGGCGTCGCGGATGGATGTTCCGTTTTTTCGCGCATCGGGCGAGCTGCGCGGGAATATCGAACAGGCCGCGCGCCGCGCTCGTATGGAGTTTTTGGGCGGCTTGATTCGAGATGGCGCGGCGGAGCGGATCGCGCTGGGGCACACTCGCGACGATCAGGCGGAAACGGTGCTGTTCCGTATTCTGCGCGGCTCGGGTTTGACGGGGCTGGCGGGGATTCATCCGGTAAACGGGCCGTGGATCCGGCCGCTGATTCAGATCACGCGCGAGCAAGTGGAAGAGTATCTGCGATCGCGCGGAATTGAATGGCGCGAGGACGCGACCAATCGGGAGCCGCGCTTTGCGCGCAACCGCATTCGCCATGAACTGCTGCCGCGGCTCGAACGGGATTGGAATCCGCGAATCGGCGAGGCGCTGGCGCATCTGGCGGATCTGGCGTTTGAGGAAGAGCGGTGGTGGTCGCAACAGGTTTTGCCTGAAGGCGAATTTCGGGCCAGCGAGCTGGCGGCATTGCCGCGGGCGCTCGCCAGACGCGCGCTGCGTCGAGCCATCGCGGCGGCCAAAGGGGATTTGCGCGGGATTGAGTTCGACCATATTGAACAGATTCTGGATCTGGCCATGCGTCCGGGCGGCAGCGGCCGGATCCGGCTACCGGGCGTAGCGGCGACACGATCGTTCGATTCGATTCGGCTGGAACGGCCTGGCGGCGAGCGTACGCCGGAGCCCGTGGCGGTGAGGGTTCCCGGAACTTACGCCGCACCCGGCGGGACGGGAGAAATCTGCTTCGAAATTGCTGAAACTCAATCGCCATCGTGTGCTAACCTGAAGGTGGAATTGGCGGCGCGAATGGAGTTGCGCGCCTGGAGACCTGGTGACCACTACCGTCCCGTGGGGCGATCCCGAGATCAAAAAATCAAGGAAATGTTTCAAATTGCGCGGGTACCCTCCTGGCGTCGGCGAACCTGGCCGATTGTCGAAAGTGAGGGGAAAATCGTGTGGGCCCGCGAGTTTGGCGCAGCCGAGGAGTTTTCCGCGGGCCACCGCGCCGGTCCGGTTCTTCGTATTTGGGAAGTGGGACCAGAGATTTAACGTTTCCCGTCGAGCCCGTGTTTTGGAGAAGTCATGAACTCAAGTATCAGAAACGCCGTACTGTGGCTCATCATTCTATGTCTGGTGGTCCTGGTATGGGCCGTGTTCAAGGGCAGCAAGCCGCCTGGCGCGCAGCCGAAGTTTTCCGATCTGGTCCAGCAGGTGGAGCAGGGAAAGGTGGACAGCGTCACGCTGAACAGCGCCACCGGCGACATCAGCGGCAAGTACAAGAACGGAGACGAATTTCACTCCGTCATTCTGACCAATTACAGCGATTTCACCAAGGAGCTGCTCGATCACGGCGTAGCGGTGAAGGTGGAAAAGGACAATGGCGGGGGCTGGGTTACGCTGCTGGCGAACTCGATTCCGTTCGTGCTGCTGCTGGGGTTCTGGATCTTCATGATGCGGCAGATGCAGTCGGGAGGGAACAAGGCGCTGAGCTTTGGCAAATCGCGGGCGCGGCTGCATTCCTCGCAGCAAAAGAAGGTGACGTTTAAAGATGTCGCCGGAGTAGAGGAAGCCAAAGAAGAGTTGCAGGAGATTATCGAATTTTTGCGCGAGCCGCAGAAATTCCAGAAGCTCGGCGGGCGAATTCCCAAGGGCGTGCTGCTGATCGGTTCGCCCGGGACCGGCAAAACTCTGCTGGCTCGCGCGATCGCGGGCGAAGCCAATGTTCCGTTCTTCTCGATTTCCGGCTCCGATTTCGTGGAGATGTTCGTCGGCGTGGGCGCCTCGCGCGTCCGCGACCTGTTCGAGCAGGGCAAGAAGAACGCGCCTTGCATCATTTTCATTGACGAAATCGACGCCGTGGGGCGGCATCGCGGCGCGGGCCTGGGCGGCGGACACGATGAACGGGAGCAGACGCTGAATCAACTGCTGGTCGAGATGGACGGGTTTGAATCGAACGAAGGCGTCATTTTAGTCGCGGCGACGAACCGGCCCGATGTGCTCGATCCGGCGCTGCTGCGGCCGGGCCGATTCGATCGGCGCGTGGTCGTCGGGCGGCCGGATGTGAAGGGCCGGGAGCAGATTTTGAAGGTTCATACCAAGAAGACGCCCCTGGCCGATGACGTCGATTTATCGACCATCGCGCGCGGCACGCCGGGATTTGCCGGCGCGGATCTGGCGAATCTCGTAAATGAAGCGGCGCTGATCGCGGCGCGGCAAAATCGCAAGGTGGTGACGCAGTACGATTTCGAGATCGCGAAAGACAAGGTGATGATGGGCGTCGAGCGCAAGAGCCTGATCATCAGCGAGGACGAAAAGAAGAACACCGCGTATCATGAAGCCGGCCACGCTCTGGTGGCGGCGCTGATTCCGGAAGCCGATCCGGTGCATAAAGTGACGATCATCCCGCGGGGCATGGCGCTGGGCGTGACGCAGCAGCTTCCGATCGACGACAAGCACAGCTATAACAAGGCTTATCTCGAAGCCCAGCTCGCCATTCTGATGGGCGGGCGCATCGCCGAAGAGCTGTTCATGCATCATGTGACCACCGGCGCGGGCAATGACATCGAACGGGCGACGGAGATGGCTCGCAAGATGGTTTGCGAATGGGGCATGAGCGAGCTGGGTCCGCTGAGCTTCGGCAAGCGCGAGGAGCAGATTTTCCTCGGCCGGGAGATCGCGCAGCATCGGGATTATTCGGAAGCGACGGCGATCCGCATCGACGAACAGGTGAAGAAGCTGGTCGAAAACGGCTATAATCGCGCGCGGCAGATCATCGAGCAGCGGGCGGACGCGCTGGAGAGAATCGCCATGGCGCTGCTCGAGCGCGAAGTGCTCGATGGCAGCGAAGTGAATCAGTTGATCGAAGGCAAGACGTTGGCGGCGGCGCCGCCTCCGCCGAAGAGCGATGGCGCTCAGCAGGTGATCAAGCCGGAGACGGGCAAACGAGTCCCCAGTATTCTCGAAGGCGGTCCGCAGCCGGCCTAGCCGATTTCCAGGCGGATTTTCCAGAATACGGCACTCGCCCCGGCACTGAGATAGCGCGTCGCGCCGAACTTCAGGCCTCGTGCATAGCGAAATCCGGAAAATCCGCGATAACCGGAAATCAAGCTCGCGCCATCGACCCAGAACTCGGCTTCGGTCGAGGGCCTCCACTTCATCACCATCCGGCGGCGCACGCCAGCGGGCCCGGGCAAGACCCGGTCGATGCCCTGATGCGACGGCGCGACGACCAGCAAGCAGCCGGCGGTATCTGTGCCGTTCGCGTTCCGCTCCAGGTACGGCGAATACTGGCGTGCATCGCGCGAATTGTCAAGTCCCCAATAAATCCGCCCCTGTTCCAGAGCGGCTTCGACGATCAGGGTCCAGCCGCGGAGATGAGCCTGATCCGCCTGCGCCGCACTGAGTGGATGAAAAAACTCGCCCTGGTCGCTGCTCGAAACGCGGATCGAGTCGATCGCGGTCGCGTCGGCATTTTGCAGCGGGCGATAATCGATGTCCAGACTTTTTTGAAATCCATGTTCCCGGATTTCGCTTCCCATGAGGACCTCGATCACGCGCTCGGATGGATCGAGCAGGCGCGAGCGCGTCCAGAGGTAAGCGCCGCCGGCGGCCGCAACGCCCGCGCCGCTTGCGAGAACCGCGGCGACCTTCCTCCGGGACCATTCTTCGGGCAGTCTGCCTTCGATCCCCAGGGCGACCTGCTCCGCGGCGTCGTGGGCGGACGCGGCGCGATTTTCAGGACGAAACGAGAGCTGTTTTAGAATCGGGCGCATCGCCGCGGGAGCGATTCCCGGAATCGCGCCGCGCCTGATCCCGGCGCGCTGCTGCTCATAAAGCTCCACCGGACTGGCGGCGAGAAAAGGCCGGCGCCCGGCGAGCATTTCGTAGGCGATCACGCCCAGGGCGTAGATATCGCTTGCGGGCTGCGGGTGGCCCGCCAACTGCTCCGGCGCCATGTAAGGGGTGGTACCCGCGAAACGAGTGGTGTGGGTCAGGGCCTGCTGTTCGGGGCGATCCACGCGCGCGATGCCGAAATCGATCAAACGCACGGTTTCTTCCGGCGTTCCCGGGCGCTCCAGCATGATATTTTCCGGCTTCAGATCGCGATGGAGCACGCCTTTTTTGTGGGCCGCGGACACCGCGCCGCCGATCTGGCGAATCAATCGCGCCGCGCGGCCGGCGGGCATCGGCCCTTTCTGGATCTCGGAGCGGAGGGTCACGCCGTCGATAAATTCGATGACCAGAAACGGCAGCCCGTCCGGGGTTGCGCCCGCATCGAGGATGCCGACTACGCCCGGGTGATCGATCCGGGCCAGGGCTTCTATCTCCTCGCGGAACTTGTTCTTGAGCCAGGCATCGCGATGCTCCAGAAATTTCACCACGACCGCGCGGC
>JAJPHS010000100.1 GCA_021325175.1 Terriglobia bacterium
GCCTCGTTGAGCTTTTCCCAGTCCGATTCTTCCCCGAATTTTTGCGCCATTACCGAGCCATCGATGTTTCGAACCAGGCCTGTGAGCACGCTCCCGGCGCCTACCTCGATGAAACGGGTCACGCCTTTGCCGATCAACAGCCGGATGGTTTCCGTCCAGCGCACCGGATTTGGAACCTGTTGGTAGAGTCCTTCGCGCGCCTCCGCGCCGCGCCGCACTTCCCGAGCCTGCCAGTTATTCACCAGCGGAATTGACAGATCGCGAAACGGGGTCGCCTCCAGATCCAGCTTTAATCGTTCCTGCGCGGGTTTCATCAGCGGACAATGGAACGGAGCGCTTACTTGCAGCAACACGGCGCGGCGCGCGCCCGCGGTTTTGGCGAGCTCCACGGCTCGATTCACCGCGCCGGCGTGCCCGGCGATCACCACTTGCTCCGGCGTATTGAAATTCGCCGCCGCGACCACCTCGCCTTGCGCCGCCTGCTCCAGAACGCTGGCCAGCTTTTCCTCCGGTAATTTGAGCAGCGCGGCCATCGCTCCCACGCCCGGCGGCACGGCTTCCTGCATGTACCGGCCGCGATTGCGAACCAGATGGATCGCGTCGGCGAATTCGATCGCGCCCGCCGCCACTAGCGCCGAATATTCCCCCAGGCTGTGTCCGGCGACATAGGCGGGCGTTACGCCTCGGGATTGCAAAACCGCCCAAGCGGCGGCAGAAACCGCCAGCAGCGCCGGCTGCGTATTTTCGGTCAGCTTGAGCTGATCCTCAGGACCTTCAAAGCATAGCTTCGAGATCGAAAAGCCGAGCGCGCGATCGGCATCCTGAAACACGCGAGCAGCTTCCGGATAAGCATCGGCGAGGGATTTGCCCATTCCCGCAAATTGGGCGCCCTGGCCGGGAAAAATGAAAGCGGTGGACATGGAAGAAGAAGTCAGAAGCGTTTGGAGTTCTCTGCTTTCTTCTATGTATACCTCAACGCGTCAATGCTCCGGTCTTCATGGGCGACCAACTGCGCCAGATCGGATTCCTTCAGTTGCGCGCGTTCGAGCGCGATTCTCAATCGCGCCGCCGAGGGGGCATCCTCTCCGGCGTCGGTCCAATGTTCCACCAGGAACAGAATCGCGGCCAAGCGATCGCCGGTTTTTTCCGGCTCGTGATGAAATTCGATGGCGGTCACCAGCGGCTCGGGAAAGCTCCAGCCCTTGAGCGCCCGTGCTCCGGCTTGCGCGTGGCTGAAACCGGAAAGAATGCGCTCCGCCAGAAAGGGTTCGCAACCGGCCCGCGTCAGATACTCAAAGCTGGATTGGAAGGCGGCGGGCAGCATCATCATCGCCAGTCTGCCGATGTCGTGAACCAATCCGGCAAGAAATGCCTCGTTCGGATCCGCCGAGAGGCTCGTTTCCGCCATGGTTCGAGCCACTTGCGCGGCGGCAAGGGAGTGCATCCACAACTGACGCAGCGGGCCGCTTGAAAACAACGGCTGGATCGACGCGGCGTAAAGAATGCGCGCCGCCCGCGCAGCTCCGATGTAACTGATCGCGTGAGAGATCGTGGAGATGCGCCGGCGCGGGCCGCTGGCCCAGGAATTCGCCGCCCCAATCAGATCCGCGGCGATCTTCTGATCGCGCGAGGCGATCGCCTCGAGCTCCGCACCCGACCAGTCATTGTTTATCAGCATTTGCAAGGCGCGCTGCGCCACGGCCGGAAAGACGGGCAGGCGGGCGATCGCGCGGTCCAAATCTTCCAGCGTCGCGGCGCGGAGACACTCAAGCCCGGCGGCGGCGATCGGATCGGGCGTTTCCGATCCGTTGGCGAAAGGCTCCCAGGCGAAGTGATGATTCACCGCCTCGGCGATCTCAAGAACCTCTTGTGCCGTGCCGCGCCGCGCGCTGTGCTCAATGGCTAGTGAAAGGGCGGCGATCCGCCGGTAGTAGGCTTCCGTTGCTGGATCGGGTTGCCCGGACATCAATTTTCATATCGGCGGCGCGCCATCCATCTATAAAAAGGCGACACAAAAATGATTCTTTTTGCGGCCGCGCGCGTCTCTAATCGGTGAGCGCGAGTTCTGTTCCCAGGAGGAGTTACGTGAACAAACCGCAGACCAAGGCTGAAATGGGCAAGGTCTATTGCCCCATGTGCACCCATACCGTGGACGCGGAGGTTCACCGCGTCCCGGGCCGCTATGCCCGGCGGCTCGCGGTGAAACCGGGGCAGCGCTGCCCGCACTGTACCGCTCCCCTGGACGCGGGCTATATTTTCCGGTCCGGCCGCGCGGCGTGATCCGGTAATCGCCAGATGCGGCGTTCACCGTGACTCGCCGAACTCCTTCGAGCATTGCCTGTTATAGTGGAGTTGTGAGACGAAAGCGCACGCCCGAATCCGAACCAGTTCCGGAAGCGATCGTGCCGGAAGCGATCATCGAACAGGCCCGCCGAGCCATTGAAGCGGATCGCGGCCGGAAACCCGCGTTATGCACCGTTTGCGGCGGCGAGTGCGCTCCCAACTCCACCGAAGGGTTGTGCTGGGTCTGCCGCCGTCTCAAGCTCAGCGCCTGGCGCGACTCGGATTCGCAGATGTCCGCGCAGGAATAGCGAACTTTCCCGCTCTCTTTACGTATCCCTGCAAGGACCGATATATGCTCACCTTCTTACTGTGGTGCATCCTGCTGGTGCTCTGCTGGCCGCTGGCGCTGATTGCGCTGTTGGCTTATCCCGTCGTGTGGCTTTTCCTTTTGCCCTTCCGCATTATTGGCATCGCCGTCGGAGGCGCGCTTCACCTGGTATGGGCCGTGGTGATGCTCCCCTTTTTCGTCGCGCGGCGCCTGGCGCGGATTTAAATCCCGGATCGACCCGGCGTTAGGGATGCTCCGTGGTGGGATCGATCATCTTGCGAATTTCGGTGATTTTCGTCGCCGGAAAGCCGCTGATGCGCGCATGCTCGCGGATGATCTCTTCGTTTTTCGCCAGGTATACGCAAAACGTTTTGTCGCCGGCCACGAATGATTCGATCCATTGAATGTCCGGCCCCAGCTCGCGCAGCGCGGCGTTTGACCTTTTGGCGGCCTCCCGAAGCTGCTCACGCTCCAAAGTTCCAACTCCGGGAATGTCCCGTTCAATGACAAAGCGCTTCACTGGTCCTCCTTCTGGTCGGGCTACACTATTGTAGCGATGCGGAGCGCCATCATGACGGTTCCGGTTCGAAGGATGGGCGCCGAACAAGATTCGATCGAGCAGGACCTGCTGGCGGTGGAAGAGCCGCTCGAAATTCGTATCGATGGCCGCAATGTCGCCATCACCATGAGAACTCCCGGCAATG
This sequence comes from Terriglobia bacterium, assembly GCA_021325175.1. Lineage (GTDB taxonomy): Bacteria > Acidobacteriota > Terriglobia > Bryobacterales > Bryobacteraceae > Palsa-187. The sequence goes on from JAJPHS010000100.1 coordinate 3,316, forward strand.
ATGAAGAACTGGCCGCCGGCTTTCTTTTTACCGAAGGAATTTTGAAGAGCGCGTCGCGCATTCGGTCCATTACCGCGGAGAACAATGTTGCCGCGATTGCTCTCACCGAAAGCGCCGATCTGTCGCGGCTGGAGCGTCACTTTTATCTGAGTTCGAGCTGCGGGGTGTGCGGCAAGGCCTCGGTCGATGCGATCGAATTGGCGGAGTGCGCGGCGCCCGCTCGCGGCGCGCCGGTGATCGCTCGCGAAACGCTCGGTTGCCTTCCGGAAAAACTTCGCGCTTGCCAGCCCGTTTTTGCGCGCACCGGCGGTTTGCACGGTGCAGCGCTATTCGACGCCGCCGGCGAATTGCTGGAGGTCCGCGAAGACGTCGGGCGGCACAACGCGCTCGATAAATTGATCGGAGCGGCGTTTTTGCGCGGCGCGGTGCCGCTTTCCGATCGGATTCTATTGCTGAGCGGGCGCGCGAGTTTTGAGCTGCTGCAAAAAGCGGTGATGGCCGGAATCGCCGTTGTGGCCGCCGTCGGCGCGCCATCCAGCCTGGCGGTGGAGGTAGCGCTGCGCTTCGGCGTGACGCTGTGCGGCTTCGTTCGCGACGGCCGATTCAACGTGTATTCCGCCCCATCGCGGTTGCTCTAGGCGCAGAATTGCAAAACTGAAATTTCGCGCGGGGTGAATCCCGCCCTCCAAATGGATTGCGAGGGCGGGAGGATATTCTACTGAGCGGGTGCGAAAATTTCGGCGAAGAAGGCGTGCATTGCGGTCCAGGAGCGTTCGTCGGCCAGCCGATGATAAGCCAAGCCATTCAGGCCGCGCTCGCCGCAACGGGGATTTGTGAAGCTGTGCCGCGCGCCGCCGTAGAGCACTACTTGATAATCCACTTCGGCGGACTTCATCTCGGCGATGAATCCGTTCACCTGCTCCAAGGGAATAAAGGGATCATCGTCGCCCGAAAGGGAAAGCACCTTGGCGCGCACGATTCCGCGGCGCGCCGGATCGGTTGTGGTCAAATTTCCGTGAAAGCTGACCACGCCCCGGACGGGCGCTCCGCTGCGCGCCAGCTCCAGCACGGACGATCCGCCAAAACAATAGCCGATACCCGCGATTCGCGAAGAATCCACCTCCGGACGGGCGGCAAGCACATCGAAAGCCAGCCGGGCACGTGCCCGCATTTCTCTGACATCGGCGCGCAGGGCTTTGGTCCAGCCCAGGCCTTCTTCGGTGGAAGCGGCTTGCCTGCCTTCGCCAAACATGTCGGCGGCAAAGGCGACGTATCCCATTTCGGCCAGCCGCTCCGCCCGTTGCTTCACGTAGTCGCCAAGGCCCCAGGCTTCATGGACCAGCAGCACTCCCGGGCGGGGCGTGATGCGTGCGGGATCGTCCGCAAGCCAGCCCCGAAAAATGATTTCGCCGCGCCGGTATTCCACCGGGTCGATTTTCATTTTGCTCATCTTGATCTTCAGGTTACCGGACCGGTGCTGGAAAATGTGCCGCTTTTTCTCAGTAAAATCTTCCCGTGGCGGCGTGCCAGTGGCGGAATCAAAGCCAGTTTGAGTTGGTCATGAACGTGCCTTACTCCGGGCATGATTCGACGTTTCACACCGATTCTGTTTTTGGGGGTGGCCGGGGCTCTCCTCGCGTTGGGGCAAGGCGAAACATCCAGAAGGGAAACCAAGGAAACCAAACCGGATGCGCGTCTTCAGAACGCGACCATGGCAATTGAGGACATCATGCGCAGCCCGGATAAAGGGATTCCCCACGATCTTCTCGAAAAAGCTCAATGCGTCGTAATAATTCCCGACCTGCTGAAGGGCGCCTTCATGGTGGGCGGCCAGTATGGACGCGGATACGCGCTGTGCCGTCACGGAAACGGCTGGAGCGGGCCGGCGGCGGTTCGGATGGAAGGCGGCAGCTTCGGATTTCAGCTTGGGGGCCAATCCACGGATCTGATCATGCTGGTGATGAACCAGCACGGGATGGACCGGCTGCTGAGCGATAAGTTCACTATCGGAGGAGAAGCTTCCGCGGCCGCCGGACCCATCGGGCGGCAGACCAGCGCGCAAACCGACATCGCCATGCACGCGGAAATTCTGACGTGGTCGCGCTCGCGCGGCGTGTTTGCCGGAGTTTCGTTGGATGGCGCGACGCTGCGTCCCGATAAAAGCGAAGACCGGCGCCTTTACGGCCGCGATGTGACGAATCGGGAGATCCTGGATGGCGAGCTTCCGACTCCGCCGGCCGGCCGGCAACTGGTAGCCGTGGTCAGCCGCGAAGCGCGGGCCGGCGCGCCGGCCGAAGCGCGGAATCGTCCGGAAACGCATAGCAATCCGCCTGCGAAGGAGCAGAGGAATACGCCCCATCCGGCCGAGCACGGCACTCGCGCGCTGCTAGGCCAGCCGGTGCAGTTCGATTCCGGCCAGACCGCAGTGCCGCAAAGCGCCGAAGCGAATCTGAATCAGGTCGCCCAGCAAATGAAGGACAATCCCAACTGGAAGATTCGGATTGAAGGCTATAGCGACAATCGCGGCAGCCGCGAGGGCAACGCCAAAGTTTCCAAAGAGCGGGCGGACGCCGTCCTGAACTGGCTGGCCGATCATGGCGTGGATCGCAGCCGCATGTCCGCGATTGGCCGTGGCGCGGCCCGCCCGATTGGAGATAACGGCACCGAGGAAGGCCGGGCGCAAAATCGCCGCGTGGAGATCGTCCGCGTGGACGCCGTAATGAACAAGACGGGACTCTGATTATGGGAACCGCAGCGGTTCGGATTCGTCTAAGAATGTGAAGACATCGGAAAATTGAATCCGAGACGAACCTCCTGAATGGTGGAGGGTTGGGCCGCCGGAGTATTGGCGGCCCTTTTTTTGTTGTCAAATAGAATCGATGAAAATTCTTGTGGCCATCGATTCCTCCCCGGCCGCCGAATCCGTCCTGACGAGCATCCTCGCGCGCCCCTGGCCGGCGGCATCCAGTTTCGAAGTCCTGACGGTGGCCGGCTCTGAAGACGAAGACGTGACGCGCCGGGCCATTTCCATTTCCGAGGACGCCGCGCGCCGCCTGTGCTCAGCGAACCTCGACGCGTCGGCGTTCATGATGCACGGGCGCGCCAAGGCGGTGATCGTCGATCGGGCGCGGCAAATGGCGGCCGATCTGATCATTCTGGGATCGCATAACAGCCGTCACATTTTGCTCGGCGGCGTGGCCAGCGCGGTGATCCGGCATGCGTATTGTTCGGTGGAAATCGTGCGCAACCCAGGGGACTTTTCGCGCGGGATGAAGCTTCTTCTCGCCACCGACGGATCGGAGCCCTCGCTTGCGGCGGCGCGCGCGATCGCAACGCGTCCCTGGCCCGCGGGGACCGAGGCGCGCCTGCTGAGCGCGGTCGAGCTGTCGTTGACGCTTCTGCAATCGACGCTGGAGCCGCCCTACGTCAGCGACCAACTGCTCGAGACGCAGCGCGCCGACGCGATGAAGCGCGCCGAACAAGCCGTGCAGAGCGCGGAACGGATCCTGGTCGCAAGCGGTTTGAAAACGTCCGAGTCGATTTCAGTTCTGGTGGAAAATCCGAAGCAAATTATCCTGGACGAAGCCGCCCAATGGGGCGCCGACCTGATCTTCGTCGGCTCGCATGGACGCCATGGTTTGGATCGCTTTTTGCTCGGCAGCGTTTCGGAGGCCGTCGCGACGCATGCGAAGTGTTCGGTGGAAGTAGTGCGCGTTTAGGGCGCCGGCGCCTGGCTTATTCCCGCGACCGGGCCAGCTCGGCGCGTTCGGTGTGGGCCGCGCGGCGCAGCTCACCAAGCTTCGCGCCGGTGACGGTGAGGGCGATGACCCCGCCGATCACCAGGCGTAGAGCCAAAATCCCCCAGAACACCACTGCGAAATTTTCGGCGTCGCGCGGCACGATGCGGTAGACATTCACCAGCACCTGGCGCATCAGCAGGTACAGCCCGATATTTCCCGGCGCCTGCGGCACGGCGCTGCCCATGCGCAGCAGCACGGCGACGGCGAAAGCATCGCGCACGGTCATATCGTCGAATCCGTAGCCGCGAAAGGCCGAGAAAATCGGCGCCAGTTGCAGCAGCAGATAAATCAGGCTGATCAGGAACGAGAAATAGAGATAACGCGAATGGCCGATCAGGCTCAGATCGTCGATGAGCACGCGCAAGTGGCGCTTCCAGGATTCGCCCGCGAGCATGGCTCGCGCGCGCCGCCGGAATGCCATCGCCAGGATCAGCAGCAGCCCGCCGATGGCGACGATCGCCGCCAGAGCGTAAGCTCCGTCAATCAGCAGCCTCATGTGGCGATGATAGGGCACGATGCGCAGCGTGAAAAAGACGGCGCCGCACAGCCAGAAGCCGTCGAAAATGCGCTCGATCAGGGCGCTCGATAGCGACACGGAGTAGGGCAGCGCGCTCCAGCGCGAAATCAGGTAGGTTCGCACCAGCTCCCCCGCATTGAAGCCCAGGACTTCGTTTCCGAACAACCCGACGTAGATCGCGCGCACCGTCCGCCAGATCGGCACGGGTTCGACGGGATGGAGCAGCATGCTCCACCGCCAGGCCTGGCAGGCGTAAACGGTGATGTCGGAAAAGATGGCCAGCGCGACCCACCACCAGTTCATCGTCCGCAGATCTTCGACAAGAGTGGCGAGCTTGAAATCGCGCAGAGACCAGATCAGGTAGCCGATGGTAAACGCGCTAACGACGATCAGCACAACGCGCGAGCGCGCAGAGCCGGTTTTTTCTTCATCCAAACCACCATCATATCCTTTAGAAAAAAGCCGGACGCTTTGTGTAACGGTTCGTCCCGCCCGCCGGCCGTGCCGCCGTGTTAAACCTTCAACTCATAGCCCGCGCGCCGCATCCCGTCGATGATTCCCGCGCGAATTTCACTCACTTCTTCCGAGGACAAGGTCCGCGCCGCGGAGCCGACGGTCAGCCGGAAGGAAATGCTTCGCGATCCGCCGGGAAGGGGAAAATCGCGCAGAAACGAGATGGCTAGCAGATCCTCTCCGGCCAATCGCCGCAGCTCGTCCTCGACATCGGCGATTAACCCGCGCGCCGGAGCGATGATGCTCAGATCGAAGGCGCTGGCCGGAAACCGGCGTAGCGGCTGATAGCGGGGCTCGGGTGGCTGGAATTTTTCGGCCAGCGCGAGATCCAAATCGATGACCGCGGCCCGCCCGCTTTCGACCATGCGCGGATGGAACTCGAACAGGCGCCCGATGCTCGCGCCGCCGAAGAAAACGTTCGCCGCGCGCTGCGGATGTTCATAGCTTCGCGCCTCGGCCGGGCGGAGGCGAACGCCGGCCAGAATGCATTCGGCGATACGTTTCAGCTCCAGCAAACCCGCAACGCCGTCGTCCTTGGCGTAGAGCGCAGCCGCGAAGTGCGGAGTTTCGTGGTCGGGAAATATCTCGCGGCCGATTTCAAAAATGCGGAACGTATCGAAGTGACGGGCATTGTCCAGCACATTTCTCCAGATCCCCGGCAGGAGGCTGGAGCGTAGCAGATTTTGCTCCGACGCGATCGGATTGGCTACCTCGACCAGGTTGTCCAGGCCGAACGTGCGCGCGTCCTCGGCGCTGATGAAGGAGTAATTATACACTTCATTAAACCCCTGATCGACCGCGAGCTCGCGCACGCGATGATGAAACGCGCGCTCGGGATTTTCCGGCGGGACGCGGGCGGGCGCCAGCGGAGGCGTGGGCGTGATCGAATCGTAGCCGATCATCCGGCCGACCTCCTCCACCAGATCGTCCTTGATGGTCACGTCCTTGGTGGCGCGCCAGCTCGGCGGGACGACGGAAAACGTCCGCTCCCGTGTTGGGTGGACTTGAAATTCCAGCGATTCGAGAATTCGCCGTACTTGGGCGGCTGGAATGGCGCGGCCCAGTTTGCGATCCAGCCAATCGAGCGGCAGTTCGATCGGCGGGGGTGCGGGCCGCGGACGATAGGCATCCGCGACTCCGCCCACTACCCGAACACCCGGCGAGACCTGTTCGAGGATTTCGAGAGCGCGCTTCAATCCGCGGATCGTATTGGCGGGATCCTGCGACTTTTCAAAGCGCATGGACGCGTCCGTGCGCAGGCGCAGCTTCGCCGATGTTTTGCGGACGCTGGACGCGCTGAAACAGGCGCTCTCTAAAACAATGCGCGTGGTGGAACTGGAGATCGCACTCGGTCCTCCGCCGATCACGCCGGCCAAGGCAACGGCCCCTTCTAAATCAGCAATTACGAGGTTTGAGGAATCCAACTCGTAGGTTTCGCCGTTCAGCGCTTCCAGAAGTTCGCCGGCGCGGGCGGAGCGCACGATGATCTCGTCGCCGTGCAGCTTATCGGCGTCGAAGGCGTGCATCGGCTGGGCGATTTCCGCCATGACGAAATTCGTCGCGTCGACGATATTATTGATGGCGTTCAGGCCGATCGCCTCCAGCCGGTATTGCAGCCATAGCGGCGACGGCTGGACCTTCACATTTTCCAGAACCAGCGCGGAGTATCGCGGGCACAGAGCGAAATTTTCTACGGTAACGCGAACCGGCGCGGCGCTGTCCGGCAGTTCCGCGGCCCGCACCGGGTCGATCAGCCGCTTGCCCGTGATCGCGGCGATCTCGCGCGCCATCCCGTAATGCCCCCACAAATCCGGCCGATGCGTCAGCGACTTATTGTCCACCTCGATCGCGTAATCCGTTTCGGGCGCCCGCTGTGACCCCAGTTCCAGAATGCCGGAGTGGTCGCGCCCGATTCCCAACTCCGCCGCGCTGGCGAGCATCCCGTCGCTTTCGATGCCTCCGATGATTTTCTTGCCGGCCGGAACATAAATGGCGCGGACGCCCACCCGGCAATTCTCCGCGCCGCAGACGACGGTCTTTTGTCCATAGCGAATCGTCTCGATCACCGCCTTGCGATTGTGCCCGCCCGGGATCGGCTCGACCGCCACGACCACCGCCTCCGAGGCCGATTCGAGAGCCTTGCCGACTTCTTCGACGCCCTCGCATTCGGCGGTCTTCAACGTAATTAGCCGCATCAGCTCCTTCGGCGGAACATCCAGGTCCTCGACCAGCTCGCGCAGCCACTGATAAGAAAATTTCATAAAAATCCGCCCTGCCAGCCTTGCGCCGGGCGTCAAGCAATCGTTAAAACTGCCGCAAAAACCGCAGATCGCCGCCGGTGAACAATCGAATATCGTCGATTCCGTAGCGCATCATCGCCAGGCGCGTCAGCCCCAGGCCGAACGCGAACCCGTTCCACTCCTCCGGATCGGCACCGCCATGGCGCAGCACCGCCGGATGCACCAGGCCGCAGGGCAGCAGTTCGACCCATCCCGATTGTTTGCACACCGCGCAGCCGCGTCCTCCGCAGATCAGGCATTGAATATCCAGCTCGAACCCCGGCTCGACGAAGGGGAAAAATCCCGGCCGCAGCCGCACCGTCACGTCGCGTTTAAAGATCGCCGAAAGCAGCGTCTTCATGAAGTAGATCAGGTGCGCCACCGAAACATCGCGGTCCACCATCATGCCTTCGAGCTGATAGAACGTGTGCTCGTGCGAGGCGTCCACTTCCTCATTGCGAAACACGCGGCCCGGCGCGATCATTTTCAGCGGCGGGCCTAGTTTCTCAAGCCCGCGAACCTGCACCGGCGAGGTGTGGGTCCGCAGCAGCCTGCCGTCGCGAAGCCAGAAGGTATCCTGCATATCTCGCGCCGGGTGGTCGGCGGGGATATTGAGCGCGTCGAAGTTGTAATATTCGGATTCGACCTCCGGCCCGTCGAGCACCGCGAATCCCATTGAGACAAACAGATCTTCCAATTCCTGCTGGACCTTCGTCACCGGATGCAGGCTGCCAAGGCGCGGCCCCGGCGCGGGCGCCGTCAAATCCACCCATTCGGCGTCGAGCCGCGCATCCAACGCCTTTGATTCCAGCTCCGTTTTGCGAGCCTCGATCTTCGATTCCAGCTCCTGCTTGGCGGCGTTCAGCAGCTTCCCGACGCGCGCGCGCTCCTCCGCGTCGAGCTTTCCGAACTGCTTGCTGATTTCGGCGAGCTTGCCCTTGCGCCCCAGCGCCTCGACGCGGACGGCTTCGATGGCCTCAAGCGTATCCGCCGCGGCGAGCTGCTGAAGCGCGCTCTCGCGCAATTCCGAAATGGCCGTATCCAGGAGCACCGGGTTCAATTATCAGTTCGGGCGCGCCAGGAGCACTACAGCCTCGCCCCATTCGCTTCCAAATACTCCACCATCGCCTGCCGGCCCTTTGTCAGAGCCAGATCAAGCGGGCACTGGTTGTTTTCCGCGCGAGCCGCGACGTCGGCTCCCGCCGCCACTAACACCTTCGCGCTTTCCAGATCTCCGCTCTGCGCCGCGGCATGAATCGCCGTCCATCCGCCATGCTGCCGCGCGTTGACGTTGGCGCCATGATCGATCAGGACCCGGATTACTTCCGGCGCACGGCCGGCTGCCGCGGCGTGGATCGGTGTATTGGCCATCGCGTTGCCGGATCTGGCGTTCACATCCGCGCCTTTATTCAGCAAGAACCGCACAGCCTCGACTTTTCCAAAGTGCGAGGCCAGGTGCAGCGGCGTCCATCCATCGCTTGACCGGGAGTGCACCAGCGAACGATTGGCCGCGACCAGCTCTTGCAGCCGCGCGACATCGCCCTGAATGGCCGCGGCAAAAATCGCCAGCGACGCATCGGCCGCCACCAGCGCGTCGATTTTCGACGAATCTCCAGCGCGAATCGCTTCGAAAAGTTCTTTCATGTCGTGGATGCCTCAAGCCGCCGGGCGAAACACGTTCTCCGCCTTGGCGACCTCCCAGGCCAGATGATTGATATAGAATAGCAGCGCGGCGGGCGGGAACGCGCCGCGAAATTTCTCCCAAACCTCCGCCTGCCAGCCGTCTTTTAGATGCGCCGAGACGTCGGCATCTTTGGCGAAAAAACCGTCTTCGTGCGGCACGCCCAGATGATCCAGCACGGCCTTGATCATATCCAGGTGCGAAACCAGGATCGCCTGCGAAAGGTCGGTGGCGACATCGTCGTCACGCTCGGCCAGCCGCGTCCACACCCGCGGAGCCGCCTTGCGCAGCGTCTCCGAATTCAGCTTATTTACATGCAGCCGGGCCTTAACCCGATCGAAAAGCTGATAGTTCCTCAGCTTTCCCATGGAAACCGAGCGCATGGCCTGTTCAAAATTCTCCTCGCCGAGGTTGAGGAAGATGTCGCAGAGCTGCATTAAACGTCATTGTAACCGCGAAGGCTCGGGCAAGGCAGGTTGCCGCTTCCAGCACATCAGCCCCAGCCGATTCCCCTCCGCGTCGCGAAAAAGCGCCAGCCATAGATCGTGATCGGGAAAATGCGCCACCAGATGCGCTCCGCGATCGAAGCGCACGCCGCGGCCGCGGAGCCGCTCGATGGCCGCATCCAGATCGTCCACATGAAAGTAAACGGACGAATTTTCCGGATGTTCCGCTTCGCATCGCTCCAGCGCGAGACGGCATTCGCCACAATCGAACAACGCCATGCTTTTCGATCTCGTCCGCAAATTCAGGCCGAGTTTATCGCGATAAAACTCCACCGCCTCGTCCAGATTCCGCACCGCCAGCCCGATTTGCGCGATGGTCATCGTCAAATATTTTCGCGCGAAAAGTAAAACTCCAAGGAATGCGATAGAATCCGTGTTTGCGGCCCGCTGCACGAATCCTGACCATCTTTCTGCTGGGTTTTCTCGCCATCGCCGCCTCCGCGCAGAAGAAAAAAAAGAAAGAAGACGAGATCACGCAAACCCTGCCGGTGCTGAAGGATCCGGCGCCGGCCGTCGCCGCGGAAACCTCGCGGCTTGTCTTTCATCTTTCGCCGCTATCGGCAAAAGGACTGATGTCGCCGCAGATCCGCGAAGCACTCAACGCGCTGCTTCACGAAAATCGCGGCGCAACCATCGTAAAATTGCGGGCCTTCGTCGTCGGTTCCGGCGATCTGCGCCGGGTGCAAACGCTGGTCAGCGAAATCTTCACGGATCACAAATTGAATGTCCCGGCGCTCAGCACCATTCAGGCCGGCGCGCTGCCGCTGAATGGCGCTCAGGTCGTCATCGAAAGCATCGCCGTCGAAAAGAAGCCGGCGAATCCGAATGGGCTCGCGTTCTTCGCCGGGCAGCAATCAAAGGACGTCCGCCAATCGGTCAGGCAACTGCAAGCCGCCGTCGCCGCCGCGAACGTCGCGCCGGAGGATGTTCTGCGCGCGACCTGTTTTTTAAGCTCGCTCGACAACCTGAACAGCGCCCGCGAGGCGATGGCGGCGGCATTTCCCAAGCTTCAGGTGAATTTTCTCCAGCTCCAGCGCCTCGGGCTGGAGCCGCTGGCGGAATGCGAAGCCGTCGGCCGTCTGTCCTCACCGCCCGCCTCCGCCGTGCAATTCGTGAATCCGCCGGGACTCGCGAAAAATCCGAATTATTCGCAGATCGCCCTGTGAACGCGCCGAAGATTGTGCTGAGCGGCCTGCAAATGGTTTTCGGCAATCGCGACGAAGACATCCGGTTCGGCTTCGAGCGATTGCAAAAGGATCTGGAACCGTTCGGCGTCTCCTTCAAGGACGTTTTCTGGATGAGCACGTATCCGTTGACGCTGCCAGTCGCCGATAGAGTCCGCGCGCTGCGCTTCAATTATCTCGACCACGCGCGCCCGCCGGCGAGCACGTTTCTGCTGTTTGAAGGGCTGCCTTCGCTCGATGCGACCGTCGCCATGGACGTGATGGCCGCCGCGCCCGAATCCGCGCGATGATGAAATCGTGAGCCACGTCCGCGGACTGCTGGAAGGCGCGAAGTTCAACGGCCGGCACTCAACCGTGATTCCGAGCGCGATCCCGGCCGTCGAGGCCGCGCGCGATTGCCCGCACGTCACCAAGATCGCGCTGGGCGTCATCACGCCTGTGCGCAAAGGCAAGGAGCATCTGAAATTCACGCCGGCCACCGGTGGATTGAAAATGCAGGTGCGCGGCGCCAACGCGGTGCAGATCTTCTGGCTGTACACGACCAACTCCCAGGCCGCCATCGCCGAAATCACCAGGAAGTGGGAAGCGCACCACAAGTAGTCCACGCCCGCTGCTTCGCCGGTCTGTGATAGAATCCACTTCCAAGCGGAGGATTGCTGCTTTCCTTCCGGTGAGTGGACTCGAAGGGACCGTTGTAGTCCGGCGCGCTCGGCGGCCAGTTGCAGCAGCGGTTGATGAAGACGGGCGGCCGGCTTTTCAAGCACGCTCTGTACGACTGCCATAGCGTTGCCTATATTGGAGGGTTTTCGTGATTAAAACATTTCTCTCGATTTCTGTGTTAGCCGCGCTGGGTTACGCTCAGGAAATTACCGGCTCGATTTCGGGGACGGTTCAGGACGCCTCGGGCGGCGCGGTGGCCGGCGCGAAGGTCACCATTACCAATACCGACCGAAACACGGTGGCGCGCACCATCACCACCGACGCCGACGGGGTCTATACTGCGGCCCTGCTCGACGTCGGCCATTATTCGGTTTCGGTGGAAGCCAAGGGCTTCAAGACGGCGGTCAATCAGGGCATCGCGCTCAACGTCAACGATAAGCTGACCATCAATTTCCGGCTGGAAGTGGGCGATGTGCAACAGCAGGTGACGGTGGAGTCCGGGCCCATTCAGGTGCAGTTGCAGTCGGCCGAGCAGAGCACGACGATTAACGGCGGTCAAATTCGCGAGCTGGCGCTGATCACGCGCAATTACGAGCAGTTGGTGGCGCTCATGCCGGGCGTGAGCTTCGCCTCCACCGATCAGCTCTACGTGGGGGTATCGCTGCCCTCGGGCGTCACGGCCGTGGTGCCGTTCGCCATCGGCGGCGCGCGAAACTCCGCCAGCGCCTGGCAGGTGGACGGCGCCGACAACATAGATCGCGGATCGAATCTCACCTTGCTCACCACGCCGAGCATCGACGCCATCGAGGAATTCAAGGTGCAGCGCGACACCTACGGCGCCGATCTGGGGCGCGCCGGCGGCGGCCAGATCAGCGTCATCACCAGGAGCGGCACCAACCAATTTCATGGCGATCTGTTTGAATTCGTCCGCAATAACGATTTCGCCGCCAACAATTTTTACGCCAACGCCACCAGCCAGAATCTCGGCGCGAACGGAAAGGCGCAGGTTCCGCCGCTGCACTACAACGATTTCGGCTGGACCCTGGGCGGCCCGATCGTCATTCCGAAGATTTACGATTCGCGCAAGATGGACAAGCATCAGACCTATTTCTTTTTCTCCGAAGAATTTCGCCGCGTCATCACTTATGCCACCGGCACCGCCGTGGTCCCGACGGCTGCGGAACTGAACGGCATTTTCCCGACTCCGGTCTGCGTTCAATATTCCGGGAGCACCTGCGCGCAGACGGCGACCCAGATCGCGAATATCGATCCGGTGGCCAAGCAATACATCAAAGACATCTACTCCCGAGTCCCCCTGCCTTCCTCCACCAATACGCTGGTGAACGTTTTCCGCAACGTCTACAACTTTGAGCAGGAGATTTACAAGCTGGATCACAATTTCAACCAAAAACTGCAGCTTTCGGCGAGATTCCAGCGCGACCAAATCCCCACGATTGAGCCAACCGGTCTGTTTTCGCTGGGCGAGACGATTCCCGGAGTAGGAATCACCAGCACCAACGCGCCCGGCCGGACCTGGGTGGTCCGCGCCACCTCCACCTTGACGCCCACCTGGGTGAATGAAGCAGGCTGGAATTTTTCTTACGGCGCGATTCTCAGCAATCCGGTCGGGACCGTGAATTCGCAGTATTCGCCCGACATTAAAGTGCCCATGCCGTTCCCGGTAACGCTATCGCGCGTTCCTTCGCTCAGCTTCTCGGCAGGAACGGGGATCGCGGGCTTCGGACCGTATCGCGATTACAATCGCAATCACAACCTGTACGACAACATGACCAGGGTGATGGGGCGCCACACCCTGAAATTCGGCGGGACCTATAACCATTACCAGAAGAAGGAAAACGCGGCCGGCAATAATGCCGGCACATTCGTCTTCACGCCGGCCAGCGTCCCCAGCGGAACCACCACGTTCAATCAGGCGTTTGCGAATTTTCTGCTGGGCAACGTCGCCAGCTTCAGCCAGGCTTCGGCGGATCTCACGCCCGATATTCGCGCCCAGCAATTTGAGCTGTATGTTCAGGACGACTGGCACGTGCGGCCGAATTTCACGCTTAACGTGGGTCTCCGCTATTCCAACTTCCGCCAGCCGATCGACGCCAATCACCAGTTGACCAATTTCGATCCCGCCGTTTATAACCCGGCCCAGGCGCCGCCGCTGCTTTCAAGCGGCCTGCTCGCGCCCGGCGCGCCAAATCCGTATCTGAACGGCATTATCATCGGCGGCAAGACTTCCCCCTTCGGCGACAAAGTGGGCGCGCAGGACAACACCAATTTTGCGCCGCGCTTCGGCTTCGCCTGGGACCCCTCCGGCGCCGGAAAGACGGCGATTCGGGGCGGCTACGGCATCTTCTTCGATTCGACATTGTATGGAATCTATGAGCAGAACATTTTCGACAACCCGCCGTTTGTAAATTCGGCCACTATCACCAACACCACGCTGGACAATCCTGCTGGAGGAACGGCCACCGTCAGCAACACGCCGAAAAATCCGTGGGCCACGCCGTACAACTATCAAACGCCCTATATGCAGCAATGGAGCTTTGAAATCCAGCGCCAGATCACCAGCAGCGGAATTTTCAACATCGCCTACGTCGGCAGCAAAGGCACGCACCTGCTCGGAAACATCGATCTGAACGAGCTGCCGCCGGGCCTCGCCTACTCTTCGGGATTGATCGCGGCCGGCACGCCGATCACCTCCGCCAACACCACCGTTTTGAACCTGCTCCGCCCCTACCAGGGCTACGGCGCCTTTGCCCAGGCGATTGAGACATGGTTCAATTCGAATTACAATTCGCTGCAAATCTCCGGGCAGAAGCGCTTCCGCGCCAACACGCAGATCAATTTCGCGTACACCTGGTCGCGAAACCTGACCGACAATCAGTCCGACCGCTCCAACGCCGCGCAGAACACCTATAATTTCAATCGCGGCGAATACGGCCCGGCGCTGTACGATCGCACTCAGGTGTTTAACGTAAATTTCGTTTACACGCTTCCGTTTTTCCGCGAACAAAAAGGATTTGCCGGCAAGGCGCTGGGCGGCTGGGAGGTCGCCGGCATCGGGCAGTACTACACCGGCCTGCCTTACACGGCGACTACCGCGAACCTCGATCCGGCGGGCCTCGGCATCATCGGCCCTAGCGCCGCGACCCTTCGCCCGGACCTGGTCTGCAATCCCAACAACGGCCCGAAGACGCGGGCGGAGTGGTTCAACACAGCGTGTTTCCAGGATCCGCCGGCCGCGTCGGGGCGCGTGGGCAACGAAGGCCGCGGCGTGATTCGTGGGCCGGGTTTTGAAGGCTGGAGCTTTTCCGCGTCGAAGAACGTTACCTTTGGACCGGAGCAGCGTTTCCGTTTCCAGCTTCGCGGCGAAGCCTCGAATGCGTTCAATCACACCAATCCGAGCACGTTCGGGTCGCTTTCGAGAATCAGCACTTTGTTCGGAGTGGTCACCGGTTATCGCGATCCACGTATCATTCAGTTAGGTGCAAAGTTGTACTTCTAACTGGATGAAGCCGATTGGCTCGGCCGAGCTGCCGCCGAATCATCCGGATCTGGCATTGTTCAAGATCAGCGACGCTCAGCTCCTGCGCCGTTTAGGCCGCAAGGATCAAGCCAGGAAGCTCGAAGAATCGGCGCGGGAAGTGCAAGAGGCCAACCGGCGCGAAAATCTGCCGGGCTACACCGTGGACGCCCAACGGCTGCGCTCCTGACGCGTCGAATAAGAAAAAGCCGTCATAATCGGAAAAACCGTGCATATCGGCTCGGATCATCGCTGAGGCTTGACATGAAACCGATTATTATTTGTTTGAGCATGGCCGCCTGTTTCGCGCAGCAGCCGGAGTTTGAGGTCGCCACGGTAAAACCATCGGCGCCGCAGCAGATGGGACGGATGATGATGGGCATGCGGGGAGGGCCCGGCTCCGATGATCCCTCGCGATACAGTTGCAGCAATTGCAGCCTGATGATGCTGCTCACAGAAGCCTACGGCGTTCAGCGAAATCAGATTTCCGGACCGCATCTGCTTGATAGCGAGCACTTCGATATCGCCGCCAAAGTCCCCCCCGGAACCACCAAGGAGCAGTTCCGGCAGATGATCCAAAGCCTGTTAGCGGAGCGCTTCCATCTCAAGCTGCATCGCGAAACAAAGGAAATGCCGATTTATGAACTGGAGGTCGCCAAGGGCGGCCCCAAGCTGAAGGAATCCGCCGCGGCGCCGCCGGACAGCGCCTCTCCGGCGCCGGGCCAACCCCTTCGCTCAGATAAGGACGGCTACCCGATGCTGCCTCATGGGCGCGGATCGATAATGGCCATGGCTCCGGGACGCGCCCGCCTTCAGGGGGAGCAGGAGACGATGGACCAGCTCGCGGCAAGGCTCTCGATGATGGTCGGGCGGACGGTAAAGAACGGCACGGGCCTCACCGGAAAATATGATTTCGTCCTGTCCTTCGCGCCGGATTTGTCGATGATGAACATAGGGATGCCCAAACCTCCGCCCGACGCCGATGGCCGTGGTCCGGGACCCGCGGCGCCAAGCTCGGACGATTCCGCGCCGTCGATTTTCACCGCTCTTCAGGAGCAGCTCGGCTTAAAGCTGGAGCAGAAAAAGGGTCCGGTGGATCTGCTCGTTATCGATCATGTAGAGAAAACGCCGGTCGAAAATTAGCCGGCTTGGTCCCGGGCTGCACGCCGCGCCGATCTTCAGCGTGTTTCTGCGCTTCCGGATCCAGCCGGATCTCCGAACTTGGCTGGACCGCCCACGTAGTGTACGATGAGGCGGAAGCAGAGGATTTTTTATTTTTCGTCGACCTGGGTTTTGCTTTCGCCCGACGCCCGCATCTTCGGCCATCGCCTTCTGCGCGGCTATGGCGCTTTTCAGGCGCGCGAGGGAATTCGCGGCTGGACCGACGATTACACGAATCTCCTCCAAATCGTAAAATGACCGTCTACGCCGTTACCATCTTCCTGAGCGCGTTCCTGCTGTTTCAGGTGCAGCCCCTGATCGCGAAAATCATTTTGCCCTGGTTCGGCGGATCGGCTGCGGTATGGGCCGCGGCGCTGCTGTTTTTTCAGCTCGTCCTGCTCGCCGGCTATGCGTATTCGCACGCATTGATTCGTTACGCAAAACCCAAGGCGCAGATGTTCGTTCATGCCGGGCTGCTCTCTCTAAGCTGTCTTTTGCTGCCTATCCTGCCCTCGCCTTCCTGGAAACCGTCCGAAGCCGGCGATCCGACGATGCGCATCCTGTTGCTGCTGGCCGCTACCGTCGGCCTGCCGTATTTTCTGCTTTCCTCCACCAGTCCGCTGCTTCAAGCCTGGTACGTGCGCCGCAGCGGCACGGGCATGCCGTACCGGCTTTTCGCGCTCTCGAATTTCGGATCGATGCTGGCACTGATTAGTTTTCCGTTTCTGGTCGAGCCGCGGCTCACCTCGCGACAGCAGGCGATTACGTGGAGTCTCGGCTATATATTTTTCGCATTGCTTTGCGTCGCCGCGGCCTGGCGCAGCCGCGAAGGCTCGGCCAGGCACGCGCGCGAAAAAAAATCGCCGGCGCCGCGCATCGCGGATTTGATTCTGTGGATCGCGCTCGCCGCCTGCGCCTCCACGCTGCTGGTTTCGATTACCAATCATCTCAGCCAGAACGTCGCGCCGATTCCCTTGCTGTGGGTGATTCCGCTCGCGCTGTATCTGCTGACGTTTATCTTTGCCTTCGAAAGCGATCGTATTTATCGGCGCTGGTGGGTGATCCCGCTGGCCATTCCCGCCATCGGCGCGATGGCGTACATGATCTGGGTCAGCTCCGGCAATCTCGATATTAAATGGATGATCCCGGGCTATTGCCTGGGTCTGTTTCTCTGCTGCATGATGTGCCACGGCGAGCTGGCGCGGCGCCGCCCCGCGGCGGATCATCTCACGATTTTTTATCTGATGGTCTCGCTCGGCGGCGCGCTCGGCGGGATTTTTGTCGCGCTCATCGCGCCGAGGGTGTTCAAGGATTATCTCGAGCTGCCGATCGGTCTGGCGGCCGCCGCGGTCCTGGCCGCCGTCGTCTTGTGGAACGTCGAGATTCCGCGCATCGGCATCTGGCCCCTCCGATTCACCATGGTGATCGCCGCCGTGATGATCTCCGCTTACATGATCCGAATGCAGCGCGATGAAAATCAGGGTTATCGGCTGGTGGCGAGAAATTTTTATGGCGTTCTCCGAGTCACGGACGAAAAGGCGGACGGCTACGATGACCGCAAGCTGCTGCACGGCACCATCAATCACGGCGAAGAGCTGCTGGCCGAAAAGATGCGCTATATTCCGATCTCTTATTACGGCGAGGATTCCGGCGTCGGCCGCGCGATTCGCGCCGCGCAGGGCCGCGGCGGCCCGGTGCGCGTCGGCGTCATCGGGCTGGGCGCCGGTGTTCTTTCCACCTACGGCCGCGCGGGCGATTATTACCGCATTTACGAGCTGAACCCACTGGTCCCGCGCATCGCCGAAACCGAATTTTTCTACTACCCGCACTCGCCCGCCGATAAGGCGATTCTTCTGGGCGATGCCCGCCTGACGCTCGAACGCCAGCCTCCGCAGAATTTCGACGTACTGGCCGTCGACGCCTTTTCAAGCGACGCCATTCCGATCCACCTGCTCACCCGCGAGGCCATCGCTCTCTATTTGAAGCACCTTCAGCCGGAGGGAATTCTCGCGCTGCATATCTCCAATCGTTACCTCGATCTGGAGCCCGTCTGCGCGCGCGCCGCGCAGGATTTTTCGCTCACCGCGAAGGTCGTCGATGACGATGGCGAAACGGCCGATTATATGTCCGCCTCAACCTGGGTGCTGCTGACTCGCCGCGCCTCCTGGTTCGACACCATCAGCTTTCGCGGCGCGGACATCCACCCCGCCGCCGCGCCAAAAAGCTTCCGCGAGTGGACCGACGATTACAGCAACGTATTTCAAATCCTCAAATTCAAATAGGACTTTTTTTCGTAGCCAGCACCACCTGCGGCCGCTTGGGGATCGCGCGCAAAATTTTTCGCACGCCCGCATTCCAGTCCGGAAACAGATCGACATACTGGACCTGCTCGGCGATCGCCGGGGGAACCTCGCACGGCTCCAGCCGCGCGGGAATGAGGAAAATCTGATCGAGAGGCAGCCGCCGCGCGCAGTCGAGCGCATAGCGCAGCTCGCTTTGAAACTGGCCCTTTTTCCCCACCGATCGCGGCGAAAAACAAGCCAGAAACGCATCCGCGGTTTGAATCGCGCGCTCGATCGCCCTTGGCCAATTCTGGCCGGGGATCAGTCTTTCTTTGTCAAGCCATGGCGCGCATCCTCCCGCGCGCAGCGCCCGCGCCAGCCGGCGGATTCGCGCCAAATCCTCGAAGGCATACGCAAGGAACACCCGCGGCTGTGTTTCCGGCAGGAACCTGGGGCCGTTCCGGTCCGGATGAAACACGCCAAGCCCTTCAATTTGTACCGATTCTCCCGATCGAAGCGCCTCGCGCAGAATTTCGAGCAATTCCTTCATCGCGGCTTCCGCGGAATGAGCGTTCCCAGGCCCGGAAGCGGCACGGCTTTGCCTTTTTTCAGTTGCTGCAAGATCTTATGCACCAGTTTGTCCACCTCATCGCGAGCCGCCGCTTTCGGCAGCCGCTTCTGGCGGGAAAGGGTTCGGGCGATTTCATTGCGCTTCACGACCCAAGCCTACGCCGCCGCTTTCGTCCCCGCGAATTTTTCGCGCGGGGATGTGCTTGAAAACACGTTTTCCACGGTTCAATCCGCAATGGAGAGGCATTTACGTGCCTCCGGAAATCCCATGAAGGGCTTTTAATACGGGCTTAAGCCCTATTTCATCTGGGTCTGCGAGCATGGTGATCGAGACGGCGAAATGTCGTCGACAAACACAAGGAGAAACTCAAACCAATGAAGAAGCTGATGAGCGTTTTGCTGGGCCTGTCGCTTGTCCTCGGCACCGCCTCCCTGACCTTCGCGCAGCAGGATACGACCAAGAAGACTGGCA
>JAJPHS010000063.1 GCA_021325175.1 Terriglobia bacterium
GACGCCAAAACCGTGGTGCGGGTCGCCTACGGCGAATTCTTCATGCAGGACAACGGAAACTCCATGTACTTCGATATGGCGCGCAATCTTGGGGTGCGCCTGACCCTGACCGAAACCACGCTCGGCACCACCTGGGGGCCCGGGTCCGGCCAACTCACCGGGCTGCCATCCACGTGGGCCAACGCCGCTACGCCATCGGGCTCCGGCGGCAACGGACCCTCCTTCAGCCCGCCCTACGGCTACGCCAATCAGTACAATCATCTGACGTCTTACACCGAGCAGTATCTGATAAACGTCCAGCGCCAGCTCAGCGCGGACTGGGCGGTGGAAATCGGCTATCTCGGCTCGGAAAGCCATCACCTGTATGGCTTCCAGAATACGAATCAGGGTCCTGGCGGCAACCCGGTCGGCAGCGCGATCTCGCACCTGCCCTGGCCGAACGATTTTGGCGTGATTCAGATGGTCGCCGACGGGGTGAACGCCGATTACAACGCCCTGTCTTTCAAGGTCACCAAGCGGTTTAGCAATGGCATGAGCGTGATCAGCAACTATACCTGGTCGAAATCGCTGGATGATTCGAGCGGTATTCGCGTCCAGGGTTACGACACGCTGTTCCCGCAAAACAGCTATTGCATCAAATGCGAGCGCGCCCTGTCTTCCTTCAATGTGCCGCACCGCTGGGTGACTTCAGTGCTCTATGACCTCCCGGTCGGCAAAGGGAAAATGTTGAATCTCAACAGCCGTCTGCTGGATGCGGTGATCGGCGGATGGCAGACAGGCGGGACCACCACCTGGCAGGGCGGCGTACCGGTCAATCTGACGATCGGAGGCGTGGACAACTCACTTACCGATGAAGCCTACGACCGGCCGAATTACATTGGCGGCCAGGCGCGCTACGCTGCCAATCAGGCTGCGGGCTCGGGCGGCGGATGGTACAACCAGTCCGCGTTCATCGAAGCTCCCACCGGGTACTTCGGGGACGTCGGCCGCAACTTCGTCTCCGCCCCGCGCATTTTCGGGATGGATGCATTTCTGCACAAGAATTTCACCATGCCCTTCAACGAGCATCATCAGCTCCAGCTCCGCTTCGAGGCTTTCAACGTGCTCAACCATCCGGCCTGGGGTGAACCGAATCCCAACATCCTGGCCGGCGCGGCCATTCCCGGCCAGCCGACAGGCGCGGCTCGCGCCGGCTTCGGCGTGATCACCAGCACTCTTTCCACGGTTCCAATGCGGCAGCTACAGCTCGGAGCCAAGTACATTTTCTGAGGAATCGAACAAAGGAATCGTCATGAAACACAGATTGAATCGCATGCTCGGCCGGGCCGCCTGGATTTCGGCCGGGCTGGCGCTGCTAGCCGCGGCCGCCACAGTCGCCGCGCAAACCTCCTACACGCCGAAGCACATCAACCGCGCGATCGAGCTGCTGGAGCAGGGACAGCCGATCTATTACACCGGTTCGCATTCCGGAACCGAGGGCACCTTCGAGCAGGGCAAGAAGGACGCTCAGACCTGGGCCGATTACATCAGCTATGACATGGAGCACGCGCCGTTCGACGTGAAAGGCTTGCAGGAATACATGCGCGGGCTGGTCGCCGGCGGGCCGACCAAAAGCGGCCATCGCACTCCGGCGGTGATCGTCAACGTCCCGGTAAACGGGCTCGACGGTCCCAGCGTGCGCGCCAATGCCTGGATGTTTCAGCAGGTGCTCGCCACCGGGGTCCACGGAATTCTGTTGACTCATGCGGACAATCCCGATGCCGTGCGCGAATTCGTTGAGGCCGTGCGTTTTCCCAATCGCGAACAGGGCGTGGGCCAGAACGGGTTGAAGGAGGGCCATCGCGGCGTTCACGGCAATCCGACGGCGGCGCAGATCTGGGGCGTTTCCGTGGCGGAGTATGAGCAGAAAGCCGATGCCTGGCCGCTGAATCCCAATGGCGAACTGCTATTGGGATTGAAGGAAGAAGATAAAATCGCGCTGGCCAACGTCGAGGACAACGTGCGAATCCCCGGAATCGCCTTCGCCGAATGGGGGCCGGGCGATATGGCAATGTCGCTGGGCGTTAAAAGCGGCAACGTCCACGATCCGCGCATGGAAGCGGCGCGGGCCAAGGTCTTCGCGGCGGTGAAAGCGAATCACCTCTATTTCCTGAACACGTGCAGCGCGAGCGATGTCATTGACATGATCAAGGAAGGCGTGCGGATCTGCGCCGGCAATCCGCAATCGGCGGAAATCGGCCGGAAGTTCACCAACCGGAAAATGCCGTACTGAGCCGCCGCCTCTATTCCGGCTGGCGAGAGGGTTCCGGCGCGCTTAACACCAGGTCGCCCATGGCGCGCTTGAGCGCGTCGATTCCCTGGCCGGTGACGCTGGAAATTTTAAAGAACGGCAGATTCCGCCGGCGGGCAAGATCCTCAAGCGCGGCGACTCGCACTTCAGCCTGCGCCGCGTCGAGTTTGGTGGCTACGACGATCATCGGTTTTTCGAGCAACGTTGCGGAAAAGCTGGCGAGTTCCCGCACGACGATCTCGAAATCCTGAACCGGATCGCGGCCGCTCGATTCGGAAACGTCCACCAGATGCGCCAGCAGGCGCGTCCGTTCGATGTGCCGCAGGAACTGCGTGCCAAGGCCGTGGCCGAGATGCGCGCCTTCGATCAACCCCGGGATATCGGCAACGACGTAAGTCCGATCGCCATCGGTGCGAACCACGCCGAGATTCGGTTCAAGCGTGGTGAAGGGATAATCCGCGATCTTGGGCCGCGCGGCGGAGATGCGCGAGATGAGCGTCGACTTTCCGGCGTTGGGGAAGCCGACCAGGCCGACATCGGCGAGCAGTTTCAATTCCAGGCGCAGGCGGCGTTCCTCGCCGGGGTGGCCGGGCTCGTGCTCGGTGGGAGCCTGATGCGTGGAGGTGGCGAAACGCGCGTTGCCCCGCCCGCCGCGGCCGCCGCGCGCCACTACGAAGCGATCGCCCGGCGTAGTGAAATCGTGCAGCAATTCGCCCGTATCGGCGTCGTAGACCACGGTGCCCACCGGAGTGGGGATGTCGATCGATTCGCCCTCGCGCCCGGTCCGGTTGCTGCCCTCGCCGTGGCGGCCGCGCTCGGCTTTGTATTCGGGATTAAAACGGAAATGGAGAAGCGTGTTGTAATGCTCGCTGGCGACCAGGGTCACGTCGCCGCCGCGGCCTCCGTCGCCGCCGCTCGGACCGCCGCGCGGCACGTACTTTTCGCGGCGGAAGGCCAGGCAGCCGTTGCCGCCATTGCCGGCTTTCACGTAAATTCGAACTTCGTCGATGAACATTATCAGTGGCCAGCGGCCCCTTCGCCGGCGGCCAGCTGGATTATTCGGCCGGCTTGATGCTGACGAACTTTCCGAAGCGGCCGCGATCGCGGAACTCGATCACGCCGGTAATTTTCGCAAACAGCGTATCGTCCTTGCCGAGTCCTACGTTTTCGCCGGGCTTGATGCGCGTGCCGCGCTGGCGCACGATAATCGATCCACCGGAGACAAATTGGCCGCCGAAGGCCTTCACCCCGAGCCGCTGCGAATTGGAATCGCGCCCGTTTTTCGAGCTGCCTAAACCCTTTTTATGTGCCATGACTCAACTCCTAGCCGACAATATCGCTGACGGTGATGCGCGTGAAATTCTGGCGATGGCCGATGGTCCGCTTGTACTGCTTCTTGCGCTTGAACTTGAAAACCAGCGTCTTTTCGCCGCGTCCATGCGCGGTGATGGTGCCGCGGACGCGCGCGTTTCCGGCCTCCACGCCGGCCCGCACCGAATCGCCGTCGACAATCGCCAGCACGCGGCCGAACTCGATCTCCGCGCCGACGTCTCCGGCGAGCGTTTCCACTTCCACCGAGTCACCCGGAGCGACGCGATACTGCTTTCCACCCGTTTCGACGACTGCGTACATAGCTTGAACCCTTCGAATCTGGATTTTCTTGGCCGATCCGCGCCGAGCGTGATCACGCCGCGGAAACACCCTGGAAACTACAGGATACTATAGCGGCCGGCGCGACCGCAAAGCGCTTGGCGCTTATCGCAGGTTCTGCTTGGCCGGCGGCGCGGGCGGCGCGCCGAAATAAGCATCATCGTAAGTGATCGCCGCTTTCTTTTTCAGATCGGCGATGGTTTTCTGCGTATTGTCCTGCTTCAGCTTCTGCTCGATCTGCGGCCGGACCTCGGCGAAGGGCTTGGTTTCGCGCGAATCGACCAGGATCAGGTGATAACCGAACTTGGTTTTCACCGGCTCGGTCACTTTGCCGATTTCGGCGGCAAACGCGGCTTTTTCAAACTCCGGAACCATGCGCCCGCGCGTGAATGTACCCAGATCGCCGCCGCGATCGGCGTTGCCGGCGTCGTCGGATTCCTGCTTGGCCAGCTCGGAAAAATCGCCGCCGGCGAGAATCTTCTGGCGGATCTCGTTGGCCTTGGCCAGCGCTTCCTCCTCGGTCAGATCTTTTTCATCCTTCTTGAGCGGGACCTGCGATCCCTTGAAGCGGATCAGGATATGCCGCGCCTTCACCTGCTCGTACTCGTTTTTATGCGAGTTGTAGTAGGCCAGCTCGTCGCCGTCGGTAGGCTCGGAAAGCTGCTCGACGACGTTGGAGGCAAGCACGCGATCGGTTTGCAGCGCGATCTCGGCCTTGACCTTTTCGGACTGATCGATTTTTCGCGCCCGCGCTTCCTGCGCGAGCAGCATCAGCTCGGCATAATTTTCGGCCAGCTTGCGCCGGGCGACGGGATTGGCGAGCTGCGCCCGCTGCGGCTGGGGAATGGTGGAAAGAATGCGCTCGAACTGCGATCGGGTGATTTTTTGATCGCCCACGGTGATGACCACCGGATCGGAGTTGGCAGGGGGCGGCGCGGCCTGCCCGAACACGAGTCCGGCGGCGAGCAGGGGGAGAAAGCATTTCATACGGTCCAGGATAGCGCGATGATATGCTGGAGAACCAATGGGACGGATCTTTTTGCCGCTCGCCTGCCTGGCGTTTACCCCGCTCCTTGGCGCGGAACAGGCCTATAGCATTTACGACTTGCAGCCGCCTTCGACGCACTCCTTCGATATTATCTACGACGTGTCGAGCGATCGCGAGAGCGCGGCGTATTTCTTCAATCCGATTTGCAAAGGGTCGATTTCGAGCAAGGAATCGGTGATCGACCTGTTCACCGGCAAGCCGCTCGAATTCGCCGAGGTGGACGCCGCCGTGGCGCGGGCAAGCGGCCTGGTGCGCGGCAAAATCGACGACGATCAAAAGTATATTCGCGTGAAATTTCTTCACCCGGTGCCGAAAAACGGTGAGGTCCGCATCCGGATTATCAAAACATACACCGATCCGCCGTCGTATTACGAAAAAGACAACACTTTGGTGTTCGACCGGCCGATGGGTATCAAGCGCAACATGGTGATTCTTCCGGCCGGCTACGAGCTGATCCGCAGCGAATCGCCGGCGATTGTGTCCACCGATCCGGACGGCCGCGTGCGCCTGAGTTTTTTGAACGATCGCGACGATCAGTTGCCGGTGAAGATTATCGGCCGGAGGGTGAAGTGAAACGCGCTGCTTTGTTGTTGATTCCGGTATTGAGCTTCGCCCAGTTTCACCGCGCGGCGCAGGATCGGGAAATTCGCTACTGGCTGCTCGATCCTTCTACGCACTCCTTCCGCATCTCGCACGACTTCGACGTGGATCGCGTGGGGCAGGCTTCGGTCCACAGCTTCGTGCGCAAGGGCAGCCAGGTTTCGCCGGATTCGAAGATCACTCTGCTCGATACGGGCGAGCCACTGCCGACGCACATCGTCAGCGGCAAACAGGTGAACGAGCTCGGTTATTACCGCGAAAAGTACGACAACGACACAGTGGTGGTGCAGGGCGATTTGCCGAAGCCGATCGCCAAGGGCCAATCGGTGCGGGTGCGCGTCGAGGAATCCTACGTCGATCCGGCCGGCTATAAGATGGACGGCAATGAGCTGGTCTGGACGCGCACGCTGGGGCGCCCGCTGAACTTCGTGTCGCTTCCCGAAGGCTGGATGCTGACCAGCGTCAATACGCCGGCGGTGGTGACGCTCGATCCGCAGGGCCGGGTCACGTTACGGTTCACCAATACGCATCCGGGCGACCTCGCGGTCACGATTCGCGCAAAAAGACGCTAAATCCCGCTCTCCTTCATTGGAAGAGCGCGCCGGATATGAGGAACTCCTCCTGTTGCCGGATCAGGGCGCGGGCAGCGGCTGGCTCCACGTGCTCGAAGCGGATTTCATCGCGCGGGCGCAGTTGGCCGATGCTGGGCAGATCGGCGGAGATCACGTTGGCGATCTTTGGATAGCCGCCGGTGGTCTGCTGCTCGACGAAGAGAATGATCGGCTTGCCCCCCGCCGGAACCTGAATCGCGCCGAGCGAAACGCCTTCGGAAATCATCTGTCCGGAATGCGGCGTCTCCAGCGCCGGACCCTCCAGCCGCAATCCCATGCGATTCGATTCGCCGGTCACCTGATACGCGCCGCCGAAAAAGCGATCGAGGGACGCGCGCGAAAACCACCCGGTTTGCGGGCCATCCGTGGCGCGAAGGATTTTTCGGGGCGCGAGCTTGGCCAGTTCCGCCGGGCGGATCACGCGCGGCGTTCCGGCGCTCCTGCCGATGCGCAGGACGTCGCCGCGTTTGAGCGGACGTCCTGCGAAGCCGCCCAGACCGGTCAGAATATGCGTGGATGCGCTTCCGAGCAGCGGCTTTACCTCAATCCCGCCGCGCACGCACAAGTAGCATCGCGCACCCGATTGCGCTCCGCCAGTGCGCAGCGTTGCGCCGGGCGAAAGCTCGCAAGCGGTCCACGGCGCCAGCGGAGAGCCATCCACCGTTGCCGAAAAATCTGCGCCGGCGAGCGCGACGATCGCGCCCTCAGGAAATACAAACGTGCCGCCGAGCAGCGTCATTTCCAATGCCGCCGCCGACTCCAAATTTCCCACCAGCAGATTTCCCACCCGCAGCGCGAGCGGATCCCCCGCCCCCGAAGGCGAGACGCCCAGCGGACCGTAGCCGTAGCGCCCCAGGTCCTGCACGGTAGTGAACATCCCCGGCGATTGAACCTGAATCGTGCTCATGCCACCGGGACGAACCTGACGCGATCGCCAATGACCAGCCGGCTCAACTCTTCGCGCTCGGGGTCGAAGATTTCAAGCGTCGTCCTACCGATCAACCGCCATCCGCCCGGTGTTTCGAATGGATAGACGCCAGTGTGCGAGCCGCCGATGGCGACGCTGCCCTTGGGCACGCGTTGGCGCGGCGACTCCAAACGCGGCGTAGCCAGTTCTTGCGGCAATCCGCCGAGGTATGCGAAGCCCGGCACGAATCCGACGAAGTAAACCACGTACTCCGCCGAGGAGTGCAGCTCGATCACCCGCTCCGGCGTCGTTTGATGAATCGAGGCAACGTCGTTTAAATCCGGGCCGTCATAGATCACCGGAATTTCAACAAGGCGAGGCTCGGGCAGCGCGATGGAATCGAGCCGGCGGATGCAGGCCGCCACCGTGCGCTCGATATTTTCATGCTCCTGACGCACCGGATCGAAGACGATCAGGATCGAATGATAGGCCGGATGAAGATTACGCACCCCGGGAATCGGCTCGGCTTCGAGCAATCGCAACAGTTTCAATACGCGGCGATGCGTTTCAAGATTCACCTCCTCGCCCAGATACACCAGCAGCGACTGATCACTTGCATAGCAAAACCGGGTCATGAAACGGGCGAATACGCGGTGGCGCGATAGATGGAAAGATCGGTGACGGCGACGATCTGGCCGTGCGCGTCGATCGATTCTTTGCGCGCCTTGATCCACTCCGGATCGGCGCCAAAGGCATCCCAGGCTTTTTCGCGCGCCTCCAGCGAGTCGAACGGGATCAAATAAGTGAGATTGGGCAGGTTGGCGCCGAACAGGCCGCTGGTGTAGAGAATCGGAAAAATTCCGGAGCGGTGAAACACCTTGATTTCGGGTCCGGCGAAGCGCTCATGCAGCGCCTTAAGCTGCGAGCCGGTGGGGGAATGATACTGCCGCAGTTCGAAATAGCGCGGTTTGTCATGCTTCCGCGCGGTGATCTCGGGGGAATACGGCGCGGCCTGGTAGATACTGAACGATTGCGATTCAAAGGGCGGCTCCGGCCCACGCTCGATCTTATCCCAGGCTTGCCACACGTCGCCGCTGTTGAGCGCCGAGAGCGTGGTCCAGATTTGCTCGAACGAGGAAAATCCGGCGATCATCAGGATCTGCGGATTGTGCGGCGCGATCACGGATTCCAGGACGATCTTCGGCCCGGAATGAATCTTCGACATCCTGGGGAGCAGGAAGTTCTGAAACCAGTCGTTCATGCGGCCGGGCTGCGTGCCCTGCTTCAACTGGAACACGTCCATGGTGTAAAACTGCGTCCGCCGGCCGGAATCGTCCGGAGGCTGGCCGGGAAACAGCGGCCGCGCGGCCGCGAGGCCGGCCACGGCGCCGGCGAAGGTTCGTCGGTTCATGTCGTCCAGCATATCTTAACGTCGAGGTATGCTACAGTGCAAAAATCATGGCAACCCGAAGTGTAAATAAAGTGATCCTGATCGGCCATCTGGGGCGCGACGCCGAGACAGCTTACACGGCCTCGCAGACGCCGGTCACGAAATTTTCCGTGGCGACGAACCGGCGTTGGAAGGATCAGCAGACGGGGGAGTAGAAGGAAGAAACCAACTGGTCCAACGTGGTTTTATGGCGGGGCGAAAACGTGGCGCCGTATCTGACCAAGGGCAAGCAGGTTTACGTCGAAGGCCGCTTGCAGACGCGCAGCTACGACGATAAGGACGGCAAGAAAGTCTGGACCACCGAAGTCATTGCAGAGGATGTGATCCTGCTCGGCGGCCGCGGTGATGCAGGGGCGCCGGAGGAAGGGTTTCCCCAGGAGCAGCCGATGCGCAGCGCCCCGCGATCCCGCCCGGCGGCGGCCCCATCGGCTCCCCCCAGCGGGGAAGTCAGCGACGACGACGTGCCGTTCTGATTGCTTCGGAACGCATCGCGCGGCGATCGTGATAGAATCGCCGGATCGTGAGCAAATCCGCCGGGTTCGCGATTCTCACTCTCTTGCTGGTCAACATCCTGAATTTCTACGACCGCAACGTCGCCGGCGCCGTCGTCGAGCCGATGCGCAAGGAATTTCATCTGAACGACTTCGAAATCGGCCTGCTCACCACTGCCATGACGGTGCTCTACGCGATCATCGGCGTTCCGCTCGGCCGCGTCGCGGATCTGTGGAGCCGCCGCCGTCTTCTCACCTTGGGCGTCACGGTGTGGAGCGCGCTCACGGCGTTCACCTGGTTTGCCGCGAACTATTCGATGGTGCTTGTCTCGCGTCTCGGCGTAGGCGTCGGTGAGGCGACCTGCGCTCCGGCGGCGACAAGCTGGCTCGGCGATCTGGCGCCGGTAAACCGACGGGCGCGCGTGCTCGGATTATTTATGCTCGGCGTGCCGGTGGGCGGCGCGCTCAGTTATTTTTTCAGCGGGCCGGTCGCCCACGCCTACGGATGGCGAGTGGCCATGATCGTGGCCGCCGCGCCGGCGCTGCTGCTGATCCCGGCCTTGCTGATCCTGAATGAGCCGGCGCGCGGCGCCTCGGAAGATCACGCCGCCCTGGCGTCCACGGCATCGATGTGGAGCGTGTTGAAGATTCCGACCCTGTGGTGGATCATCGCCAGCGGCGCGCTAGTGAACTTCAACATGTACAGCATCGGAACATTTATGCCGGCGATGTTCGGGCGAATTTTCCAGCTCGATGTGGGGACGGCGGGCATCGATACCGGAACCGTTTATATGATCGGCGGCGTCGCGGGCGGCCTGCTCGGCGGATTCGCCGGGGATCACGTGATTCGCAGGCGCAAGAACGGCCGTCTGTGGGCCGCCGCGATTTTCACACTGCTTGGCGCTCCCTTCGCGTTCTTGGGAGC
Source organism: Terriglobia bacterium (assembly GCA_021325175.1). Lineage (GTDB taxonomy): Bacteria > Acidobacteriota > Terriglobia > Bryobacterales > Bryobacteraceae > Palsa-187. Next base: position 9,973 of record JAJPHS010000063.1, read on the forward strand.
CTCGGCTGCCGCGCTTCTGCCCGCGGTCGTGTACTGGACGGTCGCCTATGGCAGCCTGAATACGTATTACGGTCTTGTCTATTCCTCGATTCAGGACATCGTCGGTCCCACGCAGCGCGGCGCGGCTATGGCGCTGTACTTCATGGCAATGTATTTGTTGGGCGCCTCGTTCGGCTCGGTGATCACCGGCGGACTCAGCGATCATTTCGCGCGCGCGGCCGCGGCCGGCGGTCCGATTACGGAAGCCGCGCGGGCCTCGGGACTTCAGCAGGCCATGCTGGTGATCCCGATCATCAACATTGGTCTGGCGTTTGTTTTGTATATGGGCTCGCGCACCATCCTGCGCGACATGGATCGCCGCCAGCTCGCCGGCGCCGCCGCGGCCTAGCCGGATTTCATGGAAGAATCGATTATGATTGTCGTCCTGTTCCGATCCCGCCTCACGGATCAAGCCGGCGCGGACTACTCGGAAATGGCGGAGGAGATGCTTCAAACCGCCAAAACCATGCCCGGCTTCGTCGATTTCAAAAGCTTCAAGGCCGACGATGGCGAGCGTATTTCGATCGTCTGGTGGCGGGACGAAGAAACGATGGCTGCCTGGCGCGGCCATGCGCGCCATCGAGTGGCGCAAAAACTCGGCCTCGAAAAATGGTACGAATCCTACAAAATCGAAGTCGCCGAAGTGCTTCGAGCCAATTCATTCCAGCGTTAGTAAGTCAAGGAAGGAAGAGCGGCGTTAGATCACGTCCGCGAAGCTTCGCCTCAGGCGGTGGAACCACGCGTAGCCGATGATGGCGGCGGCCAGGGAGCCGATCCATAGCGCGGCGGCGGGCGCGATCGCCGGCGCGTGATTTTCGAGAAAAATCGCGCGATAGCCGCGCACCAGCACAAAAATCGGGTTCAGCGACAGGATCGGGCGCGCCGCCGCCGGCAGGCTTTCCTCGGAATAGCAGATCGGCGTGAGAAAAAACCACAGCGTCAGGATGAAGCCGATCACCGCCGCAAGATCGCGCACGAAAACTCCGAGGGCCGCCAGGAACCAGCACAATCCCGCCGTGAGCAGCAGTTGCGGCACGATCAGCACCGGCAGCCAGATGACCGAGGCGGGAATCGAGCGCCGCGCCGCCAGCAGGCCGATCAAAAAAATCATCAGCCCGAACAGCTCCGTCACCAGACCCGCGATCACCAGATTCACCGGCAGCGTCTCCAGCGGAAACACCAATTTTTTGACAAAATTGCGGTACTCCAGGATGACGTACGGCGAGCGGCCCACGGCTTCGGAAAACGCGAGCCATGGCAGCATACCCGCCAAGAAATAAAGCACATAGCCGATGCCGGAGCGGTCGTTTTGAAAGCTTGTCTTCAAGACTCCGCCAAAAATGAACGCGTAGGTGGCCATCAGCAGCAGCGGATTGAGAAACGTCCACAGCGCCCCGGCGAAGCTGCCGCGGTAGCGCGCCAGCATTTCGCGCCGCACCATGGAGCGGATCAGCTTGCGATTCCGCCACAGTGATTGCGGCGGATAGGTGAACGCCTTGGGAATCGCGCGCAGCAGCCTCCGGCGCCGCAGCCCGGCCGCGCTGCATGCGCGGGGAGGCGAAATTTCAATCGCGCCCGCGCGCACTCGCGCGTCGATCAGGATAAATCGATTGCGATCCTGAACCGGCGCGACATGCACGCGATACGGACCGTCCTCCTCCGGCAGCGCGATCTGAAGGTCAACCTTGGTCTCGCGCAGTTCGCTCCATTCACCTTCGAATAAAAACGCGCCGGTTTCGGGATCGTAAATCTGCCAGCCCATGACGCACGGCGAATCGATCCGGAAACGGAGGCGAATCCCGCATTTTTCGATTTCGGCCTGAATCCCCGTGAATCGCGCCACGCTAACTATATAACCACCCGGGATAGCGCTCCTTCACGGGCGCGACTTTTTTCCCGACGGCGTAGATGCCATCGCCGCGATGTTCCTTCGACAGCATGTAGCGATCGAGCAGGTGCTCCACCCATCCGAGCTCCGGCTTCGGCTGGTCGCGAAAGGGACCGGTCTCAAGCAGCGTCACCTCGAATCCGGAAATTTCCAGCAGCGACGCCACCTCGCGCGGCGTGTATTCGCGATTGTGCCGCGCATCCACCTCGCCCGATTCGCGCGGGCGGATGTAGGCCGGAAACAGCATGGGATGAAATCCCTGCAAGATGCCGGCGATGGCGCGCAGCGAGACGATATTCGGCGTGGTCAGCACCAGGTGCCCGCCCATCTTCAGGACGCGGTTGATTTCCCTCATCATCCACATCGGATCCGCCGCCAGATGCTCCAGCAGCTCGCAGCAGAGCACGGTCGAAAAATATCCGTCGTCGTAGGGAAAGCGGTCGCGCTCGGCGTCGAATAAATCAATACGGCACTCGAATGTTTCGCCGTGATCCGCGGTCACCGTCTTCGTCGTGGTCTCGCCCGCGCGGCCGTAGTAGCAGCCGCGAACCTCGCCGTAGCCGAGCCTGGTTTTGAGCGCCGGCGTAATTTGCAGATAAGCACCCATTTCGAGGATGCGGTCCTCGCGCTTGCCCGGCGGCGTCACCGCCAACGTTTTTTCGAGGCGCGTCAGATGGCTCTCGACATAGGCGCGCGATCCGCCTTCGACCGGCGCCCAGCTCGCGATGTATTCGCCTGCGACCGCAATTGCGGCGGCGCTCTTCTGTTCGGGTTCGGCGGCGGGTTCGCTCGCGTTTGCCGGCTCGCGATCGCTGCCAGTCGCATGACCGTTGATCACCGCCTCGCAGAACTCCGCATAGCGCCGCGCAACCGATTCCCAGCGGCATTCCCGCTCCACCCACGCCCGGGCCTTCGCGCCCATCGCGCGCGCCACTTCCGGACGCGAGACCAGAAGATTCAGGAACTCGAAAAGATAATCCTCCTCGGTCGCGTCCACCGGCACTTTCAAGCAGATTTCATCGGGATATTCGCGGAACGACCCGACATCGGAGACCAGCGCCGCCTTGCCCATTCCGAGCGCGCGCAGCAGCGTCCCGGAGCTTTCCCCGACCGTCGGATAGCGAAGATTCAGCACGATATCGCACGCGCTCAGATATCCGTTGAAATCCCCGATGGGACAAAATCCGATGTGCCGCGCCTGCGCCGAAAGATCGAGCGTCGAAAGAAGCGAGGCCAGCGGCAATTCCGGATGCGCTTCGCCCACCAGGATCATTCGCGCCTCTGGGGCGACGCGAACCAACCGCCGGAAAGCCCGCAGCGATTCGGCGATTCGCTTGTACGGCTTCAAAAACCCGAAAACGCCGATCAGCGGCGTCCGTTCGTTCAATCCGAGCCGCTCCCGGTATTTCATGCGCTCGCCGCCGTCGACGATCCAGGCGCCGTGCGGAATTTTGGCGATCGGGCCGGCAAATCCATTCTTGCGCAGCTCGCCTTCCACCGCTTCGGAGTGCACGATCGCCGCGCGCGATTTTTCGAGCACGGAGCGAAGCATCGGAATTTCGTAATCCGGCCCGCGTTCGAGCGTGCGGACAAAGCGCCGCGCATAGGCGAGCGCTTCGGCGCCCGCGTTCCGCTCCACTTCGCGGAGATAGGAGTCCCAATCGCCGCGCCGGATGGTCAAATCGGCGATCAGGTGATGCAGATTCGCCTCGTGCATCACCACCACTCCGGAATGCTCCAGGGCCATTTCGTAGACGAACGCGTGGAACGGGTTATTTCCGAGCTGGTAAACGCAAATATCGTACTTTTTTGCGTCGAAATTGGCCGGTTTTTGATCGAAAGCGGTGACATCGGCCAGAGGCGACAGATGTTCGAGCAGCGCGGCGGAATAATCGGCGATCCCGCTTTTCGACGGCGGCAGGGGCGAGAAGAACGCCAGACGCATTTCAGCGATCCTCGAAACGCTCGCCCGGCGCGCTCACTTCTGCAACTCCAGGGAAAAAGTTCCGAGCGCGAGAGGAATTTTGGCCTCGAGCGGGGTGCGAACGGCGTCCTGCGCAAAGAAAATTTCGACGTTTAAATTCGAAGACGGTCCTTTTATGGTGGCGGCGATGCGCTCGGCTTCGACGTTTTGCTCGCCTACTCGAATGGACTGCTTGCCTTTATACTCGACACGCACCTCGTAGACGGCGCCGTAAACCACCTGCTGCTGCGGGGGCAGGCGGCCCTCCGCCAATTCACGGCGCAAATATTGAAGAAACGCCAGTGGATCGCGCGCGCAAGCGTCCACCGATATTTCCGATTTTCCGCCGCCGGCGGTTTGCCGCGTCACCTCGTGCGTCTGTTGATCGAACTTCAGCGTCTCCTGATTGCGGTGCTGGCCGTGCGCGAAGGTCTTGTCGAATTCGATGCTGCACAGCTCCGCGGTAGCGATGGATTTATCGTCGTCGCGCACGGCAAATCCGGGAATGCTGGCGTCGATCCAAAGGGAAAGATTCCATTGTCCGTTGGTTTTCTCGCCGCCGCGCTCGGTCTCAAGCGTAGCTTCGCCGAGGCTGAGGCCGCTCGGCCAATTGATCGCGTAATGCAGCGATTCGCAAAATGCAGGGATGGTGAAAAAAAAGAGAAGGAGTCGCTTCATGAGCCGACGCGGGCCTTCAGCGCCGCCGGGCTTTGTCGCTTGCGCCCCGCGATGCGTGCCGCTCCAGCTACATGATAATAAACCTCAAGGGTTCGACGCGCCGCCTGCTCCCAACTGAACTGGGAAGCGCGCTGCATTCCCAGCCGCTCCATGCGCGCGCGCAGTTCTGAATCGCGCAACAGATCGGCGATGGCGCCCGCCATTTCCTGGGTCGAGCACGGATCAAACAGAATACCCGCGCCGTCGGCGACTTCTGGCATGGCCGTGATTCTAGAACACGCCACGGCGCGGCCGCAAGCCATCGCCTCCAGAATCGGCAGACCGAAACCTTCGTAAAAAGAGGGGAAAACGAACAAATCGCAGGCGTTGTAGAAATTCACCAGATCCGAATCTTCGATGAAGCCGGTGAAATCGACGCGGTCGCGAACCTCGCTGGAGGCGACTGCGCGATGCAGCTCTTTCGAATACCAGGTTTCCTTGCCGATGAAGACCAGCCGGTGCGGAAGCTGCGGCATGGACCGCATTACGCTTTGAAAGGCGCGCAGCAAACCTAGGTGGTTCTTGCGCGGTTGAAGATCGCCCACGGTCAGGACCAGGGGACCGCGAATCCCGAATTTACGCTCGACGGCGGCCGCCGCCACCTGGCGGTCGATCGGGCGAAAAACCGGCGAGACGGCGTTGGGCACCACCACGATTTTTCGGGAATCGACGGCGTAGTGAGCGAGAATCGCGTCGCGCGAAAATTCGCTGGGCGTCAGAACCGCAGCGGCCTTTTCGACGGTCCGGCGGACGGTGATGCGAAGCTGCGCCGCGCGGAGCCGCGTAAAATACTGCGGATGTTCCAGGTAGCTGACATCGTGGACGCTGACCACGATCGGAACGTTGGCGGCGATGGGGCCGGTGTACTGGACGTGCAAAAGATCCGGCCGGTCGGCACGCAGTTTAAGCGGCAGGTCGAAGCCGAGACGGCGGAACGGGTTAGCCGAAACCCATCGCCGCTGGATGCGGCGCGGCAAATCCCGTTCCGCGCCTGCCTTGGCGATATAGGCAAGAATTTCGCTCTCCGCATCCAGACGGGCGAACTGATTCAGAAGATTGCGAATATAAACTTCATTGCCAGTGAGATGACAGCCGATGGCGTGTGCGTCAACCGCGAATCGCATGGGCGAAGTTCCAAAACTCCCCGTTACCGGTCCTCTAGTGCTGCGGTTCAACTACTCTCTCCAGCATAGTCCAATACGTTAACCCTTTGCGAAGGAGGAAGTTTTCGATTTAAACGGTTGCGCGCCGGGCGTCAGCGTGGACGAAACGCGAACACCGCGATCACCAGGCTCAGAAACAACAACGCGACCATGACGCCCAAGGCCATGGCGCCCAAGGGAATGCTCTTGTTCGGGTCGCGCGGGGCTTCGCTTTCCGGTTCCAGTACTTCCGGTTCGAACAGATCATGAAACTGCTGATCGAGCGAGGCCGCGGGAGTCTTCGATTCCAGCCACTCACGAAAACTGGCGAATCCGGCGAGGCGGTCGGTGACGATGTACGGCCGGCCTTTGGAAACCCCGCGATCGATCACGCGCCGCCGCTCCTGCTCCGGCAGAGAGGAAATTCGCGATAGCAAAGCCAGGGTTTCCGGAAGGCTTACGCGATCCAGCAAATGAACCTGAACGGGGCGAGCCGTGGCGATATGGCGGGCATGAAAGGTTCGCACCCCGTCATCACGACGCAATTCCAACAGCTCGAAGTCGTCGAGGGCCACGCTGTTTTCATCATGCCATGCGCGCATAGAATATTCTTATGTGCCGCAGCATTAAGGTTCTTCGCCGGCCCGGCGAGCTCGCCACGCGGGAAGAGATCTCCGCCGCGGCGCTGCAATTCGTCCGGAAAGTCAGCGGGTATCGCAAGCCGTCGCGCGCCAATCAGGCTGCTTTCGACGCGGCGCTCGGTGAAATTTCCGACTCGGTGGAGAGATTGCTGAACGAACTGGGCGCGCGATCGCGCCAGGGTGCCGCCGAAAGGGCCGAAGACGCTCCGGCCTGACTGGCGGGTTCATAATAAGAGATCGTGACCTGCCCGCAAACTCCGGAACAACTTGCGGAAGCGCTGCGCGATTTTGCCGCGAGCAATCGCACGATGCTGCTCGGCGGCGCGTTTTCCAAGAATGGTTTGGGCGGTCCCGCGGCCCCGGCCGATGAAACCGTATCGACCTGCGCGATGCGCCGGCTGATCCAGTATGAGCCGCGCGACCTGACCATCAGCGTCGAGGCGGGCATGAGGTTCGCGGAGCTGGAGCGAATATTGGCGGCGAATCGCCAGATGATCCCGCTCGATCCGGGTTGGGAAGATTCGACCGTCGGCGGCGTCATTGCGGCGAATTTGAGCGGCCCGCGGCGAAGATTGTATGGCACCGCGCGCGACATGATCATCGGCATGACGTTCGCGACGCTCGACGGGAAGCTGATCCGTTCGGGCGGGATGGTCGTGAAGAACGTCGCCGGCCTGGACATGGCGAAGCTGATGATCGGATCGTTCGGGACTCTGGCGGCGATCGCGACCGTGAATTTTAAACTTTTTCCGATCACCGGGCGGCGGTCCTTTGAGATGAATTTCGACACGGCGGCGCCCGCCTTTGCCGAACGCGACCGCATCCTGCGCGGCGTTTTGCAGCCGGCCGCGATCGATATCGTGAATTGGCCGGACGGGTTTCGCCTGCTGATCGAAGCGGCGGGAAACACCGCCGTGCTCGACCGGTTCGAACGCGAGCTGCCGGGCGCGCGCGTGGTGGACGAAACGGCCTGGCGCGAAGTTCTTGAATTTACGCCGCGCTTTCTCCAAGCGAATCCAGGCGGCGCGGTGGTCCCAAGGATGATGAAGCTGACGGAGATGGCCACGGCGATGGAGCAGTTGCGCGTTCCGGCGATCGCGCGCGCGGGCTCGGGAGTGATTTACGCCCACTACTCCGAAAATCCGCCGGCGCCCGCCTGGAATGGCGATTTCGCGACCATGGAGCGAATCAAAGAGATGTTCGACCGGCGGCGGCTGCTGAATCGAGGACGGCTTTATGGCCGCATCTAGCGCTCCCAAGCAAGCCGATCTCGACCGCTGCGTGCACTGCGGCCTGTGCCTGCAAGCGTGCCCGACCTATCGGGAATTGCACGTCGAAATGGATTCGCCGCGCGGGCGCATTTATCAGATGACGCAGGTGAAAGCGGGCGCGCCGATCACCGATGCTTATCGCGAGCACATCGATTTGTGCCTGGCCTGCCGCGCCTGCGAAACAGCGTGCCCCTCGGGAGTGAAGTACGGACGCCTGATCGAAGCAGCTCGGGCGGAGATCGTGGAGCGAACCGAGGCGCCGTTCTCCAAGCGCCTGTTGCGCGCGATGGTCTTCGAGAGGCTGCTGCCGAGCCGCCGCGCGCTGCGATTTTCCGCGGCGGCGCTGCGGTTGTGGCAGGCCGCGCGAATCAAATTGCCGGGCAGACTGGGCCAGCTCGCCGCGCTTGCCCCGCGCGTCGAATCGCCGTTTTTCGACGCCAACATCGGCCGCGTGTTTCCGGCGCGCGGAAAACAAAACTTTCGCGTCGCGTTTTTATCGGGATGCATCGCCAACGTTTGCTTTGCCCGGTTGAACGAAGCTACGGTCCGCGTGCTGCAAGCGAACGGTTGCGAGGTGACCGTTCCCGCCGGGCAGACCTGCTGCGGCGCGCTGCACGTCCACGCCGGCCTGCGCGAGGCGGCGCGCAAGCTCGCGCGGCGGAACATCGACGCCTGCCTCGATCGCGGTTTCGACGCGATCCTCACCAATGCCGGCGGCTGCGGATCGACGCTCAAGGAATATAACGAACTGCTTGAGCAGGACGCGCGCGCGGAAAAATTCGCGAATCTGGTGAGGGACGTGACGGAGTTTCTCGCGTCGATCGAAGCGCCGGCGGGGCTGGGCGAAATTCGCGCGACGGTGACGTATCAGGATTCCTGCCATTTGGCGCACGGGCAAAAAGTGCGTTCCGCGCCGCGGCGGCTGCTGGCGCGAATCCCCGGATTGACGATCAAGGAAATGCGCATGTCCGATGCCTGCTGCGGCAGCGCGGGAATTTACAACGTCACGCACACGGAGATGTCGCTAGCGCTGCTTCGAAAAAAGATGGAAGACGTGAACGCAACCGGAGCCGAGCGAATCGTCACCGCGAACCCCGGCTGCATGTTGCAGCTCCGCGCCGGCGTGGAGCGCTGGGGCCGCGGCCAGCGCGTCTCGCACGTCGTGGAAATTCTGGATGAAGCATCTCGCGGCGTTGGCTAAACTAGCGGATTGCGAACGTCCCGAATACGGCGCCGAAATCTCTCGGGTCGGCGGCGGGGCGGACTACCCGGCTGGTTTGGATGGCGATCTCAAGTTCTTTTCTCCCGACGGCGGAGGAGGGCAGCGGGAAATCGAAGGCGAAGGGGCCGTCACGCGAAATTTTTCCTTCGCCGATTTTTTCGCCAGCGGCTGAAAACGCCAGCGTCACCGGACCATCCGCGACAATCGCCGGCGGCACGTACCCGGTCACGTATAATCTTTCGCCGGGCGCGGTAGGACCGGACAGACGTACCGCCGCCGATCCCGGCATCCAGCGCATTCCCCCTTCGGCGCGGTACCAGGTTGGTCCAAGCTGATCCGCGTAGCTGGGGTCGCCGGCGTCGATGAAATCGATTCGCGTGGCGCGCGGGTCGGCGAAAAGCATCGCTTCGTAGGCGATCGTCATATCGCGAAGCTGGCCGTTTGAAACGCGGAATACGCGGCCGCGGCTTTGCTGGATCGCGTGCAGCGCCGATTGCGGCGAGGATGCCCAGCGCGCGGCTCCGCCCAGTTCCGGACGCGCGTGAATTTTGGTTTCCTCGCCAGGGAAAAGATAAACCTGCTTCAATCCGAATAAGCGGAACGGGTTGTCTTCGACGCCCAATTGAAAAAGCGTCTGATCGACGTCCACCAGAAAGTAAGTGCTGCCCGGCGATTTCCGCGCCGCGTCGCGCAGGCCCAAAACCAGCGCTCGAACATCGCTGGAATGATCGCGAAACCACCGGGTCGACCCCTCGATTGCCAGCGCCGATCCGGCAAGCCAGGCCGCGGCAAGAAAAATCGTGATGCCGCGAAGCGCCGGGCTTGCGCGGATTCCCGCCGCGGCCGCCCAACCGCCGAGCCACGCCAATCCGAGCTCGGGAAGCGTCACGTAGTAATCAAAGACGTGCTTGGGCAACGGCAAAACCGGCGCGATCAGGATCAGGAACCATCCGAGAAAAAACAGCGGCAGAAAATCGCGGCGGCGCAAACGATTCAGCGAAAAAACAAAAAGCGCAATAGCGATGAGCGACAAACCAAGGATCGCCGGCCAGCGCCCGTGCCGCAGCCAGCGTCCCAGATCCGCCGGTCCGAGCGACCACGACAAATATCGCAGAAATGTTTTGAAAAGCCGCTGGTCGACCGAAATCGCGTAGTATTCGCCAGCGGTTTTCGGAATAAAAAAATAATCGATCACGGCGAAAATCGCAGCCGGCAGGAACAGCGGAAGCGTCGATTTAAGCTTTTTTCGCGCGAATAGCAATGCGTGCAGCGCCGCAATCAGCGGATACACCATGACGATTTCGAGGGCGCCGAAACCGGCCAGGTAGGCGGTCCATTCCGTGATCCGCCACTTCCGTTCGCCCGATTCGAGCCATCGAAGACGCGCATAAAACGCCAGCAAAATGCAAAGCGAGTACAAAAGCTGGTTATAAGCGCTCACGCGGGCGAGCGAATACGCGAGGTTCACGCTGGAGGCCCACAGGATCGCGCCGATCAGGCCCGCGGCGCGCGATCCGGTGAGCTTGGCCAGGATCAGGTTCGCCAGCGTCAGGCAGGAAAAAAACGTCGCGAACTCGATCACCCGGTAGGGCGGCGCGTTCAGGCCGAATAGCGGGGTGAAGATCAGGAAAAACAGGCGTTCGCTGAGCACGCGCACGGTGCCCTGCGCTTCCGGCGCGAAGATGGCGCGCGGCAGATCGCGCCAGCCCTCGATTTCCAGCGGTTTTCCGAGCCAGGCGAAATCGTCGCCCAAAAACCAACTGAACAGGAGTCGCCGGAACAGCAGAAGACACAGAGCCGGCGCGGCGGCAAACAGCGCCGCCCGTTTCATTTGGGCAGCAAGCCGATCGAGGTGACGATCAGCGACAACTCGCGCGTATCCTGCTGGCCCGGCGGCAGGCCCTTGTCCACCGAAAAGTCGACCGCGACCACAGGCGTTCCCAGAACGGCGGCTGGAACGTCGCGGCGGTAAGTAAAAGAGCCCGCGCTTGGATATGTTTCGGAGCCGAGGTCCTGGCCGTTAATGTGCGCATCGACGGTCATGGGGCCCACGCGATTGAACATCACCTCCGGAATCGTGAATTTGAGCTCCAGGGCCGCGCCTTTTTCGGCCGATCCGGCGGGCGGCTTCAGCGCGACCGTGAAATTTTTCATGGTCCAGCGCCAGGCGCCGCTTTCCACGGTCCAGAATCCTTTGGTGAGCTGAAAATCGGCGCGCGGATCGGCGACGTTCACAATGCTGACCGGCTCGCTGTCATTGATCGAAGCCCGCTCCCGCGATGCGCGCGAGTAGCGGCAGGCGGGCGCGGCGATTGCCGCCATCAGGACCGCGGCCAAGGTCAGTCGCCGCATCGCTCCACCTCAACCAGGCAGCTATAAAAGGTCGGGCCGCCGCCGATATCGGTCAGCCGGTCCGACGTGAGGGCGTTGGCGTTGCGCGCATCTGGGGCGCGCTTGGCCCAGCGGACCGAGGGGACGCGCACCACTCCGGGCGGGACCACGCCGTCCACTTCCGCGGTGAGCACCAGACTGCCGCGATCATTGAAGGCGCGAACGCGGTCGCCATTTTCGATCCCGCGCGGCGCGGCATCATCGCGATGAATGTGCAAAATGGAGGTGGCGCAATCGACGGCATCGCGATGGCCGAAAGTGGAGTTCATGCTATCGTCGTTTTTCGAGGAAATCATTTCGAGAGGATAACGTTTTGTGAGCGCGGCGCTGCCGTGCCGTGACTCCACCGGCGGCGCATAGTCGAGCGTGTCCGCGCCGAATTCGAGTTTGCCGGAAGGCGTGGCGAATCCGCCTTCGGCGAACGGCAGAAACGGATCGGGCATATTCAGGCGCACGAAATGCTCGCGATCCAGGCGCTCCAGCGTGATTCCGCGCAAGAAAGGATGACCCGACCCGAGGAGGCCGCGGATCATATCGTCATCGGTGGCGTCAAAGCACGGATCGTCGAAATGCATGCGCTTGGCGAGCGCGCGGAATACCTCCACGTTCGATCGCGCTTCACCGGGAGCCGGAAGAGCCGGACGCGCGAGCTGAAGATAATAATGGCCGTAGGCGAAGTACAGATCCGTGTGCTCCAGGAACGTGGTGGCCGGAAGAAGGATGTCGGCGTAATCGGCGGTGTCGTTCTGGAACTGTTCGAGCACCACCGTGAACAGATCCTCGCGCAGCAATCCGCGCCGCACCAGGTTCTGATTGGGAGCGATCGCGGCGGGATTGGAGTTGTAAACCACGATGGCCTTCACCGGAGGCGCGTCGACTTCGGTCAAGGCTTTGCCGAGCTCGGCCATATTGATCAGGCGAGCCTCGCACCCGAGCGATTTCATTTGCAGCTCCGGCATTTCCAGCGATGCCTTATCGAAGTGAAACGCCTGGGACGTGGAAAGCTGCAATCCCCCGCCGCGCTCGCGCCAGGACCCGGTGAGGGCGGGCAGCATGGAGATCGCGCGCACGGCCGCTCCGCCGCGCTCGCTCCGCTGGACCCCGTAGTTGAGCCGGATGGCCGCGGGCCGGCTGAGCGCGTAGGTGCGCGCCAGCTCGACGATGTCCTCCTTGGCGATTCCGGTCAGCGAGGAAACACGCTCCGGATCGTACTTGCGCGCCAGTTCCTTCAGCGCGTCGAAGCCGTTGGTGTATCGGGCGATGTACTCGGCGTCGTGAAGATTTTCGCCGATGATGATGTGCGCCAGGCCGAGCGCCAGAGCCAGATCCGACCCCGGATTGATGCGCAGATGTTTATCGGCCACCGCCGCGGTGCGCGTGCGAATCGGATCGATCACCCAGAATTTCGCGCCGTTGCGCCGCGCCTCGACGATGAACGGCCACAGATGCACATTGGTCCCGTGAATATTTCCGGCCCACGCGAGAATGAATTTCGAAAAGCGGAACTGCTCCGGCTCGGTCCCGTAGCGGACGCCCTGCGTGGCGGTGAGAGCCGCGCCGCCAGCCGATGAGCAGATAGTCCGGTCCAGGCGCGTCGCGCCGAGCCGGTGAAAAAATCTGCGGTCCATGCCGGAGCCGTTGAGCATCCCCATGGTGCCGGCGTAGCTATACGGAAGAATCGCTTCCGAGCCGAATTCGCGCGCGATTTTCGTGAGTTTTTCCGCGATCGCATCGAGCGCGTCGTCCCAGGAAATTCGCTCGAACCGGCCTTCGCCTTTTTTGCCGGCGCGGCGCAGCGGATAGAGCAGGCGCTGCGGCGAATACTCGCGTTCCAGATATTGCGCGACCTTTCCGCAGAGAAAGCCGCGCGTCACCGGATGATCGGGATTGCCGCGAAGCCGCGTCGCGCGCCCGTTTTCCACGTTCACCAGAAGCGAGCAGCAATCCGGACAATCGAGAGCGCAAACCGAATGGCGAAGCTCCATGTTTCAAAGGATAGCGTGTTCGAAATGTGCCGGAGATGCCCTCAATGAAGCGTTACGCGCTGCACCCGCCAGTTGCCGATCTCGCCCACCAGCAGCTCATTCTCGCTTCGGCAACTGATCGCGTTCACCGTTCCGAACTCCTTCGCCGATTTGCCCGCCCGCCCGAATTTTCCGATCACCTTGCCGGTCAGATCCAATTTGTAAATCTCGCCGGCCGAATCGATATCGTCGGGCGGATTCGAATTGGAGCTGTAAATTACCTGATGCGCGCCCGGCGAGATGCACAACGCCGATGGAGCGCCGATGCCCGTGAACTCGGTCTTGTACCCGCCGTCGCGATCGAAAACCTGAATGCGTTTATTCCCCGCGTCGGCGACGTAAACGTTATCCTGCGCGTCAATCACGATACTCCGCGCCTGATTGAACTGGCCCTGGCCCGATCCGGTCTGTCCCCACGATTTGATGAACTTCCCGTTCGGATCGAATTTCGCGATGCGCGAGTTGCCCAGGCCGTCGGCGACATAAATATTTCCGGCCGAATCCCAGGCGACATCGGCCGGACGGCGGAACAGGTCGCTCTGCGCGCCGGCTCCCGGAGGTCCGCCGCGACCGCGCCCGCCGGGCGCCGCATTCAACGGGCGGGCCGGAACCTGCTCGGATTCATCCTTTCGCCCGAGCAGCAACTGAACCTGCCGGTTCGGATCGAATTTGATGACCATGTTCGACATTTGGTCCACCACCCAGACGTTATCCTTGGAATCGACGCGAACCTGCTGCGCGACCAGGAAACCGTAGGAATCCTGGCCGATCTCGCGCACGAATTTTCCGCCGCGATCGAACTCAAACAGGCGCGAGCCGCCGTGCGCGAACGGGCGGGCGGTGCCGATGGTGATCGTCGGATGGCCGGTGCGCGTGTAGACGAAAATATTTCCGTGCGAATCCGCCGCGACGCCCGCGACCTCGCCGAGATATAAATTCGGCGGCAGCTTCAAAAAATCGGCGTTGGCGTCGAAGTTGATTTCCGGCTGGGCGGCAAGGCCGAAGCTCAGCAATAAACCCGCGAAAATCCTGTTCATCGTGTTGGTCCTCATCGCGCGCTCGCCGAAGCCGCCGGCGGCTTCAATAAAAGCTTCTGCACCCGCCAGGATTCGATCTCGGCAACGAAAATTTCATTCGGATTGCGGCAATCCATGTTGTGGACCACCTGGAATCCGCCGAACTGCTTGCTCGCGTGGCCGAATCTTCCGAGCACCGTCCCGTCCAACTCCATCTTGTAAATCTCGCCCGTGTTTTCCCACGATCCCGGCGGGTTTCCGTTGGGATTCGAGTTGGAGGAAAACAAATATTGATGCGGCCCCGGCGAAACGCACACCGTCCAGGACGTGCCGACGTTGGTGTACTGCGCCTTCGGATTCAGATCATTGTCGAACACCGCCACGCGATTGTTGGACCGGTCCGCCACATACACATTTCCCTTGAGATCGACCGCGATGCCGTGCGGCAGGCTGAGCTGATCCGGACCGCTGCCGCGCTTCTCGCTGCCGACCTGTTTCAGAAAGCGCCCGTTCCGGTCGTATTTCACCACGCGATTATTCACGTATCCGTCGGAGACGAAAATATTGCCTTGCGGATCCCAGGCGACATCGGTCGGGCGGCCGAAAATATATTTTTGCGCGGGCGCGGGCGGAGCGTTCGTGGTCGCCACCGCGCCGTTGACCTGATCCGGCCGGTGGCCCATCACCATCACGATCCGCCCCTGGGGATTGAACTTGATCACCAGGTTCGTGCCTTCATCCACCACCCAGATGTTCTCCTCCGGATCGACGCGAACCGAGTGCGCGAACTCGAATCCGTAATTTCCCTCCCCGATCTCGCGCACGAATTTGCCGCTTTGATCGTATTCAAAAAGCCGGGTGTTGGCGCTGCGCGTATAGACGAAAAAATGTCCCCTGGAATTGGTCGCCACGCCCATCGCCTCGCCCAGATACAATCCGGGCGGCATTTTGATGAAATTGGGGACCGAATCGTAGGGAATTTCGGGGACGTTCTGCGCCGTGGCTTTTATCTGCGCCGGCAGCGGCGCCGAAAGCAGGGAAAGCGCCGCAAGACAGGTTGCGAGTCGCCGCATGGTGGACACCTCCAGGTCCTAACAATCTATCACCGATTCGGCCGGTTGTTTCGGACCTGGGTTGCCCGCGATTACGCCGTCGTCACTCGCGGATGCGCCACCGCCGCCGCGTCGGTCAGATACTCCATCGCCGCCGCGACTCCGCCTTTTTTGTGCGGCGCGCCGGCCAGCGCCAATCCCATCTCGATCCCGCAGAGCGTGCCGGCGAGCATCAGATCGTTGAAGTCGCCCAGATGCCCGATGCGAAACACCTTGCCCCCCAGCTTTCCCAACCCGCTGCCGAGCGACATATTGAACTGCTCCAGCACCACTTTGCGAAATTCATCGGCATTGTGCCCGGAAGGCATCATCACCGCCGTCACCGAGCTGCTATACGCTTTCGGATCCTGGCACACCAGCTCCAACCCCCAGGCGCGAACCGCGCGCCGCGTCGCTTCGCCGTGGCGATTGTGCCGCGCGATCACATTCTCCAATCCAAACTCGCGCAGCATCGCCAGCGACTCCTTCAGCCCGAACAAAAGATTCGTCGCCGGAGTGTAGGGGAAAAATCCGCTCTTATTCTGGCCGAGCATCGCTTCCCAATCCCAATACGATCTCGGCAGCCTCGCGGTCCTGGACGCGGCCAACGCCTTATCGCTGATCCCGTTGAAGCTCAAACCTGGCGGTAGCATCAATCCCTTTTGCGACCCGCCGATGGTCACGTCGACGCCCCATTCATCCTGCCGGTAGTCGAGCGAGCCCAGTGACGAAATCGTATCCGCCATCAGCAGCGCCGGATGCCTGGCGCGATCCATCGCCTTGCGGATCGCGGCCAAATCATTCACCACCGACGACGACGTTTCGTTGTGCACCACCCCGACCATCTTGATCTGATGATTGCGATCCTCCTTCAGCGCCGCTTCGACGAAGGCGGGATCCACCGGATGACGCCAGTCGCCCGGCACGAAATCGACCTCCAGGCCGAGCCGCTCCGCCACGTCCTTCCATTGCGCGGCGAAGTGCCCCGTCTCAAACATCAGGACCTTATCTCCGGGTGAAAGCGTGTTCACCATAGCCGCTTCCCAGGCGCCGCTGCCCGAGGATGGATAAATGACGATGCGCCCCTTCGTCCTGAAGATCGGCTTCAGCTCTTCGAGAAGCTCATGCGTGAGCCGGGCGAACTCGGGCCCGCGATGGTCGATGGTCGGCCGCGAAGTGGCGCGGAGAATCCGCTCCGGCACATTCGTCGGCCCGGGAAGTTGCAGAAAATGACGTCCGCCGGCGGTTGCGTTTGACATACTTCGATTGTAAATAAAATTGAAAAGTGCCCACCCACGCGGAAGTGATCGCGCGGACGCTGGCCTCGCGCGGCGTCGAATATATCTTCGGATTGCCCGGCGGCGAAATCGTCGCCCTGATGGACACCTGCCGCCGCCAGGGGCTGCGCTTTCTGCTGACCGGACACGAAGCGAGCGCGGCGTGGATGGCGCAGGTGCTCGGAGAGATCACCGGCGTGCCCGGCGTCGCCGTCTCCACGCTCGGGCCGGGCGCCACGAATCTGATCACCGGCGTGGCCAATGCATTTCTCGATCGCGCGCCGATGCTGGCGATCACCGCGCAGATCCCGGAAAAATCCATCTCCACGATGACGCATCAGCGGCTCGCGCTGAATGCGTTGTTCGCGCCGGTCACCAAGGCGTCGTATTCGATCGCCGGAAACGACACCCCCGGTTTGCTCGCGCAAGCGATGAACCTTGCGGCCGAGCCGAGACCCGGCCCCGTGCACCTCCTGCTGCCGAGCGATGTCGCCCTTCAGGAATGCGCGCACGGCGATCCATCGGCCGAGCCGGAACGCGCGCGCCACAACGATGCGAGCGCGATCGCCGCGCGCATAGCCTCCGCCGAACGCGTGCTCGTCCTGATCGGGCTCGGCGTCACGCCCGCCATGGCTCCGCCGGTCCGCGCTCTGATCGACCGGCTGCAATCGCCGTTCCTCGTCACGCCGAAGGCGAAGGGAATTGTCGATGAGGAGCATCCTTTGTTCGCCGGAGTCGCCAGCGGGATGGCCATGGATCGCGACGTTGTCGAAACGATTGAACAGGCCGGCCTGGTGCTCGCGATCGGCTTCGATCCGGTCGAATGCGATAAGACCTGGTTCGCGAAGGCTCCCATCGTGTCGATCGATTCCGTTTCGATGAAGGAGGGCGATTACGCGCCGTTGGAGGCGATCGGCGACATTGTGGCTCTGCTCTCGCAACTGCCCGATACCGCGAAACCCTGGCCTTCCGATCTGCTGCGAAAGCGCCGCGACGCCATTTGCCGGACGCCGGCGGCCGGTCATTCGCCGCTGCGGGCCATCGAAGAGTTGCGGCGCGTGTTCCCGTCCGGCGGCATCGTGACCTGCGACGTCGGCTCGCACAAGCTGGCGATGGGACAGTTCTGGCGAGTTCGCGAGCCCGGAACATTTTTTATGTCGAATGGTTTATCCGGCATGGGCTTCGGCGTTCCCGCGGCCATCGCCGCCCAGCTCGCCTATCCGGATCGCGCCGTGATGGCCGTGGTTGGCGACGGCGGGATGCTCATGATGCTGCACGATCTCACGCTGATCCGGCAACTGAATCTGCCGGTGGTCATCGTGGTCTTTTCGGATCGCAGCCTCAGCCTGATCCGCGTAAGCGAGCATCGCAAGGGAATCGAGCCCTACGGCGTCGATTTCTGCCCGCCGGATTTCGCCGCGGCCGCCAACGCGTTCGGAATCGGAGGGAAGCGCGCGGCCTCGATCGACGAGGCGCGCGACGCGGTCGAAGCCGCGCTGGCCCGCCGGGCGCCTTTCCTGGTGGACGTGCCCATCGACTATCGCGAATACTACTCGCTCGTGTAGTTTGGAAAGATGGCTGCCCCGATTCCCGATCGAAGCTTTGGATTCGCCACGCGCGCGCTGCACTCCGGACAGCGTCCGGATTCCGATACCGGCTCCCGCGCGGTGCCCATCTATCAGACGACCTCTTATGTTTTCGAGGACACCTCGCACGCCGCCGCGCTCTTTAATCTTCAGCGATTCGGCAACATTTATACGCGCATCATGAACCCGACCACGGCCGTGTTCGAAGAGCGCATGGCCGCGCTTGAAAACGGCGTCGGCGCGCTGGCGGTGGCAAGCGGGCAGGCCGCGCAGTTTATCGCCCTGATGAGCCTTCTCGAAGCGGGCGATGAGATCGTCGCGGCCAAGACGCTCTATGGCGGCACGTACACGCAGTTCGACGTGAGCTTCCGCCGCCTCGGTATTCAAACCACGTTTGTCGATCCTGAAGACGCTGATAATTTTCGCCGCGCGATCACCCCGCGCACCCGCGCGATCTACGGCGAAACCATCGGCAACCCGCGAATTAACGTGTTCGATATCGCCGCGGTGGCGCGAGTGGCGCACGAGAATAATCTTCCGCTGGTCATTGACAACACCTTCGCCTCGCCCTATCTGTGCCGTCCGATCGAGCACGGCGCCGATATCGTGGTCCACTCCGCCACGAAATTCATTGGCGGCCATGGCACCTCGATTGGCGGCGTGATCATCGACAGCGGCCGTTTTCCCTGGGATCAGGGCCGCTTCCCGCAGCTTCTGGAGCCAAGCAAGGGTTACCACGGCATACGCTTCTATGAAACCTTCGGCGACATGGCGTATATCATGAAGGCTCGCGTCGAAGGCTTGCGCGATTTCGGCCCGGCGCTCAGCCCGTTCAACGCTTTTCTGTTTCTGCAAGGACTGGAAACCCTGAAGCTGCGCATGGAGGCGCATTCAGCCAACGCCTTGCGGGTCGCCGAATTTCTGGAATCGCACGATCGCGTCGCCTGGGTGAACTATCCCGGGCTCAAATCGAGCGCCTATCATTCCCTCGCCCGGCAATATCTGCCGCGCGGCTGCGGCGGGATGCTGGCTTTCGGAATTCGCGGCGGGCTCGAAGCCGGAAAGAAATTCATCGAATCGCTTCAGGTCTTCTCGCATCTGGCCAACGTCGGCGACGCCAAAAGCCTGGTGATTCATCCGGCTTCGACCACGCACCAGCAGTTGAGCACGGAAGAAAAACTGGCCGCCGGCATTACCGACGATCTGATCCGGCTGTCGGTGGGAATTGAGGAGATCGAGGACATTTTATGGGATCTGGATCAGGCGCTGAAACAGAGCGCGTAAGCTGCTCGCTGTCTTTTTCGGGCGGGGTCGGCGGAAACTCCGCCGTGAACCTCAGCCGTTTCGCCACCACCGCGGCGGACCGTTTGCGCATTCTCGAAACGTACCGGCGCATCGCCATGGTCGGGCTCTCGTCGAATCCGTTCCGGCCCAGCCATTTCGCGGCGATTTATCTGCTTTCGGAAGGCTACGAGGTGATTCCGGTGAATCCGCGGGAAACAGAGATCCTCGGGCGCAAGAGCTATCCCTCAATTGGCTCGATTCCCGGCGGCGTGGAAGTGGTGGATATTTTTCGCGAGCCGTCTGCCGTGCCGGCGATTGTCGAGGAGGCGATCGCGGCCGGCGCCAAGGTGGTCTGGATGCAGCTCGGCGTGATCCACGAAGAAGCGGCCGAGCGCGCCCGCCAGGCCGGACTTGAAGTGGTGATGGATCGCTGCATGAAAATCGAGCACGCGCGCTTTTTCGGCGGATTGAACACCATCGGAATGAACACGGCGTTAATCACGTCGCGACGCCGGAAACGGAGCTGACGTCAAAAGCAGCCTTGCGCGCCAGAGCTCGATTTGTTAGCCTGTATTTTTGCAGTTAATCTCTTGGGAGGCGTAGCTGGATTTCCGCCGCGCCGTTTGGACCAGTTAAAATATGAGCCGCACTCCAGGGAAGAAATACGCCGCCGCCGCCGCGCAAATCGAGCGGAAACCCTACACGATCGAACAGGCCGTTCCGCTTGTCCAGAAGGTGAAATTCGCCAAATTCGACGAAACCGTCGAGCTGCATATGCGGCTGGGGGTCGATCCCAAACACGCCGACCAGATGGTCCGGGGCACCGTGGTGCTGCCCAATGGACTCGGAAAATCGAAGAAAGTGCTGGTGATCGCTTCGGGTGATAAACAACGCGAGGCGGTTGAAGCCGGCGCGGACTTCGTCGGCGGCGAGGATATGGTGCAGAAGATTCAGACGGAAAACTGGACCGATTTCGACGCCGTCATCGCCACGCCGGACATGATGCGGTCGGTCGGCCGGCTCGGTAAGGTGCTCGGCCCGCGCGGGTTGATGCCCAATCCGAAGACCGGCACGGTAACCGTGGATATCGCGCAGGCGGTGAAGGAAGTGAAGGCCGGTAAGGTGGAATTTCGCGTGGATAAAACCGGCGTGATTCACGTTCCGGTCGGAAAAACCAGTTTTTCGAGCGAAAAACTCACCGAAAACGCCAATACGCTGCTGAATGCGGTGGTAAAAGCGAAACCGGCGGCGGCCAAGGGCAAGTACGTCCGCAGCGTGACCATCTGCTCGACCATGGGTCCCGGCGTTCCGCTGGATGTGACGCCCTACAATCAAAAGGCGGTATAGGGCGCGGCGAAGGTCGGCGCGATAAGGAAAACTCCCAATGAAAAAGAAGTCCGACAAACAAAAAGACATGGAGGCGTTGCGCAAGGAGCTGGAAAAATCCGGCAACGTTTTTCTCACCGGCTACGAGAAGCTGACGGTCAGCCAGGATTTCGAACTGCGCAAGGCGGTTCGCGGCGCGGGCGGAAATTACAAGGTCATCAAGAACCGCATCGCCGAGAAGGCGGCCGAGGGCACGGCGGCGGCGGATCTTTTAAAAGAGCTGAAAGGCATGTGCTCGCTCGCTTATACCTCCGGCGATCCGGTTGCGCTGGCCAAGGCTTTGACCGCTTACGCCAAGGCGAACCCGAGCTTTACGTTTCGCGCGGGAATGGTGCAGGGCCGCGTGGTCGACGTGGGCGCGATCAACGAGCTGGCGAACCTGCCGTCCAAAGAAGAGATTTACGCCAAGCTTCTGTGGTTGATCAACGCTCCGGCGCAGCGGCTGGTGACGGCGATCAACGGAGTGGGCCGCAATCTGGCTGTGGTTGTGGACCA
>JAJPHS010000117.1 GCA_021325175.1 Terriglobia bacterium
ATTATATTGCCGGAATTTTAGAAAAAAACACGCCGGAAGGAAGGAATTAACCGCAACAACCCTTCAGCCATTTCTCGAGTTCGGCCAGGTGGTGCTCGTGCTCGGCCAGCGCCGCGACGTGGCGGGAGACGATTCGTCCCCGCTCGCGGGCGTCGTCATCCGCTTCCGGCGCGCGATCCTCCTCCTGGCCCGATCTGCCATCGGCCAGGAGCAACTCGCGTTCGCCAACCACATCCACGCCCGTTAGATCATCCCCAGATTATTTTGTTTCAAACACCTCACGACGCAAATGCCAAGTCTCCGGGCGTCACTGCCAGCCGCCCGCCATCAGTTCGCGAATCGGCTTACCCGGTAAAGATGCGTCAATTTTGCCCATTAAACCGAGAATCGTAGGCATAAAACTAAGGCTGTCGTAGGGCGTTTCCACCCGCAGACCACGCGGAATCCCTGTGTCCGCGCCTCCGGCGAAAAGCAGCACCGAATGCGTGGAAACTCGAAAAAACGACCCGTGATTCCCGCCGGGATTGAAGCCGCGCACGTTGAAATTCCAGTGATTGTTGGCGAAAACGATAAAATCCACGCGCCGCAGCTCGCGCTTTCGTTCCAGATAAGCATCCGACGCCGGAACAATTCGTAGCGCTTCGACAATTCCGATGATGCCGTTGGAATATTTCGTCCGGTGCACGGTATTGAGCCAGGCTCGTTCCGTGTGCCAGTCTGCAAGCCACTGCGGCGTCGCGTTGAAATTTGGATCTTCGAAATAATCAAACGGAAAACCGGGACCAAACCCGGCGCGATCGTACCGCACCTCGCCCGAATCGTCCTGGCGCAGGTGCGCGATCGGGATGTAGCGCAACTCGGTATCCCCCGCCGCATTCGTCCGCCACTCGATTCGCGCCTGGCGCTCCGGCGACCGCCAGAGCCACACAGCGTTTTCAAGCGGCACAGCGATGAAGTCCACGGGCCGCGCCGAAACACCTTCCTGAACGTTGTTGCGCACGCGAAGCGCGCTCAGCGCCGATAAATAATCAATGCGCCGGAAGCTGCGCTCCATATCGAGCGAGCCATCGGCGGCCAACACCATCCCCTCCGCCGAAGGCCCGGCTACGTAACGTTGCAGATCCCCCGGCGAATTCGCGTCCCCCAGCGAGCGCTGCGGGATCAACTGCTGCGCGCTGAATTTTCCCGGATCGAAATCCGCCGGATCGAGCGATAGCAGCCGCTGCATCGCCGCGATGTAATCGGAGTAGCCGCGTTCTTCAAGGCGCATCTGATCGAGGCGCTGTACCTCGCGCTTGGCCTGCTCGGCGAGTCCCGCCTGGAGCTGCGCTTCACTGAACTTCTTCGGCTGCGCCGCCACCAGCGCTTCCTGCTGCTCAATTCGCGCCCGAAGCTGCGCGATTTCCCGGCTCAATTCCTCAACGTTCCGCGTCCATTGCGGCCGGACGCGATCGATCGTCGCAAAAAGCGCGCGAATTTCCGCCGCCCGCAGACGTCCCGCCGGCTTCTTGCGCGTGAGCTGATCGAGCAAAATATGGATAATATTCAGCGTATTGTTACGCAGGCTGATGGAGGCGCGTTCGTTGCCGTCTAAATCCATCACCGCCGTGGGATATTCCCGCGCCTCCCCCGCCAGATAAAACGACTGCGAGCTCGGCGAGGTCACCTCGCTCACGAACGGGTCCAGGCCGCGAATCTTGAACTCCGTCAGGGGATGGCGATTGGTCAACACGTGATGGCCGCCGCCTTCGGCGCTGTTGAACCAGTCGATCAGGTTGTAGCCCTGGCTGTAGGTGTCCTCGGACGTGTTCATTCCATGATCGGAAACCATCACCAGCAGGGTTGTTGAAGCCAGCGGGCTGGTCTCAATAGCGGCCCAGATTCGCCCCACCAGGCCATCCAGGTGCTCGATGACGGCGCGCTGCGCGGCGCCATCCCTGGTCAGATGCGCGACGTGGTCGTAGTCGCCGGTGAAATAGTCGAGGTAATGAACCCTCGGATCGGCGAGCTTCCGGATCAGCTCGTCCTCGGTCTGGTGATTCAGCGCGCCGCCGATCTCGAATCCGGTGATCCATTCGTCGATAAGATCCCGCGGGCTCTTTTTGAATGCTGTTTCGAGACTGTTCTCGAGCGTTTTCCAGCGAACCGCGCGTTGATAAAGCTGAAAACTCTGGTAGCGCTGGCTGCGATCGAAGCGGTCGATCAGCAGCGGGACGTGATTTTCATCGAGCAGCTCGACGCCCGGCATATCGGCGCGGCGATCTCGCGCGTATCCCCAGTAAAACGGGAAAAAATTCATGTAGTCGTAGACCCGCAGAGTGTAGCGGTCGTACTCGGCGTTGCCGCGGATTTCCAGATGCCGGCCGGTATCAAGCAGGGACCACGATGGCGAGGAAAGGCTGAGGCCGCGCGCGTAGAAATTCGCCATCCACACGCCGTTGTCGTGAAAAACGTGCTCCATCCACGGCAGGCGGCTGTGTCCTTGGCGCGCTCCGCCGGCGTGCTCGGCGACATAGCGCTCCAAAACAGAATCGGGCAGCCCGTCGACTTTGATGATCACCACGCGATCGACTTTGGCCTGCGCGGCGGCGCAGCACAGCAACGTGATAAGAATGCGCCGCAGAAGCCTCATTCCTGAAACCCGCCGCCGGCCCCGGGAGCCTCCAGCGATTCGAGAGCGCGTGCGCAGATCGCCCGCGTTTCCTGGTCCTGCGTCTCGCGCATGATCCGCGCCACCAGGCTCGCCGATCGCTGCGGAATGCCCAGCGCCACAATCTCATCGACGGCCCGGCGCACTTCCTCCATGTTCCAGACGATTTCGGCCTGCGGCCCGGAGCGCGCCACCATTTCGAGGAAACGCGTCTGGCTGGCGAGGCGGCGCTCGCGATCCAGACGAGCCTCGAGCTCCTGGCCGGTCTCTTTCTCGCGATGATCGATCAGGCCGAGCGTGGCGATGCTCGCCATCCGGAAGCCGAAGCGCGCGCCAGCGCCGTGGCGATACGCGGCCAGCTCGCGATTGCGGTCGTGTTCGACCCGCGCCGGCAATCCCTCGGGATCCGTGGCGTAGCGGACCAGCGCCGCATATTGCCGCCGCGCGATGTCGGCCTGATGCAGAACGCCCTGCTCCATTGGATTGACGCCCATCATCTCCAACCGCTGTTGCAGCAGATGGCTCAAGCCCGGCGGAAGCGAATCGTCCAGCGCCAGCCACTCCCGCACCTCCGCGTACGCTTTCAGCCGCGCGTTGCGATCGTTGGTTGAGCCGTGGCGCACGCGCACGAAATTGAACGCGGTCGAGCCGCACAGGTACGGCCAGTTGCCGAATTTGGAGATGCCCAGCACGCCGCCGGCGGTATCGGTGATGGCGTGGCGAATCATCTCGCGGCGCTTGGGCGAATAAGTGTTCCGGAGATCAGCCAGCAGCAGTGGAACCTTCGGATATTCGAGCGCGTAGAGCGCCAGCGGGATCATCTCCCGGCCGTCGCGCACCTCGCGGTAGCCCTTCCAGTTGAGCAGGCGCGAATCCTGATAGGGATTGGAGATCGCAAGGAACTGCCCGTCGAATTTGCGGCGAGAATTTACATCCGCGGCGGCGATCCACAGCAAAGCGTGCGTGGCGGACCCGTTCACGCCAAACGGCTCGAAATAGAGTCCGTTGGCTTCGGCGCGCTGCCGCAGCAGTTCCCAGTTGTGGCCACGCATCTCTTCGGCGCGGGTGCGTTCTTTCACATACGCTTGCGGAACTTTTTCCGTCGTAAGCAGGCCGCCGAGCATCCGCGCGCCCAGATTGAGACGCGTCTCGATTTCAGTCAGCTCGGGTTCGCTCAGCAGAGCTTTCACCTCCGGGTCGTCTTCGAGCTCTGATAAAATCGCCAAGCCCTCCAGCAGGCGAACGCGATGCTGATCTTCCAAATTATTTCGATAGCTGCGCGTCGGCGTGCGGATCAGCGCGCCGGTGGGATCGAGCGCCAGCGCCTGCGTCAGCGCTCCGGCAATCGAATGCCAGACGGGACGCGCCGGCGAGCCAAGATCGATCACCGGCGAGGGGCGCTTATCGGGATTGCGCCCGAAATCGGCGCGCCAGTAGAAAAATGGCAGGGATCCAACGGCGCGCTGCATCAGGCCCGGCGGCATCGAGGTCAACACCCAAACGTAACGCAGCCGGGAACTTTCCGGATCCGCCTCACCCAGATCGTCGCGCAGCACGCTGAGCAGCGGCGCCTCCGCCGCACCCTTGGCGCCGGCGATCGGGCCGAATACGGTGATTAATTCCGATCCTCCCGGAATCGGCAGCCGTTCGACACGAAAATCCGGATTCCCCGCCAGGGCGATGATCGGTAAAAACAGGACGAACAGGCTCCTCATCTCTTCATAGGACGATTCAAGCCCCCTCCGCGGTCTGAGTTTAATGCAGGTTTCATGCCACGGACTTCAGCCACGAACCAGCCCGCCATTTCTTGGACTTGCGGAACCGAAGCTCGGCGCGCGCCAGGGAGGCCCAAATCATCCTGGGGGCATTACTGGGGTGCCTCCTCACCCCCAAAGGAGAATCGGCAAACCCCCCTCAAATCCCTTTATCCGTCAATGCGCTGCAGCGCATAATGACATTTCGGCCATGAACAACAATTATCCCCAGGTTTGTTTCGAAGTCGGACTGAGCTGCCAAGCCTGCACCAACGAGACCGCCACCCAGTTGGCTCGCTGCTGCAAGGGATTGAGAGGAAAACTGATCGGGCAGTTGTTTGTACAGATTCATCCCCATCCGGCCTGCGCGCGAATGCACGCTAATTTCGCCGAATCTTACCGTCGCGCCTCAGGCGACGAGACGCGCGTCATGGCGGCATGCGCATGAGATCTTCAGATCAGTCACTTACGGGTACTAAGGGGAATCGCCACAAGACTAGGATCAATCCCGCCTTAAATTGAGGGACGAATGGAATTGTTCACCGCCGATAAGCTTTCTAGGCTGAGAGAGGAGACGGATTTGCTCCGAAGCATCATCATCTGCCCGAATCAGGAGATGGCGGCGCGCCTGCAAAGC
The DNA here is from genome assembly GCA_021325175.1 of Terriglobia bacterium. Classification (GTDB taxonomy): domain Bacteria; phylum Acidobacteriota; class Terriglobia; order Bryobacterales; family Bryobacteraceae; genus Palsa-187. Next base: position 5,042 of record JAJPHS010000117.1, read on the forward strand.
GCGCTCGAAGCCACCGGAGAAGTCTCCGTCGGGCGCTCGCTAGATCGCTATCCCACCGCCATCGACCTGGTGCGGACGCTGCGGGCGCACGCTCCGGAAGCGGTTTTCCTGAGCTTTGAAATCCTCGAAAAAGCGGGGGAAACCGTCCGCTTGCTGGAAGCGGAGGCCGAGGGTATTCAGATCGTCGCGGTGCATTGCGAAATGGACCCGCGGCTGCTGCGTGAAACCATGCGCGCCGGCGTGCGCGAATTTCTGGTGGACCCCTTCGAGAGGCAGGCGATTCTGGAGGCAATCCGCACCGTCAAGTCGCTGGTGAAGCGAAAGCCTCCCACGTTTGAATCGACTTCCCAGATTTTCGCGTTTCTGCCGTCAAAGGCTGGCGCCGGGACCTCGACCATTGCGCTGAACGTCGCCGGAGCGCTGGCGCGGCGGCCCAACTCCCGCGCGCTGCTGGCGGATTTCGACCTGAACAGCGGGATGATGCGCTTCATGCTGAAGCTGCAAAACGAATACTCCGTGCTGGATGCCGTGGAGCATGCGCTCCACATCGATGAGCATCTGTGGCCGCAATTGGTCACGTCCTTGGGATCGCTCGACGTGCTGCACGCCGGCCGCGTCAATCCCAGCGTGCGCATCGAAGGCACGCAGATCCGCGCCCTGATGGAGTTTTTGCGGCGCAATTACCAGGTCCTGTGCTTCGACCTTTCCGGCAATCTGGAGCGCTATTCGATTGAAATTATGCAGGATTGCAAGCGCATCCTGCTGGTCTGCACGCCGGAAATTCCATCTCTGCACCTGGCGCGCGAAAAGCTGGCCTATCTGCGGACATTCGATCTGGACAGCCGCGCCTCGGTGGTCCTGAATCGCACCAGCAAGCGGGCCATTTTCAGCAAGGAGCAGGTGGAAGAAATTCTCGGCGTGCCGGTCGCGCGCACCTTTCCGAACGACTATTTCGGCGTAACCAGGGCCATGACGGCCGGAACCTTTCTGGAACCCGGTTCGGAACTGGGCAAGCTGTTCGGCGAGTTCGCCACGGATCTGATGGACCGCCGGCCAGCCGCGCAGAGCGACGGCAAGCGCAAATTCCTGGAGTTTTTCGCGGTCCCCTCGCGCCTAGCCTCCGGAGAAAAATAGCCTCCCGGCTTCCCGGTTCCTGACTTCTTGGCCCCGGCTCCTTTATCATCACCCCATGGAGTCCGTCTTCCAGTGGATCACCACGTACGGCTACGGAATGATCTTCCTGCTGCTGACGCTGGGCGTCGTGGGACTGCCGGTGCCGGATGAGACGCTGCTGGTCTTTTGCGGATACCTGATTTTCAAAGGCCGGATGCATCCGCTGCCGGCCTGGCTTTCCGCGTTGGCCGGGAGCTGGTGCGGCATCACGCTAAGCTACACCATCGGCCGCACGCTCGGCCTGGGAGTGGTGCGCCGCTTCGGAAAATATCTCCACATTACCGAGGAACGGCTGGATCGCGTTCATCAATGGTTTGACCGCATCGGCCATTGGGCGCTGTTCGCCGGATATTACATCGCCGGGCTGCGGCATTTTACGGCGATCGTAGCCGGCGCCTCGAAGCTGCGCTTTGTTTCGTTTGCGGCCTATGCCTGGCCGGGCGGGCTGCTGTGGGTAACGACATTTCTGACGCTTGGCTATTATTTAGGTGAAAATTGGAAAAGCATTTCTGGGGCTATCGAGCATTATTTGGTGTATTTTTCGATCGCCTTAGGCGCCGCTGTCGCGATTTATTGCTGGTTCTCCTGGCGAAGGAAAAACGCGGCGGGCGTTTCCCGTCCGATATCGGGCAAAGAATAGCCAGATCCTGTGGTTCATCTGAGATTGAATCCTTATCCTAGTTAAGGTGCCTGGGTGTTCGCGGTAGGGTTTGTGCCCGAACGGAAAAAAATCGAAATCCCATTAAATTAGTACCATGTTCCACTGGATATGCCCGGAATGCGGCCGCGAGATTCCGCCGGCGGTGAAGGAGTGTCCGGCTTGCGATCCCGGAATGAAAGCGCCGCCGGTGGAACCCGCCGCGCCTCCGCTGGCCGCCTTAGCTGCCGAGCCCGAACCGGCGCCCGATCCGCTGCTGGCGCTGGCCGAGCACATTCGGCGGGCACAGCAGGAGCCGGAGCCGGAACCGGAACCGGAACCGGCCGCGGTGGGAGTTGCCGCGGCGTCCGCGGCGCCGCCGGCGATTTCCATCACTCAATTTTTTCCCAAAATAGAAGCCATTGCGCTGCTTGCGCCTCCGGCCGAAGGGAAAACGCTTCCGCCCGCGCCTTTGGCGGCCGCAGCGACGGTGCCGGTCGAACCGACAAGCGCCCGGACCGCGCCGGAACCCGCCAAACCACAGCCTGTCGCCCACGCCGTGCCGGTAATTACGGATCTGCCGCAGGAAAAACTTCCCTCCGGATCGTGGCTGCGCCTGGCGCCGCTACAGGACTACACCGCCGCCGCGGCCGAGCGGATGCGCCCCGCGCCGCCGCGCAACAGCGTGCTGGTTCAGGACGCCGGACCGCGCATTACCCTGCCCGGTCCCGCGCTGCCGCCAGCTCTGCAATCGTTCCAGGACGCCGGAGTGGTCACGGTGATCGGGCCGCCGAAAGCTTCCCGCCGAAGGCTGCCGGGCTGGTTGGCCAGCGCCATGATTGTGCTGGGGATTCCATTAGCCGGCGGCGCGCTGCTGTTGTACCTGCAGCCCGTCGAGCATTCCGAAGCGAAAGCTCCCACGCCGGCGCCCGTCGCGGCCGTCGCGAGCGCGCCGGTCCCGGTGATGCATTCGGTGGCGGATTTGATTGAAGTCACCGGCTTTCGCATCATCGTCGATTTCAACAAAAAGTCCGAGATCCATTATCTGGTGGTGAATCATTCAAGCGCCCCGCTGTCCGATATGACGGTCTACGTAACGCTCCGCACGGCGGATGCCAGGCCCGGCCAGCCTCCCCTGAGCCGCTTCTCCTTCCGCGCGCCCGCGCTCGGTCCGTTTGAGTCCAAGGAAATGACGAGCCCCATCGAAAAGCTCGCCCGGCCGACGGTGGTGCCCGACTGGCAGGACTTGCGCGCCGACGTGCAAGTGGGCCAATAACACATCGGGGATTTTTGCACTCGCGCTACAATTTCACCGGCTGTTAATGTAACGAAACGATTCGGCGGCAAGGCAGTCCCACTGAAGGGGTGAAGTATGCACACATGCGCTTTGCGGATTGCCGTCATCGGGGTGCTTCTGGTTCCTTTGACCTATGCGCAGGGACCGAGAGAGGCCGAATTTGAGCGGGCGCGGAATATCGTCTCGAAAACGATGGACGATCTTCGCCATGTCGAAAGGCACGATCAGTTCGCGCCGGAGGATCGCGAGCGCTACCAACGCGCGACTCGCGACCTCGAAGACATGCGGCGCGATCTCGATGATCACCGTTTGGATCGGGAACGGCTGGATCGCGCCATTGAAGAGATCGAACGCGTGGCGCGCGTGGATACGGTCGGCGAGAGAGAGCGGCGGGAGCTGATGGGCGACGTGAGAGAGCTGCGGCGGCTGCGCGACGACTGGCATTACTGACGCGGAATTTCTCGCAACAATTGCTGAGCGGAACATCCTTCTTGCAGCCCGCGGGCGCCGTGCTTTGCGCTACCGCGCGCGCATCCGCACGCTACAATGAGGGTGGTGAAGACCTTCTACATCGAAACCTTCGGCTGCCAGATGAATGCCCACGATTCGGAAAAAGTGATCGGGACGCTGGTCGCGCGCGGATATTCGCAGGTCGCCACGCCCGAGCAGGCCGAGCTGGTCTTCTACAACACATGCAGCATCCGCGATAAGGCCGAACAGAAAGTTTTTTCCCGGCTCCAGCAGTTCAAAAAGGAACATGGAAAGGGAAAAACGTTTGCCGTGCTTGGATGCGTCGCGCAGCAGGAAGGCGAAAGAATTTTCGAGAAGGCGCCGCACGTCAGCCTGGTATGCGGATCCGCCAGTTACAATCGCCTTCCCGAAATGCTGGTACAGCTCGAATCGGGCAATCGCCGCGTCACCGGCTTGAGCCTCGATACCGATGAGACCTTCGATACGCCGCTCACGCGCCGCGACAACCCGCATCGCGCCTACATCACCATCATCGAAGGATGCGATAAATCCTGCGCCTATTGCGTCGTGCCTTTCACACGCGGGCCGGAGCGCAGCCGCGCCAGCGCCTCCATCATGGCCGAAGCAGGCGAGCTGGCCGCGGCTGGATATACCGAGATCCAGCTTCTCGGCCAGAACGTGAACAGTTACCGCGATCCTTCGCCCGCCGGTTGGGATTTCGCGACACTGCTTGCTCACGTGGGGCGCACTCCCGGAATACGCCGCGTACGTTTCACGACCTCTCATCCGCGCGATTTCGTCCGCGAGATCGTCGACGCCATCGACGCCAACCCTTCGCTGTGCAATCACGTGCATCTGCCGGTACAATCCGGATCGACGCGCGTGCTCGAAGCCATGCAACGGTTATACACGCGCGACGATTATATGCGCCGTATTGAATGGATCAAGAGCGCGCGCCGCCCAATTGCCATCACCAGCGACATCATCGTCGGCTTTCCTGGCGAGACCGAGGCCGATTTCGAGGAGACGCTCGCGCTCATCGAGGAAGTCGAATACGATTCCATTTTCAGCTTCAAATATTCGCGGCGGCCGAACACGCCGGCGCTCGCGCTTGGCGATCAAATTCCGGAAGAAGAGAAGGGGCGCCGCCTGGCGGTTTTGCAGGAGCGTCAGCGCGCCATCCAGGTGCGGCGAAATGCCACATATCTGGGGCGCGTCGAGGAGTGCCTGGTGGAAGGGTTCAACAAAGCCACCGGCCAATGGATTGGCCGGACGTCGCAAAACAAGACGCTCAATTTTATCCGCCCCGCCCGCAATGCGGAGGACAACTTGCTCGGCAGCTACATCGAGGTCAAAGTGACTCGCGCCGGCCCCAATTCCCTGGCCGGAGAAAGTGTACACTAGGCTAAACCCGGGCGAAAGGAAGGATTTCAAATGGAAGTCGAAATGAAGATCCGAGGGTTATTGATGGACCCGGTGACCAACATGCCGATCGTGGTGCTCAAGGACGTCAACGGCAGCGCCATCCTGCCCATTTGGGTCGGCATCTATGAGGCGAACGCCATCGCGCTCGAAATCGAGAAGGTCGCGACGCCGCGCCCCATGACGCACGATCTCATCCGCAATCTGTTGTTCGGCCTCGAAGCCGGGGTCAAAAAAGTCGTGGTCAGCGATCTTCGCGAAGATACGTTTTACGCCGTCATCTGGCTGGAGCGGAACGGCGAGCTCATTTCGGTCGATTCGCGCCCCAGCGACGCGCTCGCCATCGCCTTGCGCCTGGACTGTCCCATCTACGTCGCCGAGGCGGTGCTCAAATCTTCCAAAACCATCGCCGCCGTCGCCGAAGCGGGAAGTAACGAAGAGCTGCGCCGGGTCCTCGAAAATCTGAACGACGAGGATTTCGGCCGCTATAAAATGTAAAAAGCGCGCCCCCCCGCTTTCCGTGGCAGGAGCGCGCGTGCTCATCCGAATTTATCTTCTCTTCTTACGCGCGCCGCCGGAGCTTTCCAATCAGTACGCCGGCCGCGCCGATTGCGAACATCATAAGCGTGTTGGGCTCCGGGACTGCGCCCGCGATCGAGCCGCCTGGTGAACCCGATCCGGTCGGCCCTGAGGCGCCCGATGGCCCGCTGGGGGCGCCCAGCGATTCCGTAAAGCTCACATTGGAGAGGCTGGTGAAATTCACGGCGCCGACGGTTGATTCCATTGGCGTGGAACCGAGCTGGCCGTTGGCAAACGCCTGGACATTGGAAACCGATAAATTATTCACCAGGCCGAAGCTGCTGGTGTAGGCGCTGGACGCCGTCGTCAGCCAGTCCGCGGTGTTGTAAAACCAAATGCCGACGTTATTCTTTGTCGGGTTCAAGAATACCGCCGGTCCAAGAATGCCCATCGAAGTCGTGAGCCCCGTCAACTCCGCATTTTCGGGCGAAGTCACGATAGTGCCGATGGTAAACGAGTTCATCGTCGGTTCGGGAGTGGTGTAATCACCGACATCTCCCGATAACGGGCATGGCGATTGCCCGATCTGACAAATGTCGTTGGTATCCGACGTGAAAATGATCGAAAACGGCTGGTTCATGAAGGACGAATTATCGACCGAACCGGTCGCCGTTCCCGAAAAGGTGAGCGTGATCGGCGTTGCCCCCGCGTTAGTTACTAAGAATAGAACAGCTAAGCCTGCACTGGTAAGCCTCAACTGGAACCTCCTGGCGCAAGTATGCGTTGCGTTTCGGTTCCGGTTCTACTGCTTAGTTTCCAGGGCGATGGTGTTTCAGGCCGCGGGCGCTACTGGTCTGCTTCCGGCGCGGGACCCGGCAAATTTCCCAGGTGCGCACATCCTCAAAAAGATACCCCGCCATCGCGGGCGGGGTTCATTTGAAATTGTTAGCTAACCGGGATCGCTACTGCGCCTTCTTCTTGGAGGCCGCGCCGCTCTTTTTGGTGTGGATCACTTCCGGCTTCCAGCCCTCGATCTGATCCTTGTCGGTTGAAAGAATCAGCATGTAAGGATCTTTTTGATAACCGGTCGCGGTGCCTGAAAATCGCAGCTCGCTGCCCGGTTCCATTTTTCCGCGCAGCGGCTCTTCCAGCTTGAGCGTTACGTCGCCGGCCGGATTCTGCACCGCCATCACCAATTCCTTGGGACTGATCGCCGGCTTCATGGAAACGATCTTGCCGGTCCACTTCATATCGCTCTGGTCATTGGGATTTTTGCCGGGAAGAGCAGCGTCCTTCACGGTGTTCGCGAAGAAGGAATCCGCATTGTCCCCGGTAAGCCCGGTTTTGATCGTGTTCCAGTAAACCATCGCCGGGTTATTCTTCAGCGCTTCCTGCTCGGCCTTGTTCTTGGCCTCGGCGATATCGGCGACGCTCATCAATTTAAAATCCGGCGGCGGCGCGGGATTGGCTTTCGCAGTTTGGCACAACTGATCAAGACCATCGCTTGAGCCGTGATAAGTAGTGTAGGCGCGTGTCAGGAATCCGCTCTTCAACTGATTGCGATTCGCGGCCGGAAGCGCGCCCTCGCCGTCGTAGCATGCCGCGCGAGCGTAATAGAACAGCGCCAGCCCGCCTTTTTCCGGATGCTCCTTTTGCTGCGCCAGGATCACCGAACCCATCATCTGATCGATCGCCGCGTCGTTCGGATCTTTTTGCAAAATTTTCCCGATTTCCTGTTCGGCGCGCGCCGGATCGGTCTTGCCGTACTTATTCACCCACATCTGCGCCTCGATGCGCGGCGCCTGCTGCATCCAGTACGGTTTCACCTTCGGCCAGTCGGCCGCCGGAACCGTTTGCGGGCGGTTCGATTCGGCGAAAACTTTATCCGGCTCATCGAGCATCTTGTTCGCCGCCGCCATGGTCGCGTCGAAATCCTCCTGCGGCGGATTGTTGTTATTGAGCGTCGGCCCGAACTGCAGGATCGTCATCAATGCCATGTAATCGTCCGGCTTTTTGGCCAGCACCGACTTGGCCCAGTCCACCGCCTCGCGGGCCTTGGGCGGCTTAAGCTGCTGGTAGGTTACCCAGTACAGCAGTTCCCGCTGCTCGGTGAGCTGCGTGTCCGGATATTTCTGGCTCCACTGCTCCAGTTCCTGCAACCGCTTCGCTGGATCCGCTTCCTTTGCCGCAGTATTCACCAGATTCGCCTCTTCGGCGTCCTTGGCTACCGGACCTTTTGGCGCGTCCTGCGCCATTCCCAACGCGGCTACAAATGTCAACGCGACAGCGATTCTTATTGTTTTTTTCATTTCCGCACGCACCTCGCTAAACTCGATAATGTATCATGACGCGAGCGCTTGAGTGAAGCGCTCCAGCCTTTTACCGAACTTATTCCCCGGCGCCGCTCTTCCGGCTAACTGTGGTACGCTTCGCCGGAGTGCTCTTGCCGGTCCAACCTTCAATCTGCCCCTTCTCGACGCTGAACGTCACCATAAACGGATCTTTTGTATAAGAATCCGCCACGCCGTCGAACGAGATTTCTCCACCCGGCTCCATCTTTCCGGATAGCGGCGAATCGAGCTTCAGCGTCGCGTCCGGCTTGTCCGGATTCTCGATCGCCAGCACCAGCGTGCGCGGCCGCTCGGCCGGCGTCGCCGAAATCAACCGGCCGCGGAATTTTGTTACGCCTTCAGCCCCGCCCGGCAGCAGAGCTCCTTTCATGCTGTTCTCAAAATAGGCCGCGCCGTTCTCGCTCGCCAACTCCTGATGAATGCGCTTCCACAGCGCGAGCATCGGATTGGCCCGCGCCGCCGCTTCCTCCGCTTCGATTTTTTCCCGCTCCACGTCAGCCTTGCTTTTGATGGTGAATCCGGCCGGCGGCAGCGCCTGCGCGCTCGCTTGCGTCATCAGTCTATCCAGCCCCTGCGCCGATCCGTGATATTGCGTATAAACCTTGATCAAATAATCCTGCACCTGCTTGCGATCGTTCGCCGGCAAGCTACCTGCGCCGCTATAGGAGGCCGCGCGTGCAAAGTCGTACAGGGCCTCCGGCTGCGTTTCCGGATGTTCCTTGTTTTGCGCGAGCACCGCTTCCCCCAGCCAGAACGAAACCTGGCCCTGATTCGGATCCATTGCAAGCGCTTTGGTCAACTCCGTTTGCGCCTTCGGATAATCTTTTCGAACCAGCGCGATATATCCCAGCGTTTTTTGCGCGAAGACCCGCAGCGCCGGCTTCTTGCCGCTGGCCTCCTGATCAGTCATGTTCGCCGGCCGGTTGTCCCTGGAGTAGATCACATCGGTGTTGTCCAGGATCGTATGCGCGGCCTGTTCTGCGACCGCCAGATCCTGCGACTGCTGCGGGCTGAGCGGCGCCGATGAGATCGGAACCAGGTTATAGATATAGCCCACAATCGCCGAAAGTGCCACCAGGTTATTCGGATTGTCTTTTAAAACGTCCTGCGCGGCGGCAAACGCCTCGCCCGGCTTGTTCAGCGCGCGATAGGCTTCAAGATAGAGCTGCCGCCGGACGTCGGCATAATCGCTTTCCGGATACCGCTCCTTCCAGTTGTTGAGCACCGCCAGCCACTGATTGGGATCCTGCGTTTTAACAATCGATTCGTAAAGGTCGTACTCGGCCCGATCCTTCCATTCTCTTTTTTTTTCTTGTTGCTTATCCCCCGCCTTTTCCTGCGCGGCTCTTTCTGGAACCGGTTTGTCCTGAGCAAAGGCGGGCACGGCGACCAATATCATCGTCGCCAGCGCCATCGCGCCTCTTCGCGGCCACAGCACCCTAAGCTACCTCCACGGGATCAGCTACGTTTTTGAGTTGGGTCAGGTGTTGCTCTGCGGAGTATAGCCAAAGCCGCGAGCAAGCCGCAAGCGCCTTCACCCATCCGCTCGCTACCGTACTCGGCCTACACACCGACTAACGTGTTGGACGTCGAGGTTCTGAAAATTGTTTCCAGCAGGCGAAAGAAAGGAGTTATCCCGGAAACGAACTCCGGATCGCCTGCCGCCCTTTCGCGGCGCCAGACTCTTGTATCCTGGGTTTTCGATGCACTGGCTCGACCTTGCGGTGATCGCCCTCTACCTCGCCGCGATCACCTGGTTTGGCGCCCGGTTCGGCAAATCGCAGCGAAACCTCAAGGATTATTTTCTCGGCGGCAAAACCGCGCCCTGGTGGGCGATCGCGCTCTCAATCGTTTCGGCGGAAACCAGCACGCTCACCGTGATCGGCACGCCGGTACTTTCCTTTCAGGGAAACTTCGGATTCCTGCAAGTCGTCCTCGGCTACCTGCTGGCGCGAGTGGTGATCGCCGCCGTCTTTCTCCCTGCCTATTTTCGGGGAGAAATGTTTACAGCTTACGAACTGATGCGCCGCCGCTTCGGCGAGCGTATCCGGAAACTCACCGCCGGAACGTTTCTGATCCTGCGCGCTTTGGCCGAAGGCGTCCGCGTCGTCGCCATCTCCCTGGTAATCGCGATTATTTTCGGCGCCGGTGAAAAAACTTCGATCGTCGCGATCCTTTGCCTGACGCTTTTTTACACCTACGAGGGTGGCATGACCGCGGTGATTTGGACCGACGTCGTGCAAATGTTCCTCTACGTCGCGGGAGCCGCTCTGAGTTTGGCCATTATCCTGCGCGAAATTCCCGGAGGCTGGCCGCGCGTCGCCGCCGTTGCCGCCGAGACGCACAAGTTTCACGTCTTCGATTTTGGTTTTTCGTTGACCCAAACCTACACCTTCTGGGCCGGCGTCATCGGCGGATGTTTCCTCACCACGGCCAGCCACGGAACCGAGCAGCTAATGGTTCAGCGCCTCCTCGCCGCGCCGGACGAACGCCAGAGCCGCGCCGCGCTGCTGGCGAGCTGGGTGGTGATCGCCATCCAATTCACGTTATTTCTGGTCATCGGCGTCTGCCTTTATACCTTTTACTCGGACCGGCACGAGCAGCCGCCCGCCGTGCTGGATAAAATTTATCCGCAGTTCATCTGGGATCATCTGCCCGCCGGGATCGCCGGCCTGGTGATTGCCGCAATTCTCGCCGCCGCCATGTCGAATCTGAGCGCGGCGCTGAACGCGCTCGCCTCGACCACCGTGATCGATTTCCTGAAGCCGGCGGACGCCGCTCGCGGACTGCGCCTGGCGCGGCTGGCCACGATTTTCTGGGCGGCGGTTTTGTTCGGCGTAGGCCTGCTTGCGCGGCAGTGGGGCAGCGTCCTTGAAGCCGGCTTATCCATAGCCTCGATCATCTACGGCTCGCTGCTCGGCGTATTTTTGCTCGGGCTGCTCACGCGCCGCGTGGGCGAGACGGCGGCGATGTGGGCCATGTCGGCCGGGCTCGCGCTGATGCTCTATATCCGTTTCGCTACGCCGATCGCCTGGACTTGGTATGTGGTCATCGGCGCTTCGGCGACGTTTCTTACCGGCCTTGCTGTTTCCTTAATCGTTGCGCCGCGTTCGCGTTAACATTCAAGCATGAATCTGCCGCCGTTTCTGCTCGGACAATGGCTGGAGCAAAAACACTCCGCCAACCCGCCCGTTGAATATGACTTGGGATCCAGCACCGGCCCGGTATGGACCCTTCGCGAGCTTCTCTCCCTCGGCGGCGATATCGAACAACTCCTCGACACGAAGCTGTTCTACATGCCCTCGCATGGCTCGCCCGCGCTACGCGCCGCGCTTGCCGGGATGGTGGGCGTCGAACCGGAAGAAATTCTTCTGGCGACGGGCGGCGCCGAAGCGCTGCTCATTTTGTTTCATCTCGCCGCCGGACCCGGCGCCAACGTCGTCCTGCCAAATCCGGGATTCCCGGCCAACGACGCCATCGCCCAATCGTTTGGCTTAGAAACGCGCCACTACACGCTTCGCGCCGAAAATCATTTTCAGGTCGATGTGGAGGAGATCGAGCGGCTGGTGGACCGGGCGACACGGCTGGTGCTGGTCAATTCCCCACATAATCCGACCGGCGCGGTCCTTTCCGAGGCGCAAATGCGCCGATTACACGATTTTTGCGCGGAGCGGCGCGTGCAGTTCGTCAGCGACGAGGTTTATCATCCGATCTACCACGGCCCCGCGGGCACTTCGGCGTCGCGTTTGCCGCGCGCGACCGCGATCGGGGATTTTTCCAAGGCGCTCTGCCTGAGCGGCCTGCGCATCGGCTGGATCGTCGAGCACGACCCCGCGCGCCGCGAGCAGTTCCTGAACGCGCGCAATTATTTCACCGCCTCCAGCGCGGCGCCCTGCGAATACCTGGCGGCGATTGCTGTAACGCAGCACGAAACAATTTATGAGCGCGCTCGCTCCGTCGCCGGAAAAAATCTCGGCCTGCTCGATGGATTCTTTGATGAGCATCGAGATCACCTGAGCTGGGTGCGTCCCGCCGGCGGCATGACCGGCTTCCCCAAGCTGAACAACGGAGGCGATGGCCGCCGGTTTTGCCGCGAGCTGCTTAGGCGCGGTCTGCTGCTCGCCCCCGGCGATTGCTTCGGCATGCCGGCGCATTTCCGTATCGGCTTTGCCGCCAGCGGCGAAACCTTCGCCCGAGCACTCGAAAAATTCTCGGATCTGTTAAAAGATGCAAAAACCCTCGGCCAGCCCGCCTGATATGCGCAATCCCGAACTCCGCCGTGCGCTCGGGCCATGGTCCACCGCCGCCATCGTGGTCGGCACCGCCATTGGCAGCGCGATATTTCTGGTGCCGACGCAGATGATCCGGGCCGTCGGCTCGCCCGCCGAGCTCTTCGCGGTGTGGATTTTCGGCGGCGTCCTGACGCTTTTCGGCGCGCTCACGTACGCCGAGCTTTCCGCAGCCATGCCCGGCGCGGGCGGCGAATACGTTTATCTCAGCGCCGCATATGGACCGTTTTTCGGGTTCATCTACGGCTGGACGCAAACCTGGGTGGCCAAAGCGGCCTCGATTGCCACGCTCGCCACCGGATTTTTCACCTATCTGGGCGATTTTTTTCCGTCGCTCGGCCGCGTTTTTTTCTCCATCCCGGCGCCCATCGGGCCGCACGGCGGCCCTCTGGAGATCCGCTACGACCAACTGGTCGGAATCGCGCTGATTTTAGCGCTCTCCGGCCTGAATGTCCTCGGCGTCAAGGTCGGCGGCGGCGTTCAAGTGGCGGTAACAGCAATAAAAGTGTCGCTGCTTGGAGGATTAATCCTGCTGGGATTACTTTCCGGGCGCGGAGATTCGCAAAATTTCCACTCCTCGATTGCCGCGCAGCCTGGTGGAGTCTCCGGATTTTTCCTTGCTCTGGTAGCCGCGCTGTGGGCTTACGATGGCTGGAACAATGCGGGAATGCTTGGTTCGGAAATTGACCGGCCGCAAAAAAATCTGCCGCGCGCGCTTATTTCCGGAACTTTGGCGATGATGGCGATTTATCTGCTGGTAAATATTACATATTTTTACGTTTTAAACTCCGCTGAGGTGGGTGCAAGCGAGCGAGTTGCCGCCGACGCGATGCGCCGCGTACTGGGTGCGCCCGGAGCGGCGATGGTTAGCATCGCGGCGATGATCTCGATTTTCGCGGCGCTCAACGGATCGATCCTTTCCGGCTCTCGTATTCCCTACGCGATGGCGCGAGATGGTTATTTTTTTGCGCCAATTCGCCGCGTAAATGCGCGTTTCCGTACGCCGGGAGCCGCAATTGTGCTGCTCGGCGCCTGGTCGAGCGTGGTGCTGCTGAGCGGCCAGTACGAGCAGCTCTATACGCTGGTGATCTTTCCGAGCTGGATCTTGTATGGCATGACCGCGGCCTCGGTGATCGTGCTTCGCCGCACGCGGCCAAACCTGGAGCGGCCCTATCGCGTTCTCGGTTACCCCGTGGTGCCGCTGTTTTTCGTTTTGGTAGCGTCGGCGCTGCTTTATTCTACTTTCCGAACATCGCCGCGCGAATCGGGCATGGGTTTGACGGTGATAATTTTGGGACTTCCCTTTTATTTCCAGTGGAAAAGAGGTCAAACCGCGGCGGCAGGGACGCTGGAAGCGAATCCGGAACCTTTCTCGAAAAAATGGGATGCTTAGTACAATCCTGTTCCGTTTTCAGAACAAAAGTCTTGAAAACCCGTCTAAAATGTGGTTAAACTCAAAAAGCGAGATCGGGATGCGCGAGGACCTGTTGTTCGTTTTTCAGAACGGCTCACCGATCGGGTCAGGTTCTAGAACGCGGGAGACAACGGAATGGATATTCTAAAAATGCTGGCGGATTTACGCCAGGAACGCGAGCACATTGAGGAAGCGATTATGACGCTGGAACGCCTGGCGCAGGGTCGAGGACGGCGCCGTGGACGTCCGCCGGCCTGGATGACGGCGGTGAAGCGCCGCGGCCGGCCTCCCGGCAGCAAGAACAAAGACAAGGAAACCGCGGCGGCCTAAGAGGCTTTCGGCCTGCTGAAAGCTGGCGGCGGAAAGCTCTAAACTGAAGCGTGGCCAAGAAACTGACCGCGCACGTCAAGGCCGCCGGTTGAGCGTCGAAGTTGAGTCCAAAGGTTTTGGACCAGGTGCTCGCGCGCATGCCGCGCCCGGCGGATCCTAATCTTCTTGTCGGCTTTGAAAAAGCGGACGACGCCGGAGTGTATCGTCTGAGCCCCGGCGTCGCGCTGGTTCAGACGATCGATTTTTTTACGCCAATCGTCGACGATCCATTCACTTTCGGCGCGATCGCCGCCGCGAATTCTCTCAGCGATATTTACGCCATGGGCGCCTCCCCGCTCACGGCACTGTCCATTCTCGCCTGGCCCGGTTCGAACGATCTCGATGATCTTGAAGAAATCCTGAAAGGCGGCGCGGAAAAAATTCACGAAGCCGGCGCAGTGGTTCTCGGCGGCCACAGCATCAACGATCCGGAGATCAAATTCGGCTACGCCGTCACCGGCACAATCCGGCCGGACCGCGTAAAGACCAATGCCGGCGCGCGTCCCGGTGACGTGCTGGTTCTGACCAAAAAGCTGGGAACCGGGGTGATCGCGACCGCGCTGAAACGCAATCTGGCGGTCGCGCCGCACGTCGACGCGGCGATTCACTCCATGCTTACGCTCAACCGCGCGGCCGCCGAAGCGATGGCCCGCCTGGACGTCCATGCCGTTACGGACGTGACCGGGTTCGGCCTGCTCGGCCACGCGCGCGAAGTAGCGCTGGCAAGCGGCGTGACGCTCGAAATCGAGTCGCAAAAAGTGCAGTTTCTGGACGGCGCGGTCGAATACGCGAAAATCGGCGCGATCGCCGGCGGATTGAACAATAATCGCGAATTTATTCTCGATTGCGTCGAAGGCGGCTCGGAATACGACGATCTGCTGTTCGACCCGCAGACTTCGGGAGGTTTGCTGATCGCCTTGCCGGCCTCGGACGCGGCGCGCTATCTGCGAAAATATCCGGATGCGTTCCAGATGGGGCGCGTACTGGAAAGACAGGAGAAACCGCTACGGGTCGTCTGAATCCAGTCATCGTCGCGCTGGATTTTCCGAGCGCGGAAGAAGCCCGCGCGCTGGTGGCCAAATTGGGCGATGCCGCACCGTTTTACAAAATCGGCCTGGAGCTGTACGCCGCTTCCGGCATGGAGCTGGTTCGCGAATTAAAACAGGAGGGCCGGCGCGTGTTTCTCGATTTGAAGCTGTACGATATCGGGGAGACGGTGCGGCGGGCGGTGGCGGTGATTGCGCGATCCGGCGTGGATTTCTTGACAATCCACGGCATGCGCCAGGTGGTGCGCGCGGCGGCCGGGGGGCGCGGCGATTCGAGTTTGAAGCTGCTCGCGGTAAGCGTGCTGACCAGCGTGGATGAAAACGATTTGCGCCAGGACGGCTATTCGCGCGGCTTGCAGGAGCTGATCGATCTGCGTGTCCGCAACGCGGTAGAAGACGGCGCCGATGGCATCGTCTGCTCGGCCAAGGACACGGCGCGAGTGCGCGGCCTAGCCGGGCGCGGCGCGATTTTGGTGAATCCGGGAGTGCGGTCGGCGGGCGCCGCGGCGGGCGATCAGAAACGAATCGCGACGCCGGCAGAGGCGATCGCGGCGGGCGCGGATTATATCGTGGTCGGCCGCCAGATCACTCGCGCCTCTGATCCGCGGGGCGAATTGGAGCGAATTCTCGAAGAAACTTCGACCGTCGCATAACCGGCGATTTCCCGAATCGCGCTAACGGCTGAGTTACCAAAAACGCTCGTGCACGTTGAACGATTCCGGGATTCATGCCCGGGGCTTTCGCGGAACTGAAGCCCCGAGCGGAATTGAATCCGCCCTCCAAAAACTAACTTTTGGTGCGGCTGAACAGGCCGAGCAAGCCTCCGAGCGACGTGCTCTTTTTCGCCGCCTCGGTTCGCCCACCCAGCCGGTCGGCAAGTTGCATGATGCCCTTGCCGAATACCGTGCTGGACGGCGCGGGCTTTCCCTCCATCAGCGATTTCTGCACCGCTTCGTAGTCGCTCGGCAGAATGTCGAAAACCTCGGTGTGCAGCGCGGTCCCGATCACTTCGCGGCTCAAACCCACGTCACGATAGTAGCGATTCACGAGCAGGCGGATCTTCCATCGGCCGATGCGATTCGTGTCTAAATACGACAGTGCCCGCTGCGCGGCTTGCAGCGCGGGAAGCTCATTGGTGGTCACCAGCAGCAGCTCATTGGCGAGCCGGGCTGTATTCAGGTTCCAGTCGCCATAAACGCCGCCGGTATCCACCACGACGACATCGTAGGTATGACGCGCATATTCCAAAATGGGCGAGGCATCGTGCAGATCCGCCGTTCCTTCCACCATTAGCTCCGGAGCGAGCAGCACATCGACGCCGGAAACATTGGTGACCATGGCTTCCCACAGATCGGAATCGAGCTCATGCGCGCGTTGCAGCGCGTCGAGAAAACTGTAGGTCGATTTGATTTTCAGCAGGAACGACATGGTTCCGGCGAGCGGGTCCAGATCCGCCAATAAAATTTTTTTTGCGCCGAGCCGCTTCCATTGAAAGGCCAGGTTGCAGGCGATGGTGGTTGCGCCGCAGGCCCCCTTGGCCGGCATGACAGCGAAGACCTTGGCCGGTTCCTTGCCGGGCAGATCCCCGCCCGGCTGAAGGCGAGCGAGTTTGGCGAGGGCGGCTTCCATCTGATCAGCGGTGAACGGCTGGATGAGGAAATCGACCGCGCCGGCGCGCAGGCAGCGCAGGATCAGATCCGAATCGTCGCCGGCAAGCACCGCGATCACCTGAATCGCCGTTTCCAGGCGCGTCATTTCGCCGAGCAGTTGCAGCGCCTGCTCGGCGTCCGAGATCATATCGAGAAAAACCAGCGGTGGAGCGCCGCCTCCGAGCGTCGCGCCAAGGTCGCGCGGCGAGGGATAAGCGTTCAATTCGATAATCGACGTCCCGCTCAGATAGGTCGCGAACAGCGGTGCTAACTCCTGACGGATCCGCGACATGGGGGCGATCAGAAAAGTGCGCCTGGAGCTTTGGGCGGTGCCCTCACGATGCTGCATAGCCTGTCATCCCGTGCGCCGCCCGCTGTTGGACCAGTTTGGAATAAGTTCCAAAGAAGTAATTCGACTAGAAGCGATCATAACATGAGAACCTCGCCCGCTTCCGCGAACTAAAACAGAGATGCTCCCGGGCGATAAGACCCGTGTAGGCGAATCGATTTAGCGGAGGGGAAAACGTGACAATCGCGGAAGAAAACGTGAACAGAATTCACACGGCGAACGGGACAGACCGCCCCCGCAGCGTTTTGGTGTGCGATTCGCAGCCGATGACTGTGGAGGGCGTGCACGCCGTGCTTGACGGGTCCGCAGACCTGAAATTTCTCGCGGGATGCGATTCGTTGGAACGGGCGATGGATTTGTCCCAAGAGAATCCGCCGGACGTTCTGTTAATGGACAAGGCGTTCGGCATTCAGGCCGTTTTGGATTGGTTGGCGCCCCCGCCGGATCAGCCGGAGCTGCCGCACGGCTCCTCCAAAACGGCCGTCGTCGTCTGGGGCGTGTCGGTAAGCGAAGTCGAAGCTCTGCGTTTCCTGCAAGCGGGCGCGCGCGGGATCCTGCGAAAGACCGCCGCGATCAGCTCGGTTCTTGCTTGCCTGCGGGCTGTCGCCGCCGGGCGAAGCTGGATGGAGGATTGCGTTTTTTGCGATTCCTCGCGCGCGGAGTGCCATCCTCGCAGCGAGCTGACCCCGCGCGAGCAGCAGGTTTTGGAGCTGGTGGAGCAGGGCTGCAAGAACAAGGAAATCGCGCAGGAGCTGGGCATCCGGCCCGGCACCGTAAAAATCCATCTGAAGCATATTTTCGAAAAAACGGGCATTCGCGGGCGCTACGGCCTCGCGCTGAATGGATGGCGGGAGCGGGTACCGGCCTGACCGACCCCCGCCTGTTATCCTGAGAAGACCGTGCGTTACCTTCCGGTCCTTCTCCTGGCGGTTTCCGCCCGCGCGCAATCTCCTCTCATCAAAATTCTCTCCGGCGAGCTCGATCGCAACTTCTCCATCCTCAAAGAAAAAGCCGATCCGGCGCCGTATTTCATCGGATATGAGGTGGTCGACGATGAGAGCGATGTTATCCTCGCCAGCAGAGGGTCCATCGATGCGCAGAACCACGGGCGGCATCGCCTGCTGGACGTGACCGTTCGCGCCGGGAGCCCGAAATTCGATAATTATCATCGCACCGGCAGCACGGACCGCATTCGCTTTACCAGCGCCACGCCGATTGCGCTCGACGATAACCCGCTTTCGATCCGCCGCTCGGTGTGGCTCGCGACGGACCGCGTTTACCGGGCCGCGTCGAACCGCCTGGTGCGAATCAAAGCGGATGAAAAGCTGCATGCCGAGAGCGGCGACGACTCCGCTGACTTCTCGAGCGAGACGCCGCAGGTGTTCTATGGACCGACGCCCGCCTATAAATTCGACGCGGCCGACTGGGCGAAGCGCCTGCGCAGGCTTTCCGCCGAATTCGAGCAATATCCGGGGGCATTGAACTCCGCCGTCGGCGTTGAAGCGGAACGCGTCACGACGGTGCTGGTTAACAGCGAAGGCACGCGCCTGGAGTTCGGCCGGTTGTTTGCCCGCCTGATGATTACCGCGCGCGGCAAAGCCGGCGACGGCATGGATCTCGGCACGATGGAGACCTTCGAGGCGGACGATCCCTCCAAATTGCCGAACGACGCGAAAATTCTCGCCGCCGTCGAAAAAACAGGAAAGACGCTTTCCGATTTATTGCGCGCGCCACCTTCGGATCCGTTTGTCGGCCCCGCGATTCTCTCCGGCCGCGCCACCGGAGTTTTTTTCCACGAAATTTTCGGTCATCGCATCGAAGGCCACCGCCAGAAGGATGAAGCCGAGGGCCAGACGTTCACCAAAAGCGTCGGCAAGCCGGTGCTGCCCGAATTTCTTTCGGTGATTTTCGATCCGACGCGCGCCGATTTTCAAGGCACGGCGCTGAACGGCCACTACCTTTACGACGACGAGGGCGTCAAAGCGCAGCCGGTCAAAGTGGTCGATCAGGGAATTCTCAAGACGTTTTTAATGTCGCGCTCGCCGATCCAGGGCTTCGATCATTCCAACGGCCATGGCCGCCGCTCGCCGGGACTCGAAGTCGTCTCGCGCCAATCGAATCTGTTCGTGGAATCTTCAAAGAAAGTCAGCGACGCGGAATTGCGCAAAATGCTGATCGAAGAAGTCAAGCGGCAGGGCAAACCGTACGGCCTCTTCTTCGATCAGGTGGTCAGCGGCTATACAACCACGGCGCGGCGCGGATTGCAGGCGTTCACCGTGGTTCCGCTGGTGGTCTATCGCGTGTACCCCGACGGGCGGCCCGATGAGTTGATTCGCGGCGTCGATATTGTCGGCACGCCGCTGGCGAGCTTCGCAAAAATCATGGCGACGTCGGATCGCATGGAAGTTTTCAACGGCATCTGCGGCGCCGAATCGGGCGATGTTCCGGTCTCGGCGATCGCTCCGGCGATTCTGGTGTCGGAAATCGAGGTGCAGCGCAAGGAGCGCTCGCAGGACCGGCCGCCGTATCTGACCCGCCCGCCGACGGAGGACAAGCAATGACACGCTGGCTCCTGCTTCTTCTGCCGGCGGCGGCGCTGTGCCAGTCCGTGGACGACGATGTGGTGCTGCGAGCCATGCGCGATGAGATGGATCGCTCGCGCCAGCTTCGCGTGGTCGCCGGCGGCGGCGACGACATCCCTTATTTCATCAGCTATTCGCTCAGCGACGCGGAAACTTTTCACGTCAGCGCGTCCCTGGGCGCGGCGGTGAGCGTGTCGCGCAATCACGCGCGCATCCCGGTGATCGAGGTGCGCGTCGGCAGCTACGATTTCGACAATACCGGCCACATTTTCAGCGGCATTTACAGCGGCTCGCGTTTCGACGGCCAGTGGCCGCTCGACGATAACTACAATACGCTGCGCGAATGTTTGTGGCTGGCGACCGATCACGCCTACAAAGCCGCGCTCGAATCGATGGCGCGAAAACGCGCCGCGCTCAACAGCGCCAGCGCGCCCGCCGACAAGCTGGCCGATTTCGCGCGCGTCGATCCGGTCAAGAGTCTGGCCAAGGTGACGCGTCAAAAGCTCGATACGGCGGCGCTGGAGGCGCGCGCTGTCAATTTGTCCGCGATTTTCAACGCTTATCCGGAAGTTTTGGCTTCCGGCGTCGATTTCGAGGCGATCGACGGCGTTCAGTGGTTCATGAACAACGAGGGCGCCATGCTGCGGTATCCCGATCGCGTCGCCGTGCTGGTGGCCAAGGCCGAAGGCCAGGCTCCCGACGGCATGCTGCTTCGCGACGCCGCCGAATTTCAATCGCTCAAAATCGAAGACCTCGCGCCGGAACCGGAGATGCGCAAGGCGCTCGCCGCCATGGCCGAAAATATTCGCGCGCTGACCAAAGCTCCCGCGGGCGAGGCGTATTCGGGTCCGGTGCTGTTTGAGCCGCGGGCGGCGGCGCAGTTGTTCGCGCAACTGCTGGGCGATAATGTCCGCATCCCGCGAAAACCGCTGGCCGAGCCGGGACGCCAGGTGAATTTCCTGCCCAGCGAGTTTGAAACAAAAGTTGGCTCGCGTGTTTTACCCGCCTGGATGGACGTGAAAGACGATCCGACGCAATCCTCGCTTAACGGGAAGCCGCTCGCCGGCTACGAGCAGTTCGATCTGGAAGGCGTACCCGAAAAACCGGTGTCGCTGATCGAAAAGGGAATTTTGAAAAATTTCCTCACCACGCGGCAGCCGGTCAAAAATTTTCCCGAATCG
Organism: Terriglobia bacterium; assembly: GCA_021325175.1. GTDB lineage: Bacteria > Acidobacteriota > Terriglobia > Bryobacterales > Bryobacteraceae > Palsa-187. The sequence continues at coordinate 25,791 of JAJPHS010000117.1, forward strand.
AACGGGCACGCGAGAATGTCGGGCGGCTATGGCGCCTATCGCGCGGCGATCACGAATCTGTTTGTCAGCGCGGAAGAGTCCGCTCCGCTCGCCGATCTCAAGCAAAAGCTGATCGATCGGGTGAAACAAAGCGGCAAGCCATATGGAATGCTGGTGCGCAAGCTGGATTTTCCGTTCTCCGGCGGAACCGGAGAGCTGCGGGCTTTGGCGCAGGCCAGCTCGCAATCGGGCGGTTCGGCGATGCCGCTGAGCCCGCCGCTGCTGGTCTACCGCGTCTATCCCGACGGCGGCGAAGAACTCGTGCGCGGCTTGCGCTTCCGCGGCGTATCGACGCGATCGCTGCGTGATATTCTGGCGGCTTCGAGCGAAACCGCGCTGTTCGATTACGTGAACAATGCGGCTCCGCTCGCGCTGATCGGAGCCGGTGGTTATCTGGCGCCGACGGCGGTCATCGCGCCGGGCGTGCTGTTCGAAGAGATGGAATTCGAACCGGCGCGCGAGCCGTTACCGAAGCTCCCCATCGTGCCTCCGCCGACGGGCAATTGAGGAGTTGCAATTCAGGCGGAGATGAAACTCCGTGAACGACCCAACGACCCATTGATCCGCGGCTTGGGAAATGGTAGAACCTCACCATGACCAAACGGGAATTTCTCGCCGCCACGATCGGCGCGGGGCTGAGCTTCACCGGGCTGGCGCAGCAAGGCCCGGTTGGCTCCTCGACCTCCGGCCGCCCCACGCGTAAAGCCAAAACGACCCGGCTGTTCAAGGCGCCGGACGGATATCCGAACGCGATCGCGGTCACGCCCGAAGGTCTTTGGATCGCCGAACAGAAGGAATCCGGCCAGGGCGCGATCAATTATCATCTGCCCGAACCGAAGGACTTGACCGAGCATGCCTGGCTCGTCGACTGGAACGGCAAAGTTTTAAAAACCATCGCGACGCAGTCCCGGAACACCAGCGGCATGGCGGTCGGCGGAGGCTATGTCTGGATGTGCGCCAACGCCGCCCCCGAAGGCGTCTTTCAAGTGGACATGAGTTCCCGGCAGATCAGCCATCGCCAGATCCCGCTGGGACCGCCCGAAAACGGCGGAGGCTGCCATGGAGCGATGTGGCAGGATGGCAAGCTGTGGATCGCCTCCCTGCGGCTGCGCGGGATTCTGCGCGTCGATCCCGTTTCCTGGCAACCCGAGTATATGATCCCGTTCTATCAATCGCCGGACCGGCCGCGTTATCACGCCATCGCCTGGGACGGCGGCGCGATCTGGCAGGTGATCGGAAACGACTGCAAGGGTTACGTCGATTACCGGCCCGCGCTGGTGAAATACGACGCGGCGACGGGCAAGGCGCTCGAAACGGTGGAGTTTCTGCCGGGGTCCTGCGACCCGCACGGCCTGGCAATGCATAACGGCTCGCTGATCAGTTGCGACGCGGGGATTCATCCGAACTGGCGGGTGAATGACAGCCCTTCGAGCGGCTGGATCTTCCGCATCGATTTCGTGTGATGCGAAAAAAATGCGCTCCAGGCCGCCTTCGTCCGCAGCGGCGTGGAGCGCGCTTAAAAGCCGTTCTAAGCCTGACTACATCGTGATCGTGGCGACCGTTACCGTATCGCCGTCCGCCTTGCCCGTGACCGTTACCTTCTGGCCATAGGTGTCCGGCTCGATTTTATCCGGATTTGCAATCGAGAAAACCTTGCCGTCTTCGGTTACCAGCACCACTTTGTCGCCGTCGCGAACGCAGCGCGCCACGCATTCCGCGTTGACCCACATGCCCTTGCCTCGCGTGGCACATTGTTGATCGACGATATAGCCGACGATCGCGCCCGGCGGCGGAGGCGCTTTCGCCGTCACCGCGCCGCCGCGGCCTCCGCGTCCCCCGCCCGGCGCCGGTGGAGTCAAATAGGCCAGCGCAGTCAGCTTGTAGATCCCGGCGAGATTATTCAGGTTGGTCCGAATCTGGGACCAGTCGTTTTCAAGCGCCTCAGGAAAGCGCTGGCTGCCCATCGCCTGATTGACCAGCTTCGCCGCGGCCAGCGTTTTGTCCAGTTGTTCCTTGAACGCGCCGCCCGATAACACATCCTGCGCCGCGCTCAGGGAGACAAGCTGCTTCAGCGCGGCGGCGAACTCATCCGGACTCGCCTTCACCGCGTCCGACAGCTTGCTTGCATCCACCGGCGGCCGCGCCGCGGCGGTGTAAAAGCGCTGCGGAAAATCCTTGGCCCACTGATCGATCTCGGATACCTGGAACTGAATATAGTCCCGCGCCGAGGCGTCGCGATCGAACGTAACCTGCTGCGGAACGGCTCGGCTGGGGCACAAAACCCACGCCACAAACAGAACACCACCCGCCATCGGGAGAAATCGGGATGTCATCGGTCCTCCTTATGCACCAATCGCGAGGCCCGCCCGCGTCGATCGTGACGGCTCCTCGCGAATCGGCTCTTACCGGATTGTCTAGACGAACAGTTCCTTGAGAACGCGGGCCGGGTTCACGCCGACCAGCGACTCGTCGCGGCCCTCGTAGGGGAACGTATTTTTCTGATAATCGATCCCCAGCATGTGCTGCACCGTGGCGTGAATATCGCTATGGGTGCACTTGAAATCCTGCACGGCCGAATAGCCGAGCTCGTCGGTTTGGCCGTAATCGAATCCGGGCTTCATGCCCGCGCCCGCCATCCACATACTGAATCCGTACGGATTGTGGTCGCGGCCCGGTTTGGAGTTCTTCGCCTCGATGGTTGGCAGCCGGCCGAACTCGCTCGACCACACCACCAGCGTATCCTTCAGCATCCCGCGCTGCTCCAGGTCGATCAACAGGGCGCTCATGCCCTGGTCGATGTACTGGCACAAACCCGGAAGCTGCCCCTCGATGTTGTTGTGCGTATCCCAGTTTCCGCCGCCTCCGCCATAAATCTGAACGAAGCGGACGTCTTTTTCCGCCAGGCGCCGCGCCATCAGGCACAGTTTGCTGAACGGACCAGCGACTTTCTGATCGATGCCGTACAGTTTCTTAATGGACTCCGGCTCTTCATCGAGGTTGGCGACCTTCAGCGCTTCAAGCTGCATCCGCGCCGCCAACTCGTAATTGGAGATGCGCGATTCCAGATCCTGATCGAGCGGATAATAGCCCGCCTTCTGCACCCGGTCGAGCGCTTCGACGGTGTTCAAAAGCCGCCGCTGCTGCTCCACGCTCATCGAATCCGGACGCTTGATGTCATAGATCGGCGCTTTCGGATCAGCGCGCATACTGGTGCCGTTGAAGATCGGCGGCAGCCATGCCGAGGAGTGCGCGCGATCGCCGATCGTCGCCCCTTCGCCGAGCGCAATGTAGGCCGGCAGATTCTGGTTCTCCGTGCCAAGCGCGTAGCTTACCCAGGACCCGATCGCCGGGAAACCGGTGAAGCCTCGGCCGGTCACAAACGTGAACTGCGCCGTCGAATGATCGATGCGATCCGTCGTCATCGAGCGGACGAAGGTCACTTTATCGACGACCTTTTGGAAGTAGGGCAGCAGCTCGGAAACCTGGCGCCCGCTGTCGCCGCAATCCTGGAACTTCCAGGGGCTGGCCATGATCTGCTGCGAGCCGTTCAGCGCGCGGCCCTTGATCTCAAAAGGCGCCGGCTTGCCGTCGTACTTGGCCAGAACGGGCTTGGGATCGTACATGTCGATGGTGCTCGCCCCGCCGCCGATGTATATGAAAATCACGCGCTTGGCGCGAGCCGGAAACATTGGCTTCTTCGGCAGCAAATCGTAGGTGCGCTCCTTGGCCGAAGCGGACTCCGCCGCGAAAGCCTTGTCCCATTGCAACATGGAGTTCGCCACCATGGCGCCGAATCCAACCGATACGTTTTGCAGCATCTGCCTGCGCGATAGAAACCTCATGTTCTTCCTTTCTCCCTTCCGCCAAGCCCCCGCCTAAAAGCGGCGGGACTCGCATTTCCCGTTAAATACCCCGCCCGGCAGGGGCGGGGCCGATTCCTTAGTAGCTGTACAAAAAGTTATTGGCTCCGAACATCGCCTGCACAAACAGGCGGAGTCCTTCCTTGGGATCCTTCTCGCCGGCGATCGCATCCTTGGCGATCGCTTCTTCCTTCGCCGTCGGCGGCCGATTGTACATCTGATCGAACGCCAGCTTTACCGCTTCCTCGGTGTTGTTATTGGTTTGTTCCAGGAGTTTTTGGGTGAAGGCCGTCGTAGTTCTCATCACCAGCGGATTGTTCATCAGGGCCAGCGACTGGGTCGGCAGCGACGCGCGGAAGCGCTCCGCCTGATTGTCCGAGGTCATATCGGGGCAATCGAACACGTGCAGAAAGTTGACCCAGCGCGTGCGGGTCTGCGCGATATAAATGCTGCGCCGGTTGGCGCCGGCGCCGCGCTTGTCATCCTCGATCCACTGCCCGTCGGCGCCGCGCTTGATCGGCTCCTGCTTGCCGAACATTTTGGTATCCAACAGACCGCTCACCGCCAGCATCGAATCGCGGATCGTCTCCGCTTCCAGGCGCAGCGGAGCTTTCCGCCACATCAGCTTGTCGGAAGGATCGGCCGCCAGATATTCGGGAATCTCCGCCGAACCCTGCATGTAAACCTGCGACATCATGATCTGCTTCACCAGCCACTTCAGGTCCCAGTTGTGATCCTCGAAGCTGACCGCCAGGTAATCGAGCAGAGCCTGATTGGTCGGCTTGGCGCCTTGCGTTCCGAAATCGTCCACGGAGCGGACAATTCCCTCCCCGAAATTCCACTGCCACACGCGATTCACAAATACGCGCGCCACCAGCGGATTCTCGCGGGAAACCATCCAGTTCGCCAGAATCAGCCGCCGGTTGGTGCTGTTCCATTCCGGATGCTTGGCGGGATCGGGAAATTCGAGCGGATGCTGCGGATTATCGAGCACCAGCGGCAACCCCGGCTGCACTTCCGCTCCCGGAGCCAGATAATTGCCGCGCTGAAGGATATACGTCGGCGACGGAGTCTTTGAAACATCCCACGCCGCTTCAATATAATTCGGCGGAATCTTGGATTGGTTCTTGCGGTTGTAGCGCATCGCCTGAATCTGGTCTTTCCACTGCGCCAGTTCCGGATAACGCTTTTCGAGCTCCTGATCCGTCACGAAATCCTTCATCGCATTGCGATCCACTTCAAGATCGGGATCGTTTTCGATGTCTTTCCGGAGCTGCATGCGCGCCGCCTGATCCGAAATATCGTGGCCGGCCTTCAACTCGGCGCGATATTTCTGATAGGTCGCCTCCAGCAGATCGTCCAGCCGGCGGATCGCCTTGGCGTCGTTGCTGGTGACATCCTTGATCCACTCCGCGCGCTCCTGATCGTTCATATCCAGGACTTCGCGGCTCGGCCAGGGACCATGATTCAGATCGGCGGGCAGCCAGTTTTCCGGATCCCACACGGCCTGATAGATCGCCATCATCTTGTAGTAATCGCGCTGCAGGATCGGGTCGAATTTGTGGTCGTGGCAGCGCGCGCACTGGATCGTAATACCGAGCACCGCGCTCAGACTGGTCTCCATCGCCTTCTTTTGCGCGTCAAAATATTTATCTACTTCGTAAATTGTCTGGTTGTCGGTGATATCGGCCGTCGTGCGCAGAAAACCAGTCGCCGTCAGCGGCTCGATCTGATCCGGAGTGGGCTGGGTCCCCGGCTTATAGTTCACAAGCTGGTCGCCGGCCATCTGCTCCACCAGAAAACGATTGATCGGCTTATTCCGGTTCATCGCGTGGATCACGTAATCGCGATACTTCCATGCCACTTCGCGATCGCTGTCGCCGGCATCGCCCCGCGAATCCGAATATCCGGCGACATCCAGCCAGTGGCGGCCCCACTGCTCGCCGAAATGCGGCGAAGCCAGCAGTTGGTCGATCACTTTCTCGTAGGCATTCGGCGATTTATCGTCCACAAACGCCTGCACCTGCGCCGGCGTCGGCGGCAGACCGACTAAGTTGAAATAGGCCCGCCGGATCAACGTTACTTTATCCGCCTGCGGCTCCATTTTCCAGTTCTTTTTTTCGAGCTCCGCCAGAACGAACGCGTCAATGGGCGTGCGGACCTGATCCTTATTCTTCACCTCGGGGACCGGAGGCTTCACCGGAGTCTTAAATGACCACCAGTTGCGATCCTCCTGCGTGATCTTCGCCGCTTCTTTCTTCAGGATTTCTGCCTCGGAAAGGGTATTCGCCGTCGGGAACCGGCCCTGCTCGATATAGGCATGGATAGTCTGCTTGTCGGCCGCCGTCAGCTTGCCGCCGAGCGGCATCTGGTCCGACTCGATCATTTTCCAGAGAAGGCTATGATCCGGCTTGCCGGGAGCGATCACCGGCCCGCTCGAGCTGCCTTCCATCATCCCGGTAAAGCTGCTTAAGTCCAGTCCCGCCATCTTTTTCTGGGTATTGTGGCAGGATGTGCAGTTCTTCTGGAAAATCGGCAGGATCTCGTCCTTGAAAAGCGGCGCGCGCTGGGCACTGGCCGGAATCGAAAAACCGGCTGCCCCGATGAGAATCGCCAACGAAGTGCAGGGAAGCTTCATTTGCCGTTGTCCCTCCTGGCTCTACCTGGCTCTACTTAGAGCAAGCTGTGCTTATAAAAAATGGCATAGTCACAACCACGTTTCCAAGTTTAAAGGTGTATGTTGCGCCGTGTTACGGACATTTAAAACATTGAAAATGCTACTTTGGCAAAATTTCCCGGTAGCGCGGCACAATTACCCCATTCACGTATTTATCTTCATCCCTTAGCGCCTGAACGACGGATTTGACGTCCATGGACTTCACCGCGCCCTCGATCAGTGCCGCCCCTTCTTTGCCCAGACGCTCGCGCTCGGCGGCAGTGATTTTGGTGTCCAGCGGCCGGACACCGGCATGTTCCGCATCCGGTTCATAGCTCCCCACCGCTCCGCTTTCCGGGCCGAGGCTGGATAGCTTGCGGATGCTTGCCGGCGGTGGCGGCAGCGGCGGTTCGGAAGCGGGCGGAACATCCAGGCTCAGCGGAACGTCGTTCATCCGTCCGACGATCTGGTACGCCCCGTACCCGACCGACCGAAAATTATTCGTCGCCTGCCCTGCCTTGGGAGCCGCGCCCGAGTCCTGCGCGTTACGTAACAAGCGGCTCGCTTCAATGTAAAGAATCGGGTCGTGGGTCTCTTCGAAGAAATCGCGCACCAGCGCGGAAACGTACTGGTTGGACGGACCGTGCGCGGAGATATAAATCTGCCGCCGGAAGCCCTGCCGCAGCAGGGATCGCGCGATGGCCTTCAGATATTGGAGTCCGGTTTCTTGCGGGATGTAGATACTGCCGCGTCCGGTGACCGTCACGCCGGGATAGAAAAAAATCACGTGCGGCAGGATCAGGCCGTCTGCCTCCTCCGCCATTTTGACCGCGTAGGCTTCGGCCATGGTGTATTCGAGGTCGGTGGGAAACGCGCCCATCGATTCGACCGTGCCGACGGGGATAAAAATCACGTCGTTGCGCTTGAGATACTGCTCGATTTCCGGATTCGTCAGGCTGGTGAAGTAGCGGGTCCGCATCGTCTGCGCGGACCCGAAGGCCGCAAACAACAGCACTGCGGCGATGATGTTCATCGCCCGGGATGTCGTCCCGCGGTTTGGTTTAAGCATGGCTTCTTTCCTCCTGAATGGTTGCGGCGGCGTAGGATAAGAGATCGCCGCGATCCCGGGCGATCCGCCGCAGGGTTTTGAAATCCCCGGCCGCCTGGCAAACCTCGAAGGCCAGCGCGAAATTTTCGGGCGATATCTCCGGTGGCAGATATTCAAGCGCCGCCTCTACCGCCTCGCGCTTCCGCCCCAGCCGGAGCAGCAGCTCGACAAACACGCGAGCCGGCATCGAATCGCCCGGTCCGCGAATCTTCGCGCGAAAATGGGCGATTGCGGCATCAGGATTTTCCCCGGCGAGAGCACGCAAATAAATCGCATGATCGCGATAGGTGTTTTCAAACGGTGGATCGCCGCGGAAATGATACATGGGATTCAGCCGCTGGCCGTAATCGGCGAGATCGACCGCCATGCGAAGAGATTCTTGATCGCGCAACTCGGGCGCGAAGCGAAGAATCGAAGTTAAATGCGTCGCATCGACGTAGCTGCTGATCCCTTCAAACAGCCACGCGCGATCGGCGATCATGGCGTCGAGCGAATCGCCGGCCGGCGCCGCGCCTTCCGCCGCCGCGATCGTTTCCCGGATCGCGACCGCCACCGCATGATAAAGACTCGCGACCAGCATTTCCAGACACCGCTCGCGCGTTTCCGAATCGGGATTGGCGCCGAACCAGGTAATCGCCGTGCAGATGCCATGATGCTTCAGGCACAGATCGAATCCTTTTAGGCGATGAACCCCCTCCTGATACGCGATGTGAATCACTCGATCCAGGTTTGGATCGTCTTCATTCACGCGATCGATCGCCGCTGCGACCGGCGCGGGTTCGTCGATTGCTTTGAAATATTGCCACGCTCCGGCGATGTCGCCTTCGGCCAGAAGCAGCTCGCCCGATTCGCGCGCGGCTTCGCGGAACGCCTGTTCATAGACGCAGCGCTGCTCATTGCTGAGCCGGGGCAGTTCTTCCGTATCGATCAGCGGCAAGCTGAGCCGCAGGCGCATGCGCATCATCTTCGAACCGAACAAGAGATGATAATTTTTTTCGCGGCGCGCAATTTCGGCAATGCGATCGAAGACGGCTTCGGGATCGCTCGCGTCCTGCTCAATCAAATCGAACACCGCCGGATCCATGGGAAGGCCGGATTTATCCGGCAATCGGTCCGGCGGCGAAGCTGCCCGGCGCGGCCATCAGTTCGATCCCGGCAGAATCTTGCCGTATTTGGGGACCAGCACTTTGTTGGTGTATTCGTCGTGCTTGCGCAAATCCTCCATCGCTTCCTGAAGCTTCATCTGCTTCACGATGGCGCGGATCTGCGCTTCGCCCTGCTTGCCCCACTCCTCGCGCTCGGCCGCGCTCGAAGCCAGCACCGGCGGACGGCCGTGCGCCATCACATCCGGCTGCCACGATCCGACGCTCAGGCTGCCTCCATAACCGAGCTTGTTCAGCCCGCTGAGACCTTCATTTTCCGGAACAGGACCGGCCGGCTCCGATTCTTTTTCCCCGTACTCGCCCTTCAGCGGCAGATCGATGATGCGTCCGGTAATGTAATGCGCGCCGTAGAGCACTTTGCTGCGCGCCTCCGGCGCCAGTTTCAACTTCGGCAGGTACGTATCCATGTCGATATAAAGCAGCGGCACGTGATACTTGTCGAAAAATTCGCGCACCAGCGTGCCCGCCGTCAGCGGCGCCGGACCCTGGCCCGCCGAAATGTACACCTGCCGGCGGAATCCGTCTTTCAGCAGCGATTCGGCGACCGCGCGCAGAAATTCCAAACCTTGCGTCGGCGAAATATTCACCGTCGCCTGCGCGATCAGCGTCGTGCCGGGATAGGACCACACCAGGCCGGGCATGTACAGCGCGTCCAGCTCATCGGCCATCGCCATCGAATAGGCCAGCGGCGAAACGTAATCGCGATCGCTGGGCATGATGCCGTTGGTTTCCACCGCGCCGAGTGGAATAAAAATGATGTCGCTGCGCTTCAGATAATCGGCCACCTGGACCTGGCTGAGGCGCGTCATGTCGCGCGTGTGCAGCTTCCGGACCTGCGCGGAGGCCGCGGCGGCGATCAACAGGAGTGAAAGAAAAATCTTTTTCGACATGGAGAATCTCCTTGCAAATTAGAGTCGCTTGCGGCATAAACACCGCGGTTCACTGCAATATACCCAAGTTTGGCTCGCCCGGGAAGCGCAAAAACTCCGCCGGCTCCAGCGCGCGCCGCGTGAAGCGCGCCTGGTGGATCGCGCCCTTAAAGTAATAAACCCTGTTCATGCGAACGCCGATCGAGGTTCGCCCCGCGCCTTGCGGGATCAAATGAATGCGCGCGCCGCCTTCCTCGACCCCGTTGACATAGCTGCGATATTCCGAGCCGTCGTAAACCGCGGCGACGTGATACCACGCGCCCAGATCGTGCAGCTTATCGCGAAACAGCAGCGCCTTCTGCGTGTCTCCCGATTTGTTGAATGCATCCAGGCGCCACTGTCCATTGGTCACCCGGATTTCAAACAGCATCCGGTTATCGTGGTCGTCGCCGGTGGCCGGATTCTCCTCGAGATGAAACCAGCGCTGTTCGGCGTTGCCGCCGTCGGGACGAAAAATCGCCTCCCAGGTGAACGTCTCCGCGCCGGCCAGCGGATGCACATCGAGCATCAGCCCGTCGTCCACGCCATTGAACTCGATCGCCTTTCCAACCGGCGTATCGATCACTTTGGGATGGCCGAGCACGGTCGTCTTGTGGCCGCCGATCTTCTCGATATTGTCGAATTTCCAGGTAACCTGGGCGGGTTGGGCATGCACGACCATCGCAAAAAGGCAAAATGCGGGGAGCCGCGCGGTTGTGTGCCGGGTGCCCACGATCTATTTCTGCGACTCCGGCAGCATCGACTTGAATTTCGGCACGATTTTCTCCTGTGTAAAATCGGCGTGCTGGCGCAGCGCGGATACGACATTTTTTAGGTCCATTGTTTGGACCACGGCCGCAAGCTGCTGTAAGCCGATGCGGCCCCATTCCGCGCGCTCCTCGGCCGTCGCCGGGAGCTTCCGGTTGCCGCCGGCGCTGTGCCCTTCCGGATCAGCCCACCAATAGCCCAGCGCAAGGCTTCCGGCTAAACCCATTCTGGTAAGCGTGCCGAGGCCGGGATCTTCGGCGGCCGCTCCGCCGGATCGCGCCGGCGCGGCGGGAACCTCGCCCGCCAGCGGCAGATCCTCAATATGGCCGACCAGCGCGTATTTTCCGTAATTCAGCTTATCTTTTTCGCCTTTATACGCGCGCTCGGCCTGCGCGGCGTCGATGGCCAGAATCGGCACGTGCGTTTCCTCGAAGAAATCGCGGACCATCGCGCCGACATACAGCGGCGACGGCCCATGGCCGTGCCAAACCCAGATTTGCGTCTTAAATCCCTGCCGCAGAAGCGAATGAGCGATCGCCTTCAGGTACTCTTCGCCGAGCGGGATCGAAACATACACCGTCGCCGAACTGGTGATGGTCGAGCCGGGATAAAAATAGCACAGGTTCGGCATGTACACGGCGTCGGCCTCTTCTGCCATCTGCGCGGCCGAGCCGAGCGGCCCGATATACTCCAGATCACTCGGAAAAGCGCCCTGCGACTCCGTCGCGCCGACCGCAACGAAAATCACGTCGCTTCGCTTGAGGTACTCCGAAATTTGCACCTGGCTGAGGCGGGTGACGTCGCGCGTGTGCCACTTCGCCGGTTGCGCGAATACGGAACCAAGCACCGAAAAAAACAACGTCAGTCTTCGAATTTGCGGATTCACGGCGCCCCCTTACACACTTCAAGCCAACAAGCGAGATGAACACGCGCGCGGGCAACCGGAGAAGTGCCAAGCCGTATGTTACGCTCTGTTACGTCTTACTTCCAAAAGTTTGTGGCGATTGGGCGGCAGGCGGCGACTTCAAATTTCAGGATCGTATCGCGATAAAATTCGGCCTGCACCACCATCTCCCAGGCTTCCGGCGAACCGGCCTTCGTCCAGGCATCATCAATTAGCCGTAATCCTTCGGGCGTCACCAGCATGGAACTCATCGTGGTCAGATGACGGCCGAACAGCAGTAGCACGCGAGTGTGCTCGGGCCGGGTCGGCAGCATGGTGATGATGGAAGGCGCGGTCACGCGGTCGGCCGAGTAGGAAATTTCGCGAAATTCGGCGGGCTCGCCTGCCCGAGGCGTACGGCTCTTGATCACGTCCGGCTCGACGCTGGCGATATAGTAGTTCGTCTTTTCCAGAATGTGATTCAGATATGTTGCCGTTCGCGGCATTCCTAAAAAGATCGTGTTCTGCGTGGCGTAGGATTCAGCCGGGAAGCGGCGCGATTCGGTAAGGCGCGCGGGCTGCGATTGCCGGTCCAGGTATTGAAGAAGATCGGTGCCGGCCGTGGTTTCCTGGGCGCCGACATAGGTTTGAGCCAGCTCCGGCGGTCCCCATTTTTGCGCAGTGCTCTTCAGGAACGGCGATGTTTCCCATTGCGTATACTCGGCGACGTTCAAATCGCGGACCAGAACGTGATGCGACGGCCAGGAGAAATAAACCGGGCTCGGCAGCACGATCACCACCGGCTTTTTTCCCACGATGAACGATTGCCAGAAGCGCGGAAGCGGCGGCTGCGGCGCGGGAATTTGCGCCTTCAATGCTCGGACATAAATCGCGAGGCCGATGCACAGAGCCAGCAGGACTCCGCCAGCCGCGGCCGCGCCCCAAAGATAATGCCGCGGGACGCCGCTGAATTTCGACGCCAACGATTTCACCGGCGCGCGGTACGTCCACTGCAATTCATGCCCGCCCAGCGGGATGTTGAGACGCAGCGGGAAGGATTCCCCGGCGGACTCGTAGAATTCCTTGAGCTTGGCCCGGAGCCGGGCCACCTGAACCCGGACCGTCGAATCGGATTTGGGGTCAAACCCGGCCGGGCGGCCAAGCGCCTCGGTGGCGATCGCGTATTCGCTGATCGGCTGCCCCTGGTTATGCCACAGATAAATCAGGAGGGCGCGCATAACCGGCGCGGCGCGAAAAACCTCGCTTTCCGCGATTTGTTTCAACAGATCGTCGTGTTTGTGTGGCGTGGTCCCGCTACGACGCGCCAACGGGGTCAGCATTTACCCCTCCAGTTCTGGATTATGTTAGGACATTCCGCACGCCGAAAGCAATCCTTTTTTTCCAGAACGTAACAAGCCCGCCGAAGTCTGCGTAACACATTGATACAAAGATCTCACTGAACCAGCCGCCATAAATATGGCTTCCATCCGCCGCAACAGCCGTAACATCAGCTTGATACTTGGCCGCGTGGCCGGAGAGGTGGGATTCTATTCTGAGGTGTAAATCGTACATGAACCGTAGAAACGCACTTCGAGCTCTGGCCACGTTACCGCTCGCGGCCAATGTTCGGGCGGAAACGCCCGCCGGATATCACCTGCGGCCGGGGCTCGTTGCGTACTCCTACCGCAAACAGCTTGCCGAAAAATCGTTAAAGTACGACGATTTGATTCGCATGGCATCGGATTGGGGTCTGGACGGCCTGGATTGCACCGTTTACTGGTTCCCCGATACGTCTTCTCAATTTCTGGCGTCGCTTCGCAAGACGGCATTTAAAAACGGCATTCAGATTTACAACGCCGGCGTTCGGGTCCAGCTTTCCCAGCCCACTCCGGAGCTTCAACAGGCGCAGGTGGATGAGATCAAAAAGTGGGTGGACGTGGCGGACCGGCTTGGAGCGAATCAGATTCGCGTCTTCGGCGGTCCGATTCCGAAGGGCGCAAGCGAGCAGCAGGCAATCGCCTGGGCCGTGGAGACGCTGAAGCGCGGCGCCGAGTACGCCGGATCGCGCGGCATTACGATCGGCGTGGAGGACGACGCGGGCCTGACGATCGCGGCCGAGCCGACCATCGCAATCGTGCGGCAGGCCGATTCGCCCTGGGCCGGAATCAACGCGGATTCGGGAAATCTGAGGGCCGATGGCTACGCGAAATTCGAGTCAATGCTGCCGTACGCCACAAGCATTCATTTGAAAACCGAAATTTCGACGCCGGACGGCAAAAAGGAAAAAGCCGATTGGACGCGGCTGCTGGCGATGATCGGCAAATCGGGATATAAGGGCTACGTGGGCCTCGAATATGAAGGGAATGAGGCCGAAGCGCAGGTGCCCGGATACGCCAGGGAATTGCGGGCGCTGATCCGCAAAGTATCGGCATAATGATTCAGGAGGCGAAGCGATGAAAACGATGAAGTGGCTGGCGATTGCATCGATGGCGTGCGGGATGGCGTTCGGCGCGGACTACAAGGGATACATTATCGATCAGTCCTGCGCGAGCGACGCCACGATGAAGGGCAACGAGGCGTGCGCGCGGAAGTGCATCAAGAAAGGATCGCCGGCCGTGCTGCTGACGCCGGAGGCCAAAGTTTACAAGCTCGACGATCAGGCCAAAGTCGTCGAGCACGCCGGCCACAAGGTGATCGTCAGCGGGACGCTCGATGGCGACAC
>JAJPHS010000025.1 GCA_021325175.1 Terriglobia bacterium
CGGGTAAGCGACACCGGACCCGGAATCCCGGCCGATAAGCTCGATAAGATTTTCGAGAAATTCACTCAGGCCGACGGCAGCATCACCCGCCGCTACGGCGGAACCGGACTGGGATTAGCGATCACCAGGAGACTTGTGGAAATGCACGGAGGCAGGGTGAGCGTGGAAAGCGAGCAGGGGAAAGGCAGCACCTTCACCGTTGAGCTGTGCTGCGATCCCGCGCCCGCTTCCTCTCATTCGGCCGGTTCGGCGGCGAAGGCGGCCCAAGAGCGGTACGGCTCGGGCGCGCGCCTGCTGCTGGTGGAAGATAACCTGGTGAATCAGAAAGTGGTGCTGGCGATCCTGCGCAAAAAAGGCTACAGCATCGAGGTCGCCAACGACGGGCGCGAGGCGCTGTCGCGGCTGGAGGCAGCGGGTTCGAAATATTGCCTGATCCTGATGGACGTGCAGATGCCTGTGCTGGATGGCCTGGAGGCGACGCGCATCATCCGGCGGAATCCGTTATGGGCGAAAATTCCGATTGTCGCCATGACGGCGCACGCCATGAACGGGGATCGCGAGCGTTGTCTCGATGCCGGCATGGACGCCTATATTTCCAAGCCGGTGCAGCCGGCTCATCTTGTCGCCATTATCGAAAAATATGTTCACGCCCAGGATTCCGGGCAGAACGAAGCTGCCGGCGATCTCCTGGGTTTGCTCACGCAACTGGCCGGCGGATTGGAAGCAGCCCCCGGCAGCGGGGATGCGGCCAAGATTCTCGATCAGGCGCGAAAGCTGCGCGCCGCCGCCGAACGCCTGACCTGCGTGCAGGTTCGCGAGCTCGCGCGGCGGATCGAGGAAGCCGCAAGCGAAGGCGACTTTTCCCGCGCCCGGGCCGGACTGGATGCCCTGAAGCGGGAGCTTGAATCGGTGGAGGCGCTTCCGGCCTGATCGTTCACATCGCGCCGAAATTATCGAGGCTGCGCCACAGATACCAGCACGCGACCGAACAGTACGGCCGCCAGGCCGACGCAATCCGAGCCATCTCGTCCGGTTTCGGCAAATCCGGCAGATGGTAGGCTTTTTTCATCGCGGCGCGAATGCCCAGGTCGCCCGTGGGCAGCACATCCGGGCGGCGTAACGCAAAAATCAGAAACATCTGGACGGTCCAGACGCCGACGCCCTTTACGCGCGTTAAATGCTCGATTACGGCTTCATCGGCAAGCGAGGCGCAACGTTCAAAATCGACGGCGCCCGCCCGGGTTAAACGCGCAAGCTCGCGGATATACGAGAGTTTTTGCGGTGAAAGTCCGAGCGCGCGCAGGCGTTGCGGCCGCAAGCGGAGGATCGATTCCGGCGTGAGCGGATCGGCTTTGGCGGCGTCTTTCAACCGCCCGAAAATCGTCGCCGCGGCCTTGCCATGCAGTTGCTGATACACGATGGAGCGCACCAGGGTCTGAAAAACAGGCTCGCGATATTCAATTTTGTAAGCGCCAACCCGTTCGATAATTTGAGCCATCACCGGATCGGACTTTTTTAAATGGCTGATCGCTTTGCGCATTCGGGGCAGGGAACTCGTTTTCCTTGAGGTGCATCTATGATTGTAACTATGAAGGTTTTGCCATTTCTGCTGCTGTCCGCCGGTCTGTTCGCGCAGGAGGATCCGACGATCAAAGTCGACGTGAACCTGGTGAATGTAGTGTTTTCGGTTCATAACAAACAGAACGGGCTGGTGGGCGATCTCGAAAAAAAGGATTTTCAGATTTTTGAGGACGGCAAGCAGCAGGAGATCAAATATTTTGCGCGCGAAACCGATCTGCCGTTGACCATCGGCCTTCTGGTGGACACCAGCGAAAGCCAGCGCCGGCTGCTTGAGACGGAACAGCGCGCGGCATATCAATTTTTCTCGAAAGTGCTGCGGCCGAAAGATCTCGCGTTTCTGATTCAATTCGGCGCCGAAGCGGAGCTTCTTCAGGACGATACGAACTCGCCGCGGCTGTTGCAGCAAGGTTTGAGCCAGCTTCATATGAGCGTTCCGGTGGGCGGCTTGCATCCCGGACCGGTTCCGACGCAGCAGAACATGGCGGGAACGATTCTGTTCGACGCGGTCTATCTTGCCGCGAATGAAAAAATGAAGACGGAAGTGGGGCGCAAGGCCATCGTGCTGATCACCGATGGGGTGGATACCGGCAGCAAGACATCCATCGCCAAGGCGATCGAAGCCGCGCAGAAAACCGACTCGATCATTTACAGCATCGATTACGAAGATCCGTCGGCCTACGGCGGCGGCTTCGGCGTGATTCGCATCGGCGGCGCGGGTGGCGAGGGAGATCTAAGGAGAATGTCGAACGAAACCGGCGGGCGTGTATTCAAAGTGGACCGCAAAAACTCGCTCGACGACATTTTCCGCGAGTTGCAGGAAGAAATGCGCAGCCAGTATTCCATCGGGTATGTGCCGACCAATCCCGCCAAGGACGGCAGCTTCCGCAAGATCGAAATTCGCGTGAACAATAAAGATTACAAGGTCCAGGCGCGGAAGGGGTACTACGCGATGGCCAGCGGCCAGTAGGCAGTGGCCAACACTGACCCCTACTTTTTCAAATTTGTTTCAAAAAGCTGGAAAATGCGGTGATATTCGTCCATCCAACTGGAGGGCTGCACGAAGCCGTGATTTTCCACCGGGAAAATAGCGATCGACCAGTTTTGTTTGTGTAGTTCGATCAGCCGCTGGACCAGGCGCACCGAATCCTGGAAGAACACGTTGGTGTCCACCATGCCATGACAGATCAGCAGAGCGCCTTTCAAGCCGTCGGCGAAGTAAATTGGTGACGATTTTCGATATGCTTCGGGGTCATTTTGCGGCAAATTCAGGATATTCGCGGTGTAGGGATCGTTGTAATGCGCCCAGTCCGTGACCGGCCGCAGCGCCGCGCCGGCGGCGAAAACATCGGGCGTGGTGAACATGGCCATCAAGGTGATAAATCCGCCGTAGCTTCCGCCGTAAATGCCGATTCGCTTTGGATCGGCGCCCTGCTCGACCAGCCATTTCGCGCCGTCGACATTATCGTTCAAATCGACGCCGCCCATGTGCCGGTAGATCGCCGTTCGCCAGTCGCGTCCATAGCCGGCCGAGGCGCGATAGTCCATATCGAGCACCATATATCCGTGCTGCATCAGAAATTGATTGAACATGTATTCACGGGCGTAGTTGGACGACCAGAACTTTTCCACATTCTGGGCATATCCGGCGCCGTGGACGAAAATTACGGCGGGTCCGCCGCGGCGATAGTTGGCGGGTTTGTAGAAATGCGCGGGCACCATCACTCCGTCGCGCGCGGGCACCTGCACAATCGGCACGTCGTACCAGGAATAGTCGGCGAAATCCTTCGCCGGCGAATTGGTCAGCCTTTTTTCGCTCGCGCCGGGGGCGTTTTCCGTGACATAAAGCTCGGGCGGCGTCGTCGTGTAGGAGTAAATATCGGCCATCAGCTTCTCATCGGGAGAGAGCGTGACGCGATGGCTGCCGGTTTCTTTGGTCAGGCGCGTGCGCGGGCCGCCGTTGATGCTCATCGAATAGATCTGGCGCTCGGCCGGTCCGACTTCGCTGGTTTGCAGGTAAAACTTCGATCCATCATGGGAGAGCTCGACCGAAGTCACTTCCCATTTTCCTGAAGTTAGCTGCGTCGGTTCGCCGCCGTCGAAGCTTGCCTTGTATAGATGCGCGTAGCCGGTCTTCTCGCTTTGGAAATAAATTTCGTTGCCGTCTTTCAGCCATCCGAGCGTCTGCGCGCCCGGACCGTCGATCCAGGCGTCGTCATGGTCGGTGAAGATGACGCGGCATTTTCCGGTTGCCGGATCGAGCGCGAGGATCCAGCGATCTTTATTGTCTGTGGCGCGCGCGGCGAATACGGACTTTGTTCCCTGCTCGTTCCATAGCGGCGCCTGCACCTGAACTTCGCGGCCGTTCAGTCCTGGATCGACCCATTTCACTTCGCCGCTCACCACATCGAGGACCGCCATGCGTGTTTTCGGCATAATATCGCCGACGGTGATCCGGCCGGGGATCTCTTCGGTGTAGGCGGACTCCGTCACGTAGCTGGGGACGTTATCGGGCTTGGCGCGCTCGGCTGCTTCGTTGATCATGGCGATGACGCATTTTTCATCGGGACAAAGATCCAGGCGCGTGATGCTCTGGCGAGCCTGCAATTGGAAGGGCTTTCGCGGATGCTCTTTCTTGCGTTCCGCTTCTTCCTCCTCGCGGAGCGCGGCGCGCTCGCGAACTACTTCGATCAGCTCCTTTTCCTGCTTTTTGAGAAATTCCTGCGAGTCCGTGCCACGCTGCTCCTCGGCTCGGGGGATGACCGGAGCGCCGCCGCGACCGCCTCGTCCGCCTCGGCCGCCGGGAGCCGCCGCAGCGGGCTGCCCGCCTGGCGGGACAATCTCCGTCATCTGTTCGATGGTCCCGTCATCGAGCGAGAGGACATACAGATTGCCTGCCCTGGTGAAGGCGACGCGCTTCTCGTCATGCGTGAACCTCGGATTCGACTCCGCTTCGGCGGTTTTGGTAAGCTGCCGCGCTTTGTCCGTCGAAAAGTCATACAGAAAAATATCGCCATCCTGCGCGTAGACAGCGCGCTTGTGATCGCGGGTGTAGGCGGCGAAGGCGGGAGGCGCCATGCGCGCTTCTTCCATGCTCAATTTGCGCAAGCCGGAGCCGTCGATATTGACGACGTAGGTGTCCATGGGATGATCGACCGCGTCGCTTGCCTGCTTCCACTGAAAATAGATCTTGCGCGAGTCGCCGGACCAGCGGATCGCCGCCGGTTCGTATCCATAAAGACCGGGGCCGCGCATGATGTAGTCGATGGTCAGTTCGGTTCTTTTCTGCGCGGAAATTTCCGTGAGCTGGCCGAAGGCCAGCGCCAAGGCGGCGAGCAGCGTAATCTGTTTCGGAAACATAAATTGGATTATACCGATGCGAGGATGCGGCGCACGCCCTCTTCAAAAATCGCGGGCGGCGGGAGCAAGCTCAGGATGAGATAGGCTTCGTCCTCAAAGTCGAAAAAGAAGCCGGGCTGCGCCAGCACGTCGCGCTCGGCCAGAAGATACAAAGCCCATTCTTCTTCGCCGCGGGTGCGCGGGATGCGCGCGATGGCGTACCATCCTCCTTCGACGTCCAGAAGCGCCGCGGCCGAATCGCGCGAAGCGGCGCGAAGAAATTCGAGATTGGCGCGGGTGCGTTCGCGGATCTGCCCGGCAACGCGCGGGGCGGATGCGAGCAGCGCCGGCAGCGCGACCTGAACCGGCGTCGCGACTGAAAGATAAGTATCCGCGATCAGCTCCAGGCGCTCGAGCGCGGCCTCGTGTCCGGCGCCGCTCGCCGCGATCCAGGCGAGCTTCATCTGCGGCAATCCCGCGATCTTGGAAAGGCCATTCATGAAAAAAGTGAGCCCGCGCGGCGTCGCGGGCGGCGGCGCGGTGAACGGGTAATCGGCGAACACTTCGTCGCACAGAATCGGCAGACCGAACGATTCCAGCCGCTCCCATTCCTCGGCTTTGAGGAACGACCCGGTCGGATTATTCGGATTCAAGACGACAATCGCCCGCGTGCGCGGGGTCACTCCAAAGGAGCTGAAATCGATGTGCCACGATCCGTCATAGCGCAGCGCATATTGGCGGATCCGCACCGATTCGAGCGCCGCCAGATATTCGAATAAAGGATAAGACGGCCGAGGCGTAAGAATTTCATCGCCCGGATCGGCCAGCAGCTTGAATAAGAAAGAGTAAGCTTCGCTGGTGCTGGCGGTGAGCAGAATATCATCCGGCTGAAATTTCCGGCCGCGCGCCGCATAATACTCTGCCACGGCGCGCCGGCCGGAAGCAAGCCCGCGCGGCGATGGATCGTAGCGCAAGGCGCGATGATCGGCAAACGCCTCGATCATTTCGCGCGGGTAAGCGAAGCCGGCGCGAGTGGGATTCGATTCGGTCAAATCGAGAATCCGATGGCCAGCGGCGCGTTTTTGTTGAGCGAGCAGCGAAAGCGGATTCGGCGCGACACCCCAGTTGAGGCGCGATGAAAACATTCACGGTCACTTGACCGCGGGCTGTCCGGCCGAGGACGCGGCGGTGTTGAATTGCGCCAGATCCGTCTTCATCACCTGATCGAGCTGCGACTTGATCTTATCCAGCCGGTCGGAAAGTTCCTGGAACACGACATAGCTCTGGTCGGTAGGCTTTGCATCGCCGGTTTCGATGACGCGCATCAGCGCCGCGAGCTGATTATTGATCTTGATCGGAAAATTCAGCGGGTCCTGGCCGCTGCGATTGCGGACCTGATACAGTTCCTCTTCCACTTCGCTTAAATGGGTGGCCAGCCGCTCTCCCGCCGCGCTTAAGGACGGCGCTTTCTTCACGCGATCATCAATCTGTTTCTTCATGTCGCGGATATGAATCACCATGTCGTCGGCTTCGCTGGTTTTATCGCGCACTTGCATGGCGAGGTGGAACTGAGCTTCGAGATCCGCCTCCGTAACATTGGTCTCGCGGGGATCGCGCTCGATATGCAGCGGGCGCGTTTCCGTCACGCCGCCCGCGGTCAGCCGGACCTGATAGTCGCCGGGCACGGCGAGCGGCCCCTGCTCCGCATTCGCTCCCCACAGGATCATGCCGGGAAACGTCGTCGCGCCGGGATAACGAAGGTCCCAGTTAAAACGATTCCCGCCAGCCTTGCGCGCCGGAGGACGAGCGCCGCCGCGGCCGCCGCCGCCACCCTCTTCTTCCTGTTCTTTCTGGCGCTCCTGAGCTTTCTTCTCTTCCTCCGCGCTGCCAAGGAACGACCGCACGACGTTGCCGCGCGAATCGAGGATATCGAGCTTTACCGTGGCCTCTTCCCTGGGCAGGAAATAATCGATGGTCGCGCCGCGATCGAGCGAGCGCCGCGCTGGGTCCGGTGTGAACAGATGCGTGGTCTGAAGATTTCCCGAAAGCTGCCGCAAGATGGAGATGTGGTCGAGGATGTAGAACGATCTTCCGTGCGTCGCGATCACCAGATCGTCATCCTTAATCAGCAGGTCGGGCACCTGCGTATCCTGCAGATTCAAGCGCAGCGATTGCCATTCCCCGCCGTTGTTGAACGAAACATAAATCCCATGCTCTGTTCCGGCAAAGAGCAGGCCCGGTTTTTTGGGATCTTCGCGGACCACGTGGACGTAATCGTCACTGGCGATGCCGTTGGTGATTTGCGTCCAGGTGGCGCCGTAATCGTCGGTCCGGTAGGCGTACGGCTTGCGATCGTCGGCCTGATAATTCTTCGCCGCCAGATAGGCCGTGCCGGGCTTGATCGGCGAGGCGTCGATCATGCTGATGCGGATGAAGTCGGGCAGCCCCTTGGGCGTGACGTTCTTCCAGTTCTTGCCGCCGTCGCGGGTAATGTAGACCAGGCCGTCATCCGATCCGGTCCAGATCGTATTCACATCCTTGGGCGACGGCGCGATGGTGAAGATGGTGGCGTAAATTTCCGGGCCGTTCTGGTCCTTGGTGATGGGACCGCCGGAGTCGCCAAGGGTTTTCGGATCGGCGCGCGTCAGATCCGGACTGATCATCTCCCAGCTCTGGCCCTCGTTGGTGGTTTTGAAAAGATGCTGCGAGGACGTGTATAGAATCCGCGGATCGGCGGGATTGAAAACGATGGGGAACGTCCACTGCCAGCGCTCCTTGAGCGAAGCCGAGGACATGCCGGAGAAAAACAGCGGATAAACCTGCACGTCGCGCATGTGGCCGGTCGAGCGATCGTAGCGCGTCAGCAGCGCGCCCTGGCTGCCGGCGTAAAAAATATCGGGATTCTTCGGATCGGGCGCGATATATCCGCTTTCGCCGCCGCCCGGGGAATAGACCGGACGGCCCAGC
This sequence comes from Terriglobia bacterium, assembly GCA_021325175.1. Taxonomy (GTDB): domain Bacteria; phylum Acidobacteriota; class Terriglobia; order Bryobacterales; family Bryobacteraceae; genus Palsa-187. The sequence continues at coordinate 7,885 of JAJPHS010000025.1, forward strand.
ATGAGCGCGTCGCCCGCAGCGCCGCCGCGGCCGCCCGGTTCGCTGGTAACGCAGATGGTGGTGTTGTCCTGCTGCGCTCCGCAGACGTGATAAGGAATGTCCGTCGTGGTCGCGACGTGGTACAGCTGCGCGGTCGGGAAATTCTGCCGGGTCCAGGTCTCGCCGCCGTTTACGGAAACATTTCCGCCGCCGTCGTTGGAGTTGATCATGCGATTGGGATCGTTCGGCGCGATCCACAGATCGTGCTGATCGCCGTGCGGCGGGCGAAGCTGGCGAACCGTCTTGCCGCCGTCGGTGGATTTATAAAGCCCGGTGTTCAGAATGTAGACGATGTCTTTATTTTTCGGATCGGCGGTGATGCGCGTGTAGTAAAACGCGCGCTGCCGCAGCCGGCGATCTTCGTTGACGCGCGTCCAGGTCGCGCCCGCGTCTTCGGAGCGGAACAGGCCGCCGTCATCGGCTTCCACCATGGCGTACACGCGATTGGAATCGGCCGAAACGGCCACGCCAATCTTTCCGATGATGCCCTGCGGCAACCCGGGATTCCGCGTAATTTCGCTCCAGTGATCGCCGCCGTCGGTGGATTTATAAAATCCGCTGCGCGGGCCGCCGCTTGAAAGGGTCCAGGAGGTTCGATACGCATCCCAAATCGCGGCGTAGATCACGCGCGGGTTGTGCGGATCGAGCGCCAGATCCACCGCGCCGGCGTGATCGTCCTTATAGAGCACCTTCTGCCACGTTTTGCCGCCGTCGCGGGTGCGGAAAACTCCACGCTCGCTGTTCGGCCCAAAGGGATGCCCGAAGGCGGCGACATAAACGATATCGGCGTTGGTCGGATCGATGCGGATGCGCGCGATGGCCTGCGTATCGTCGAGGCCGACGTGATGCCAGGTCTTGCCGGCGTCGGTCGATTTGTACACGCCGTCGCCCTGCATGATGTTGCCGCGCAGCTCCGTTTCGCCCATGCCAATGTAGACGATATCCGGATTCGATTCGGCCACCGCGACCGCTCCCACCGACGAGCTTTTGATCTGGCCGTCGGTCACCGGCTTCCACGTGGTTCCTCCATCGGTGGTCTTCCACAGCCCGCCGCCGGTCGCGCCGAAGTAGTATTCATAGGGGCGCGACGCGCTTCCGGCCGATGTGATCGACCGGCCGCCGCGATCGGGTCCGATGCCGCGCCACTGAAGCGCGCCGAACACTGCCGGGTCATAATGTTGTGCCGAAAGAATCGCGGAAGAGAGCAGGGTGCAGAAAAGGATCCGGTTGGCGAGCATATTTTTCATGCTATCGTAGCGCACAGGCTTTGGCTGGCGCTTTGGCGAACGGGCGGACGCTCTATCCGAAGTGAGACTTTAAAAATTCCCAAAGCATCAGATGCCGCCCGGGGCATCTCGGGGCCTGCGCGTAGCTCAGTGTGTGGGTCGCGCGGTCGACAAACAAGCCGATACCTTCGGTATGCGGCGACTCCACGTCGAACACCACGCCGTTGCCGCAGGAATCCTCGTGCTCGATCTTGATGGAGGAAACGTCGGCGTAGGGACTCCCGGGACCCCATTCGGAGTTGAACTGCTCGGGGGAATAATACTTGCAGGGATGATCCGGCGTGCAGCCGAACAATGCGTAGGCTTGCTGGTAATCCTTCTGGCGGAGCAGAGCGAAGAAGTGCTTCACCACCTGCTCCTCCTTCCAGTTTCGAAACAGGAAAAAGAGCGCGATCGCGACAATGAGCGTCCCGCCGCCCCACAGCACGATCCGCTTGATCAGCCGTTCCCGCTGCTCTTCGCCCGCCCCGTATGCTTCAAGGTACCCCGCCATGTGGCTCGCCTCAGCCGCCGCTACTTCGCCCGCTACTTC
>JAJPHS010000086.1 GCA_021325175.1 Terriglobia bacterium
CTGCCGCAGGGCGCGGCGGCGAGCGCGCTCAGCAACTACGCGATCATGTTCAACGAGTTGACGGGCATCGTGAATCAGACCCAGGTGATGTACACGCGCGCCGGCGCGAACCTGGCGCTTCAGCCGCTCGGCACACCCGGTTTCGATCAGAGCGTGCTGCCGACCTACGACCTGTACTTCAATGACACCTGGCATATAAAACCGAGCCTCACGCTGTCTTACGGACTGGCGTGGGCGCTGGAAATGCCGCCTTATGAGATCAACGGCAAGCAGGTGCAGATGGTCGATCAGGCAGGCAATCCGATCGGGATCAAATCGTTTTTGCAAGATCGGGCGTCGGCGGCGCTTCAGGGGCAGGTCTTCAACCCGGTGATCGGGTTTGAGAACATCCGCAACGTCGGGCAGAACAAATATCCGTTCAATCCGTTCTATGGCGGGTTCAGCCCGCACGTTTCGCTCGCCTGGAATCCGGATATGGGCAGCGACGGGATCATGGGCAAGCTGTTCGGCGGCAACAAGACCGTGATCCGCGGCGGGTATGCGCGAATCTACGGACGTTTGAACGGCGTCAATCTGTTGCTGGTTCCGTTGCTCGGCCCGGGCCTGCTTCAGGCGACCTCCTGCGTGGAGCCGCTGATGAACGGCACCTGCACGGGGCCGGGCGGCGCGACTCCGACCAATGCCTGGCGCGTGGGAGCAGACGGCCTGGTGGCTCCTCTGCCGGGTCCGAACAATCCTTCGGCTTTTGTCACGCCGACGTTCCCGCAGCCTTACTTCCCGGGTCAGGTTCAGAACGGCCAGACCAACGCCGCGGCGGCGGACGGCTCCCAGCTTGATCCGAACCTGCGGCCCAACGTATCGGACGAATTCAACTTCTCCATCCAGCGCGCGATCAATCCCAAGGTGATGGTGGAGGTCGGCTACATCGGGCGTCTGATCCATGATGAATTCCAGGAAATCAACCTGAACGCGGTCCCCTGGATGACGACGCTGAATGGACAAAGCTTCGCGCAAGCCTACGCCAAGATGTATCTGCAAATGTGCGGCGGCGACAACAGCCCGGTTTGCACTCCGAACGCGGCGGCGGTACAGGCTCAGCCGTTCATAGAGGCGTTTATGGGCGGCAGCGGCTCCAGCTACTGCGCGGGATTTTCGAGCTGCACTGCGGCTGTGATCAGCCACGAGGGCTCGAACATCGCCAAGACGCTGGCCTATCAGGTGTGGCAGGATCTTGCACCGAAGTCCACGCTGGGGCGCTCGATGTACGATACGGGCGGCGCGGGGCAGCAACTCACCGGGGCGTTCGATTTCATCAATTCCCTGGGGCACAGCAATTACAACGCCGGATACGTTTCGCTGACCACCCGCGATTGGCATGGCTTCACGACGCGTTCCAACTTTACCTACGGCAAAGCGCTCGGGACGGGCAGCGTGATCCAGGCGAGCAGCTCCATCACCGTTCCCAATCCCTATAACTTTAATGACTTTGGCACGTATGGTGTCCAGCCGTTCGACTATAAGTACACCTATAGCCTGCTGATGCTCTACAATCCGCCGTGGTTCCGCACGCAGCAGGGCCTGATCGGCCATATCCTGGGCGGCTGGACGATCGCCCCGCTATTCACGGCGCGCAGCGGAGCTCCGGAGCGCATCTCTACGTCCACCAACGGTGAATCGTTCGGTGAAATTTACTCGGGTCAGACGGCGAACTACGACTCGGGCTTTGGCTCCGCTCCGTTCACCGGCGGCAACTCGTATCACTACAATGTGCCGATCGTGACGGGCAGCTCCAACCCGAACGGTGTGGCCACCAGCGGTGGCGCATCGGCCACCGGGGTAAACCTGTTTGCGAATCCCGTGGGGATTTTCAATGAATTCGCGCGACCGGTGCTGGGCTACGATTACAACTCCGGCGGCGCGGGCCAGGTTCGCGGCTTCGGATTCTGGGATCTCGATGCGACCCTGTCGCGCGATTTTCGGATTCGCGAAAGCATCCACGCGACGCTGACGGTTCAGGTGATCAACCTGCTGAACCACTTCGTTCCGGCGGATCCTGCTCTGAATATCGACTCGCCGTCAACATTCGGAGTTGTTTCCAATCAGTATACGCAACCCAACGGTGCACTTTCGAGAAGCATGGAGTTCGGTCTCAGACTGGGCTTCTGATTCGAAGACGCAGTTCCGACAAAAAGGGCCGGCTCAAAACCGGCCCTTTTTATTTTTGGCCGTCTTCCCGGGTCGGCACGCGGACCAGTAAATACGCGATGCTCAAGAACGCCGCGAGCGACAGCCATCCGCCGGCCCGGTCCAGCCACGCGAATTGATCCACCCCGGCCACGGCGCGCGTGATCGAGGGCACGCCCGCAAGAAACATCGCCGCCAGCAGGATTCCGACAACGGCTTCTCCGGCGATCAGACCAGAGGCGATAAACGTTCCGCTGTCTTCGGCGCGCCGCCGCGCGCTCTCGCCGCGCCGCGCGACGATCGAATCGGCCAGCCACTTCATCATGCCGCCGAGAAAAATCGCCGAGGACGTCTCAAAGGGAAGATACATCCCCACGGCGATCAGCATCGGAGCGCGCGCGCCGCTCAAAATCAGCACGGCCCCAAGCGCCACGCCGATTCCCAACAATCCCCAGGCCATCTCGCCTCCGACGATTCCTTTGGCGAGCTGCGCCATCAGTCCGGCCTGCGGCGCCGGAAGCGCCCGCCCGCCGATTCCGCCGGTGGCCAGATTCGCTTCGTGCAGCGCGATAATCGGCAGCATGAGAAACATTGCCAGCAGCGCGACCGCCAGCATCTCCACAAGCTGCATTTTCCACGGGGTTCCGCCCAGCAGATGACCGGCTTTTAAATCCTGAATCAGCGATCCGGAAACCGAGGCCGCGATGGAAACGATGGCCGCGACGCCGAGCACCGCCGCCACGCCCGAAGCGCCGGTTTCGCGCATCACCACCATCAGCAGCGCCGCCAGGATCAGCGCGCCGAGCACGAGCCCGGATAGCGGCTGGTTCGACACGCCTACCAGGCCGACGAGATATCCTCCCACCGCGGTCAGAAAGAATCCACTGACGGTCATCACCAGAGCCGCGCCGATCGCGGCGGCCCAGCCGTGGGTGAATCCGTAATAAATGCCGGTAATCGGCACTAAAAGCGCGAAAATTGCGCCAATTACGCCGCGAACCGGCAGATCGCGCTCACGCGAATCGAGGCTTTGCGCGTCCGCCGTTGCCGCGCCGCTTTTGAGCGCGCCGCGCACCGATTCGATCAGCGACTCGCGCATGGAAAACAAGGTGTAGGCGGCGGCGGTGAGCATCGCGCCCACGGCGATCGGACGCACCACGTTTCTCCACAGCGTTAATGCGTCGCCGGGCGAGGCGTGCGCGGCGGAAAAGAATTGAATCAGCGGGATCAGAATCCACCAGGCGACGAATCCGCCGGCGAGCGTTACCGAAGCCAGTTGCGGGCCGATAATGTAGCCGATTCCCAGCAGCGCCGGCGAAAGCGCGGGCGTGGTCCAGTTGATTCCGCCGCCGTGCTCCACCGGAGGCTGGTTGGGCGCGTATTGAATGCGGGATCGCGGGAACGCCAGGAATCCGGACAAAGCGTCGCGAAAGATGGTGAGCCCCTTGTCGTCGCGAAGAAGCTCGATGAATCCGCCGAAGGCCATGGATCCGAAGATCAGGCGCGGCGCGTTGGACTTGCCGGAGGCTTCGCCCGCGCGCAACACCTCGACGCTGGCCACGCTTTCCGGCCAGGGCAGCGTGCGGTCGGAGAACAGCGGCCGGCGAATCAGTACGGTAAACATGACGCCGAGCATGCCGCCGGTGACCAGCAGCATCGATGCTTCCCAGTAGTGCGCTCGCAGGTCCGGCCACAGCGGACGCCCGTTCACGTCGACCATCAGAAACGACGGGATGACGAAGATCGCGCCGCTCACCAGCGCCTCGCCCACCGATCCGGCGGTGCGGGCGATGTTCTGCTCGAGCAATCCGCCGCGCATCCAGGGAATTTTGAAAACGGTCATGGCGATGACGGCGGCCGGAATGGTGGCGGCGACGGTCTGGCCGGCTTTCATTCCGAGATAAGCGTTGGCGGCTCCGAAAATAAAGGCGAGCAACAGACCAAGCAGCACTGCTTTGGGGGTAAGTTCGCGTTGTGGGGCGTCCATCAGGCCGACCATTCTAGCAGGTGCGGTTTTGGGCAGCGTGCTCGTTTGCGCGTTGCGCTACAGTGGTTAATCCAGGGAGGGAAGTTCCATGGACATTTCTCCGGCGGCCATTGCCGTGATTATCATCGCGATCTATCTTCTCTCCAGCATCAAGATTCTGGCGGAGTACGAGCGCGGCGTGATTTTTCGATTGGGCCGCCTGCTGGCGAATCCGAAGGGGCCCGGCGTGATTCTCGTTTTTCGTCCGATCGACCGGCTGGTGCGACTTTCCCTGCGCGTCGAGGCCATGGAGGTGCCGCCGCAGGATGTGGTGACGCGCGACAACGTCACGGTGAAGGTAAACGCCGTGATTTATTTCCGCATCGTCGATCCGCGCAAGGCGGTGCTTGAAGTTTCCAATTATCTCTACGCGACGTCGCAGCTTTCGCAAACCACGCTGCGCAGCGTGCTCGGGGAAGTGGATCTGGATGAACTGCTCGGCCAGCGCGAAAAATTGAATCTCAAGCTGCAATCCGCGCTCGATCAGCACACCGGACCGTGGGGCGTCAAGGTATCGCTGGTCGAAGTGAAGCAGGTGGATCTGCCGGATCAGATGATTCGCGCCATCGCCCGGCAGGCCGAGGCCGAGCGCGAGCGCCGCGCCAAAATCATCAATGCCGAGGGCGAGATGGCCGCCGCGGTGAATCTGGAAAAGGCGGCGCAAACGCTGGCGCGGCAGCCGATGTCCATCCAGCTTCGCTACCTCGAAACACTGCTTCAGATCGGCGCGGAGAAGAACACCACCATCGTTTTTCCGCTGCCAGTGGATATACTAAATTCATTAGGAAATGTTTTAAGGAATCTGGCGCGGGAAAGCGCCAATGGCGGCCCGCCTGCCGGCGGCGCGGCCGAGCATACATAACCTGGCATGCCTAAGAACGAAGACGGGGAATTCGAATTAATCCTGGGGAACCGCCAGTTACTGAGCGTGTTCTTCATCGTCGTGGTTTTGCTCGGCGTCTTTTTCACCATGGGTTACATCGTGGGGCGAAATTCAGCGCCGCCGATCTCGGCCGACGCGGCGCCGCCGCGCAAGGAACAGAGACCCATGGTGGTGGATACAGCCGCGCCGGCGCCTACGCCGATTCCCGGCGCCGATACCGCCCCGACTCCGATTTCGACTTCGCAGCCGAAAGAGGAATCGCCGAAGCCGGTCGCAAAGACCGGTGCGCCAAAAGGTCCGTCCGCGGCGGAGAATCCCGCTTCCGGTCAAACTTATTTACAGCTTGCGGCGACCACCAAGCGGGAGGCCGACATCGAAGTTGACGTGCTCCGCAAAAAAGGCTTCCAGGCGATCGACGCGGAAATTCCGGAAAAACCGGGGATGTACCGCGTTCTGGTCGGTCCGATTCCCGACGGCGGCGTGAATAAGATCAGGACGGACCTCAACTCCGCCGGATTTCCCGGAGACAAGGCGATTCGCAGAACGTTTTAATGGATTCGCTGATTCAGATCGATGCGCCGCGTCCGCGATTGCCGGAATGGCTGCGCAAGTCCCGCACGCATTTCGAATCGGTGCACGATTTAAAGGCGGATCTGCGCCGCCTGAATCTGCATACGGTGTGTGAATCGGCGCGCTGCCCCAATATTCACGAATGCTTTCACCGCGGCGCGGCGACGTTTATGATTCTCGGCAATGTATGCACGCGCGGCTGCGGATTCTGTTCGGTGCCCAAGAGCCGCCATCCCGGCGCGCTCGATCCGAACGAACCGGCGAACGTCGCGCGAATGGCGCGGCGAATGAAGCTGCGTTACGTCGTCATCACCAGCGTGAATCGCGACGATCTTCCCGACGGCGGTTCGCGGCACTTCGCGCAAACCGTAGGCGAGGTGAAGCGCGCGCTGCCGGAAGCTCGCGTGGAGGTGCTTACTCCCGATTTTCGCGGCGATCTGGAAGCAGTCGCGCGAGTCCTCGATGCCGCGCCGCACGTCTTCAATCACAATATGGAAACGGTCCCGCGTTTGTACAAGCGCGTGCGGCCGCAGGCAAATTACCGGCAGTCGCTCGAGGTTCTGCAATTCGCGAAGAAATACCGGCCGGAATCGCTGACCAAGTCGGGACTGATGGTCGGGTTGGGAGAAAGACCGGGCGAAGTGGAGGATCTGCTGCGCGATCTGCGCCAATCGCGCTGCGATGTCGCCACCATCGGCCAGTATCTTCAGCCCACGCGGCGGAATCTGCGCGTGGCCGAATACGTCGCTCCCGCGCAATTCGAGGCCTATCGCGACTTCGGCATGTCGCTGGGCTTTAAGATGGTGTTTAGCGGTCCGCTGGTTCGCAGTTCGTACATGGCGGATCTGGTGAACCATCAGGCCCATCAACAAACGCCGCAGTGATCCTCTTCCTTCTTTCCGCGTTTCTTCTGATCGCGATTTTTCCGAACTTCAACTGGACCTGGCTCGCGCCGGTCGCGCTTACGCCGATGCTGATCGACTGCGCGCGAACGAGAAGCTGGAAGCGGCGCTTCCTTTTCGGATGGCTCGCCGGATTTATTTTTTGGTTCGGCGTATGCGTTTGGATCGAATATGTGCTTGAAGTGCATGGCGGCCTCGGGTTCTGGCTGGGCTGGCTGACGTTTCTGCTGTTCGCGGCGCTCAAGGGACTGCACATGGCGGCCTTCGCCGCGCTCGCCGGATTTCTGATGCCGCGCGCGTGGGCGATCCCGGCCGTTGCCGCGCTGTGGACCGGTCTGGAGCGGACGCACGGCCCGCTCGGTTTCGCCTGGCTGCAACTTGGCAACGCGGGCATCGATATGCCGCTGCCGATGCGCGTTGCGCCGGTTCTGGGCGTCTACGGGTTGTCATTCGTGTTCGCGATGACCGCCTGCGCGATGGCGCTGATCCTCTTACGGCGCCGTCGAGCGGAACTCGCATGGCTGTTGATTCTTCCGTTGCTCTTCCTGCTGCCCTCCGCGCCGGAGCGCCAGCCCGGCGATCAGCACGCGTTATTGGTTCAGCCCAACATCGATCCGGAAATGGAGTGGTCGCAAGCCACGTTGATTCGGGAGGAGCGCGATCTTTCGATTCTTTCGCATTCCTCAAACGATTCCCTGATTATCTGGCCCGAAGCGCCCGCGCCGTTTTATCCAAGCGACGCCGCTTTCCGCGAATACGTTGCGGAGCTGGCGCGCGGCGAGCACGCCTATCTTCTATTCGGCGGCGTCGGATATAATCCGGATCGCCAGCCGCTCAACTCGGCGTTTCTTTTTTCTCCGAACGGCGAAATGCTGGGCCGTTACGACAAGATCAATCTGGTGCCGTTCGGCGAGTTTGTGCCGAAAGTATTTTTTTGGGTGAATCGCATCACAAAAGAAGCGGGCGATTTCGCGCCGGGCACGCGCATCGTGGAGTTTCCGGTGGATCATCACAAGCTGGGCGCGTTTATCTGTTATGAATCGGCGTTTCCGGATTTCGTCCGCCAATTCGCGCGCGGCGGAGCGGAAGTGCTGGTGAACATCTCCAACGACGGCTATTTCGGCCACAGCGCCGCGCGCGAGCAGCACCTGGAACTGGTGCGAATGCGCGCGGCCGAAAACCGGCGCTGGATTCTACGCGCCACCAACGATGGAATCACCGCGACCGCCGATCCGGCGGGAAGAATCCGTTATCGCATGCCGCCGTATCGGGAAATGGCGGGGCAGGTGACGTACCGGTTCGAATCGGGTCTGACGCCTTATACCCGATACGGCGATTGGTTCGCCTGGTCCTGCCTGATCGCCGGGATTGCCTGCGCGCTCTTTCCCTCGCGCGGGACGCGTGAAAAAATGCGGACGCAAAATCTTAGAAAATAGTGGAAAATCAGGCGGCTGGCCGGGATCCCGGGATGGCGAGCATCTTCGCCGTCAATGCGATGATCACGGCGCCGCTTTTCCGCACGGCGTTCCTCGACGACTTACAGTCGAACGAAGGGACCTGTCTGACGTTCGCTCATTTTTGGGCACTTACCTGGCTGCCATCATCAGCGCGGCGACGTCGGCGCTCCTGGTTGGAATGCTGTTGTGGCCCGTAGCTTGCGGCTTTACCCATGGCGGATGACGAGGACGTCGCCATCCTTGACGATGTACTCTTTTCCCTCGAGCCGGAGCAATCCTTTCTCCCGCACGCCGGGGTAGCCGTTTAAATCCACCAGCGATTTCCAGTTCACCACTTCGGCGCGGATAAATTTCTTTTCAAAATCGCTGTGAATCGCGCCCGCCGCTTTTTGCGCGGTGCTGTTCATCGGAATCGTCCAGGCCCGCACCTCGGTTTCGCCCGCCGTCAGGAACGACATTAACCCGAGCAGCGAGTAAGTTGCCGAAATCAGTCGCTCCAGGCCGGATTCCTGCAATCCGTAGCTCTTAAGATATTCCTCGGCGTCCTCCCCGGACAGTTCGGCCAGCTCCGCCTCGATCTTTCCGCAGATCGCGGTCACGGAGGTTCTCTTTTTTCCGGCAAACGCGCCGGTGCGATACTGCTCTTCGATCTCGCGCATCCGGGGCGCGTCGTTTTCGCCGATGTTCAGCACCGCCAGCATCGGTTTTTGAGAGAGAAACTGAAATCCGCGGATGCGCTTTTCCTCGTCGGCGGAAAACTCCAGGCCGCGCAGCGGGCGATTGGCCTCCAGCTCCGCTTTTAGTTTTTCGAGCAGCGCGAACTCCGCGTCGAGATCCGGACTCTTCATCCGCTTGCGATCCTTGTCCACGCGCTCCATTCGTTTTTCGACGACCACCAGATCGCTGAGGACCAGCTCCATCTCGACGTCTTCAAAATCGCGCAGCGGATCGATTGAGCCTTTTTCGTGCGGCACCGTGTCGCTTTCGAAGACGCGCAGCACGTGGGCCATCGCATCCACCACGCGCAGGCTCGCCAGGTAGCCGGGATCGCGCAGCGCCTCTTTGGAAATCGCGGGAAAGTCCAGGTATTCCACGGTGGCATGGGTGATTTTCGGCGGATGGAAAATTTTCGCGAGGGCGTCCAGCCGCTCGTCGGGAACCTTGGTCACCCCGACGCGCGCCTCAAGCGTGCCGACGCGCGCCGCTTCATGCACTCCGGTCAGGATCGTAAACAGACTTGTCTTGCCCACCATCGGCAGGCCAACGATTGCGGTTTTCATGGGTTGGGTAATGGGAAGCGGAGACCGGTGGCGCGATCCCGCGACCCGCTTCTTACAAAGGCACGTCCACCAGCGTGAGGATTTCGGCGAGGATTTTTTCCGCCGCCTCAGCCGATCTCTGCGCTATGGCGACGCGCGCATTCACCACCACGCGGTGCGCAAATACCGGAACCGCCAGGCGCTTTACGTCGTCCGGCGTGACGTAATCGCGGCCCTCCACCGCGGCGTACGCCTGGGTGGCGCGATACAACGCCTGGGCGCCGCGCGGGCTTACGCCCATGGCCAGCGATTCGTGGGCGCGCGTTTTCTCGACGATCGCCAACATGTAGTCCACCAGCGCGTCGTCCACGTTCACTTGCGCCGCGGCATCCTGCAACGCGATCAATTCATCGCCGGAGATCACCGGATGCACGATCCCGGAAGGCGGAGCCGTTCCCTGTCGCAGAATCTGGCGCTCGGCCTTCAAATCCGGATACCCGATTCGAATCCGCATCAGGAATCGATCGAGCTGCGACTCCGGAAGCGGATAGGTGCCATGATGCTCCACCTGATTCTGCGTCGCGATCACCATGAACGGCTGCGCCAGCGGCCAGGAGCGCCCGTCGATGGTCACCTGCAACTCATTCATCGCCTCAAGCAGCGCGGATTGCGTTTTGGGCGTGGCGCGATTGATTTCATCGGCCAGAAGAAAATTGGTGAAGATGGGGCCCTGCTTGAACTCGAATTCCTGGCTATGGGCGTTGTAAATGGTAACGCCGAGCACATCGCTCGGCAGCATGTCGGAGGTGAACTGCAAGCGGTGGAAATTCGCTCGCACCGCGCGCGCCATGGCCTGCGCCAGCGTCGTTTTGCCGACCCCCGGCACGTCCTCGATCAGCAGATGCCCGCGCGCCAGCAGGCATGCCAGGGACAGACGCAGAACTTCCGCCTTACCGCGAATCGCTTCGCCCAACGCCGATTCAATTTCAGATAACCTGGAGAGCGAAACGGGCGGGGAATATACGGAGTCCCGCTGAACCATCATGCCCATCATATCGAAAACAGTGC
>JAJPHS010000026.1 GCA_021325175.1 Terriglobia bacterium
CCGGTGCTGCAACTGATCTCGCGCGTGGGGCCGTCGGACGCCAACGTGCTGATCACCGGCGAGCCGGGGACCGGAAAAGAAGTGGTCGCGCGCACGCTGCACGCCGTTTCCATTCGCGCCAATCGTCCCATGGTGACCGTCAACGCGGGCGGGCTCGCCGAAGGCGTGTTTGAAAGCGAGCTGTTCGGTCACGTCAAAGGCGCCTTCACCGACGCGAAAATGGATCGCGTGGGCCGGTTCGAGCTGGCCGATGGCGGCACGCTTTTTCTGGATGAAATCGCCAATGTTCCGCTGAATTTGCAGGCGAAGCTGCTGCGCGTGCTCGAAACCGGGGAGATGGAGCGGGTCGGATCGTCAAAGACAAAAAAAGTGGATGCGCGGGTGATCTCGGCAACCAACGCCAACCTCTCCGAGGAGGTCAACGCCGCGCGCTTCCGCCAGGATCTGCTGTTTCGCTTGAATACCATCGAGATTCATCTGCCTCCGCTGCGGGAACGGCGCGAGGACATTCCTTTGCTGGCGTCCCATTTTCTGAGCACGCACGCGCGGCGCTATCGAAAGAATCTGCAAGGCTTCGATCCGGCGGCGATGCAGGCGCTGTTAGAAAATCCGTGGCGGGGAAACGTTCGCGAATTGAATCACGTGATCGAGCGGGCGGTGCTGATGGCGCAGGAATCCATGATTCGTCCCGCGGATCTGGCGCTGCGCAGCGCCTCCCAAAGCGGCATGCGGCTGGAGGACATGAGCCTGGAAGAGGTAGAGGCGTTCCTGATTAAGAAAGCGCTGGCTCGCTACAGCGGAAATGTCAGCCACGCCGCGAACGCCTTGGGCCTGAGCCGCAGCGCGTTGTATCGAAGATTGCAGCGCTACGGCCTGTAGGGTTTTTGAGAGTGCGCTGATGAGCCAATGAATTTTTCCCGGCTGAAACCCGTCCACGAAACGCGCATTCTGCTGCTGGCGCTGGCGGCGGGATTTCCCGGAGCCCTCACCGCGATGCTGCTGCTTTGGCTCGGCAACTATCAGCCGAAGGTTCAGTGGACGCTCTCGGTGATAATCCTGGGCGGATGGTGGGGATTCGCGGCGGCGGTCCGGGAACGCGTGGCCTCGCCGTTGCGCACCCTGGCGAATCTGCTGGAGGCGATCCGCGAGGGCGATTATTCGATCCGCGGGCGAACCCTCAAGATCGGCGGCCTCGAGCGCGAGGATGCCCTCGGCGACGTAATGGCGCAGGTGAATGAAATGGGAGCGACGCTGCGCGCGCAGCGGCTCGGAGCGCTTGAGGCGACCACTCTGCTGCGCAAAGTGATGGAGGAAATAGACGTCGCCATCTTCGCTTTCGACGCCGAGCGCAAGCTGAAGCTGGTGAATCGCGCGGGCGAAAGGCTGCTGGGCCGCCCGGCGGAACGGATCATGAACGCCGAGGCCGGCTCGCTCGGCTTGGAGGAATTTCTGGCGGGCGAGGAAACGCGGACGCTCCAGCGCACTTTTCCCTCCGGCGCGGGCCGCTGGGGGATTCATCGTGCGATCTTTCGCGAAGGCGGGCTGCCACATCAGTTGCTGGTGGTGACGGATCTGACCCGAGCGCTGCGCGAAGAGGAGTTGCAGGCGTGGCAGCGGCTGGTGCGCGTGCTCGGGCACGAGCTGAATAATTCTCTCGCGCCGATCAAGTCCATCGCCGGAAGCCTTGAAACGCTGATCAAGCGCGATCCGCTCCCCTCGGATTGGCGCGAGGACACCCAGCGCGGATTATCGATCATCGCCTCGCGCAGCGAAGGGCTCAGCCGCTTCCTCGGCGCTTACGCGCGGCTGGCGAAACTGCCGCGGCCGCAGCTTGCTCCCGTGGACGTGCCGTCCTGGATCCGGCATACGGCCGGGTTGGAGCAGCGCATTCCGCCGCTGGTTCAGGAAGGGCCCCAGGCGGTGATTCAGGGTGACCGCGATCAGCTCGATCAGTTGCTGATCAATCTGCTGCGCAACGCGGTGGACGCATCGCTTCAGACCGGCGGCGGCGTGACCGTCTCCTGGGCGAAATCGGGCGCGCTGCTGGAGATTCGCGTGGAGGATGAAGGGCCCGGATTGTCGAATACCGCAAACCTGTTCGTGCCGTTCTTCACCACCAAGCCGGGAGGGTCCGGAATCGGGCTGGTGTTGAGCCGGCAGATCGCCGAGGCGCACGGAGGCTCGCTCGATCTGAGAAATCGGCCGGACGGCCGCGGGTGCGAAGCGAGGTTGGTTTTACCGGCCTAGACCGGATGGGTCAGCGGCCCGCGTAGTTCTGCTGATAGTAGCGTTGATACTCGCCCGATTTCACGTGAGCGATCCAGGCCGGGTTCGACTGATACCACTCGATGGTCCGCTTCAGCCCTTCCTCGAAGCTAACGCGCGGATGCCATCCGGTTTCGCGCATGACCTTCTCGCTTGAAAGAGCATAGCGGCGGTCGTGCCCCGGGCGGTCGGCGACCGGCTTCATCAACGACTCCGGTTTGCCGACGGCTTCAAGCAATCGCCGCACGACTTCGACGTTGGTGAGCGCTCGATTGCCGCCGATGTTGTAG
>JAJPHS010000017.1 GCA_021325175.1 Terriglobia bacterium
AGAGGCGATAAAAGCCGGATGCTTGGTTACAAAGTGTTTTAGAATCAAGAGAGCAGTACATGTCGGGGCGTAGCGCAGCCTGGTAGCGCACCTGCCTTGGGCGCAGGGGGTCGGGCGTTCAAATCGCCCCGCCCCGACCAAACCTCCTGCTGATTCCAAAAGGATTGTTTGATCGGCGTTCCATCGATTTCGCTGTTCCTTTGCCTCTACTGTGCCAAAACCCGGCTCAGACGGCCTCTGTGCTGTGCCAAAACTCAATCCGCCTTCATTTGCCTGACGGTTGAGCTTGGCCAGCGCCTCTCGTTTCATCTGTAGCTTCATCTGCGAATACTTCTTGAACACTTTCGCGTCGCCGCTGCCGAAGCAGTTGCGTCACGAACTCGTCAGCTACGCCTCCGGCGCTGAGCCGGGTCGCGTAGGTCGATCGAAGATCATATATACGAAAGTATCGACACCCTGCTCGCCGTAGCGTCGCATGCCAGACGGTTTTGAACGTCTTTTGATGACCGTCAGCATCTTCGCCGCTCGGAAACAGGAACGGGCCGATGCCCGCGAGAGCCAATTGCTTCCGAAAGGCTTCCGCGGCGATCTCCGTCAACGGGACCTCCGCAATGCCGTTCGGCGTCTTCGAATCCGGAATCCACACCATTCGGTTCTCCAGATCGAGCTGATCCTTTTTCATCGCAATCAATTCCTTATAGATCCGAAGCCCGGTTTCAGTCACGATCCGGACCACGTTGCGCAAGTACTCCGGCGCGGCCGACGCGATCTTCTGCTGCTCCGACCACGTTACGTAATGCGGCCGGAACAACCCCTCGACTCTAGCCGGAAACTCCACGCCCGCGCATGGATTCGCAAACAGGAACTTCTTACGCACCGCCACATTCAACATGCGGCGGAGCACTCGGAATTCCTGATGAACTGTCGTTGCCTTCACCAGGTGCTTCAATGCGCGCTCGTTTACGTGATGCGTCTTCTGCGCGCGGAACGGCGGCTTGGAAAAGTTTTCCAGATAAAAATCCGACCATTCCCCAAATGTGAGATTCTGCCCGCGGCGCAGCGCCGGCAGCGTGTTGTTGTCTCGGGCCTGCAAACGTTCTCTGAGGATTTTCTGCGGATCGCCTTGAAGCGGTCGGGGCTTGCAAAAGGACTACACATGTAGTAAGGTCATTGACGTGCGTGGTTAACCTTCATGCCTCTTCCAAAATTAAGCAAACTCGAGCTTCGCGTTATGGAAGCGCTCTGGAGCCGCGGACCGTGCTCCATCCGCGAGATCCATGAATCTTTCCCGGCGAAGAAGCGGCCTGCCTACACGACGGTGCAGACGATGGTCTATCGCCTGGAGGCCAAGAAGGCGCTGCGCCGGGTCAAAAAGATCGCCACGGCCTTCATTTTCGAAGCCACAGTATCAAGGGATGCCGCGCAACGCAGGCTCGTGGACGAATTGCTCAGCCTCTTTGGAGGTCACAGCCGCCCCATCATTGCGCATTTGATCAAATCCGGGTCTTTTACGCGCGAGGACGTGCGCGAAGCCGAGAAGATTCTTCTGGAGCACGAGCGAATGGACGAAGCGAAATGATTCCCGAATCTTTATCGCCGATTGCTAACCACTTGTGGCAGTCGACCCTGTTCGCCGGCGCCGCCGGGCTGCTGACGCTGGCATTGCGGAAGAACTCCGCGCGAATACGGCATTGGGTCTGGGTGGTTACGTCGCTGAAGTTTCTGGCGCCTTTCGCGCTGCTGATAGCCGTGGGCAATCGCGTCAAATGGCGGACGGCTCCGGCGATTGCTCCCGGCGTGTCCGTCGTGATGGGACAGGTCGCTCAGCCGTTTGTGATTGCGGCCGGTTCGGTGCCGCTGCCGGCTACAGTACCGGAGACTCCTAATCCGCTAATGGCATTTCTATTCACGGTGTGGGCGTGCGGACTTGCGGCGATTTCGATTTCGTGGTCGATTCGCTGGCGGTGCATTTACGCTAATGTCCGCGCCGGTTCGCCGATACAACTCGACCTTCCGATCCAAGCGGTTTCTTCTCCATCATTCTTGGAGCCGGGTATTTTTGGTGTTTTTCGACCCGTTCTATTGCTGCCGGATGGCATTCTCGATCACCTGTCGCCTGAGCAATGGAAGTCTGTCGTTGCGCATGAACTCTGCCACGTCCGACACTGGGACAATCTGATCGCTTTAATCCAAATGTGTATCGAAAGCGCTTTCTGGTTCCATCCATTGGTTTGGTGGATCGGCAAACAGATCTTCCATGAGCGGGAGCGGGCGTGTGACGAAGATGTGTTGCGACTGGGCAATGAACCTCGGACATATGCCCAAGGCATTCTCAAGGTTTGCGAGTTGTATTTGGAATCTCCGATGGCGTGTGTGGCCGGTGTCTCTGGCTCAAATCTCAGGAAGCGAATGGAAGAAATCATGGCGAACCACATCGGCGTCAGGCTGACCTTCGTGCGAAAAGTCGTTCTCGCGACGGTCGCGGTGGCGGCTGTAACCATGCCGATTGCAGTGGGGATGCTTCATGCGCCGGCGGCCCACGCTCAATCCGCGGGCCAGCGCCAAATTCGCGGTCGCTTCGATTAAACTCGCGGCTCCCGGCCCACACTTCATGTTCGGCGTTCGGCACATGCCGGGCGGCGGATTCAGCGCCAACAACGTGACTCTAAAACGGCTGATCGCGACCGCCTACGATCTTCGGATTTTCCAGCTTTCCGGCGGGCCGGGATGGATCGAGACCGAGCGATACAATATCGAGGCCAAGCCCGATTCGCCGGTGGGGCCGAACGAGTGGAAGGAGATGCTCCAAAATCTTCTGGCCGATCGTTTCCATCTCGCCTTCCATCGCGAAACCAAAGAGCTTCCCGTTTACACGCTGTGCTGGCGAGAAAGGACGGCAAGCTGGGTCAAGGGATGGTCGAATCGAAGGAAGGCGCCTGCACCGCGCGCGATCCATCGAAGCTGGAGCCGCCGGGTCCGGGGCAGCCGCCGTTTTGCGGTAACGTCATCGGGGAGCATCAGAATTGACCGGGACTGGCGCAGCGGTCGGCGACATGGCCCTGGTGCTAGCGACAACCGTCGGCCGCAAGGTGATCGATAAAACCGGTTTGACAGGGAAATACGATATCACGCTGAAGTACACGCCGGATGAAAGTCAGATCGCGATGTGGACGCCGTCAGGCGTGCCGCCACCTCCGGCGCCCGCCGAGGGTTCAGGGCCTTCGCTCTTCACGGCACTTCAGGAGCAGCTCGGACTGAGACTGGAACCAAAGAAAGCGCCGGTGGAGATTTTCGTCATCGACCGGGCGGAGAAGCCCTCGGAAAATTGATCTCGTAGTTCAATCTCGTGCGACGGTTCGCAACTGCTCCAAGATTTTCGTTGTTCGATCATCTGGTGATCGACCTTCTCGCTCAGCGATACTTGGTCGACGCTTATCTCCATATCTGGCGATATTCCGACTCCCTCAAGTACCTCACCCTTTGCCGTGTACCACCCGAACACAGGGAGGCGCAAACGATAGCCGCCGCGCAATTTGAAATTCGTCCCGCCCAATACGTTCCCGGCCGTCTTGAGGCCGACGAGCGTAGCGAGCCGATGCTCAGACGCAAAGCTGGCGACCATCTCGCCGCCGCTGTTCGTCCACTTCCTCGAGCATCGGAAGCGGAGCGAGCAGGCGTTGATCAGCATCTTAAACCCGACCATTAAAGTCGGCAGCGAATTTACATTCGGCAATTGACATAGGCGAGCCAAATTGTACGGAATTCCTCAATCCTTGATTGTAAAATGCCGCTTTTGTCGCACTGCACTCAACCTAATCTTTTGCAATTCATGCCCGAAACAAGCACGAGCTTGCGGCTGAGAACTTCAGGACCCGCGCTTTCAGATTAACGTTAGGCGTGCCGGCGGTAAACGAGAAAGAAACCGGCGGGAACCAGGAAAACCGTGAACGCGACCGAGAGAAGCAGACCGCCGATCAGCGCGCGGGCGAGCGGCGCATAGGCTTCGCTGCCCTCACCGAGCTTCATCGCCATTGGCAAGAGCCCAATGATTGTCGCAAGCGAGGTCATCAGAATCGGACGCAAGCGGACGCGGCAGGATTCGACGACGGCCTCACCTGCGCTTTTCCCCTCCAGCCGCAGATGGTGTGCGAATTCTACGATCAGAATGCTGTTCGACATGGCGATGCCGGCGAGCATCACCACGCCCATCAGCGACATGACATTTAGCGTCGTTCCGGTGAGGACGAGCGTCATGAGCACACCGGAAATCCCCGGGGGAAGCGCCAGCAGAATGATGATCGGGTCCAGAACGGACCGGAATTGCGCCACCAGAATCAGATAAAGCAGGACCACGGAGAGCGTCAGGCCGAAGGCGAAGCTGCGAAACGATGCGTTCATCGCTTCCACGCTGCCGCGGACGGCGACGTTGACGGTGGAAGGAATGCTTTGCCGCGCGATGATTTCGCGAACGAAATCCGCGGCTGCTCCTAGATTTTCGGTGGCCGGGCGAACGTAGACGTCGAGCTTGCGGCGGATCTGGTAATGATCGACCTCCGTGGGGGCGGCGATTCGCTCGATTTTCGCGATCATGTCGAGACGCGTCGGGTCGGTGATGTGGTCGGCGTGGAGAGGAATCGCGCGTAGGTCCTGAACGGAGCGGATGCGGTTTTCGGGATATTGAACGGTGAGGAAATAGTTGTTGCCGTTGCGCGGATCGATCCACAGATTGGGCGCGATCATCTGGTTGGAGGTGAGCGAGGTGATCACGTTGGTAAGGACTTCGCGTTCCGTGAGCCCGAGTTTTGCGGCGTGGATGCGATCAACGTCGACGCGCAGCGACGGGTAATCGAGATCTTGAGGCATGAAGACGTCAGCGATCTCAGCAGATGAACGCAGTTCGAAGACAATGTCCTGCGCGACTTTGTTATCGGCGTCGAGACTGGCGCCGGCGATCTGAATATCGATCGGAGCCGGCGCACCCATGCTCACCACTGCATCCACTAAACTTCCGGTCGAGAAAAAGGGCGTGATTTCCGGCATTTCGCGCGCGAGCTCTCGCTTGATCCGCGAGATGTATTCGTAGCTGCCGGTGCGATGACCCGGTTTCAAGCCGACTTGCACGAATCCAGTGTGCATCGCGGCATTCGTCGTGTAAACGGCGGAGAAACCATTATCGACGCCGATGTTATCCACGACGATCGCGAGATCGTCCGGAGACACGATTTCTTTGACGACTTCCTCAAGGCGCGCCACTTCCTGCTCGGTGACGGAGAGCTTGGTTCCGGACGGCGCTTTGAAAGTGATGACGAATTGTCCGGCGTCGGTTTGGGGGAAATAAGAAAATCCGAGCCGGTTGTACAGCATCAGGCTCACCGCGAAGGCGGCGAAGAACAAGATCAGCACGGTTCGAGGCGTGCGCAGCGTTTCTTGGACCAGCCAATCGTAAGCGCCGAGCATCCGGCGAAACCCGGCGTTGAAAACTTCATTGAAACTCCGCCGGCCGTGCGGCTCCTGATGTTCGTGCGTCAGGAATTGCGCACAGAACAATGGCACTACCGTCATCGCCACAAAATACGACGCGAAGAGCGAGACAACCACGGCCAGAGCCATCGCCGAAAAAAAAAACTTGCTGACGCCGGCGAGCAGTGTCACCGGAAAAAAGACAACCGCTGTGGTCAGGGTTGACGCCAGAACGGGAAGCGCGACTTCGCGTCCGCCGTTCTCCGCGGCGACGCGCGGCGGCTCGCCCAATTCAAGATGCCGATAGATGTTTTCCAGCACGACAACGGAATTATCGATGAGGCGCGAAAGCGCCAGCGCCAGTCCGCCGAGAACCATGCTGTTGACCGACGATCCGCCGAGTTGCAAGACGAAGAACGTCGCGGCGACCGAGAGCGGAATCGAGAAAAACACCGCCACAGTCGCGCGTAGGCTGCCGAGGAACATCAGGATCATCAGGCCGGTGAGAAACAGGCCAGTGCCTCCCTCATGCAGCAGGGTTTCGATGGCCGTTCGAACAAAGCGGGATTGGTCGAAGACCACGTCCGTTTTCATGGCTGGCGGAACGTCGACTAGATGCTGGACGGTCTGGCGAACGCCATCGACCACGGCGATCGTATTCGAATCGCCGCCCTGTTTCATCACCGGAAGATACACCGACCGCTGTCCGTTCACATGAACCACGTTGTATTGCAGCGCATGCGCGTCCTTGAGTCGACCCACGTCCGACATCAGCACCGGATTTTCGCCGTTCATCTTGATCGGATACTGATTCGCGTCTTTCAAATTGAACTGCGCGTTCGAATAGATGTTGTAGTCGAGATTGCCGATCTGCACGTCGCCGGCTGGAAGAATCACGTTCGCCTGGCCCAGGCTGCGTACCACGTCCATCGGGCTGATTTGGCGCGCTTCGAGTTTTTCCGGATCAACGTAGAATTGGATCTGCCGCCATGGTCCGCCGAACGGCTGCGGAATCGATGCACCGGGAACGCTCGCAAGTTGGTTGCGTACAAAATTCTGCGCGATGTCTTTTAAGTTGCCGTCCGTCATTCCGTCGCCGTTCATCGTTACTAAACAAACGGGAAGGCTCGACGCGTCGGATTTGAGCACAACGGGCGGTAACGTGCCCGGCGGGAGATCTTTCATATCGGAAACCGCGAGATTGGCGATGGTCGCCGCGTCGATATCGGCGTTGGTGTTCGATTGGAAGTAGACGCGAATGATACTCACACCATTCAAGGATCGCGATTCGATGTGATCGATGCCTGCGGCGAACGTGAAGAAGCGCTCCAGGTGATAGGTGATGTCGCCTTCGATCTGCTCCGGCGGCATGCCGGAATAAAACGTCGCCACCACGACCACAGGAATATTCATCGCAGGGAACATGTCGACTGGCATTTGCATGACGGCGACGCCGCCTAAAATGGCGATGATCAGGCAGACAACAACGATGAAATATGGCGTGTTGATGGCGAAATGCGACATAGCTCAGGATTTCGGCGCGTCGCCGAGCGCGATCACTTTCGGTTGCACCTTCGTGCCATTCTTCAATGAGGCGCGTGGCCCCACGACCACTTCGTCACCCTCGCGTACATCGCCGGTACGAACCTCGACCAGGCGCGCCGTCTCGATACCCGTGTGAATTGGGACGACGTCAATCGCGCCGGATCGGACCACGAACACGCGCGCGGCATCGGCCGATCCGTCTACGGCTTCGACCGGCACCGACAGGGCATGGATGCGCTGCTCCGTGATCAGGTCCACTTCGGCGTACATTCCTGGAACCAGCGTGAGCGCGGGATTGGGAACATCGATTTCGGTTTTCATCGTGCGTGTCGAGAAATCGAGCTGATCGGCGAAACGCGCCACGCGGCCGGCAAAGGTTTGATTCAGTGCCGAAACTTTCACGTCCACCGGCTGGCCCAGGTGAATACGCGGCACCGCCGATTCGGGCACCGGCAGCGCCAATCGCAGCAACCCGATTTCGGAAAGCCGCACCACTGGCATTGCTTGCGAGCTGGTTCCAGCCTGAATCAGCGAACCCAGGTTGGCGTACCGCTTCGTGACCACACCGGCGAACGGCGCAGTGATCGCGGCGTATTGATACATGGTTTTCAAACGAGATTGTTCGGCCTGCAACACGTGAATCCGCTGCTCGCAGGCAGTGATATGCGATTTTGCCGCCGATACCTGCGCTTCGGTCACCAGATCACGGGAATGAACCTCGTCCACTTCCTGCTGCGGCACCAGCCCCGGTTCGCTGCTTGAAACCTTCAGGATTCGCGTGTAGGAGAGATGCGCGATGTCGTGCGCGGATTGCGCCCGGTTCAAGTCGTCGCGCGCTGTCGCAAGATCCGCGGTTGCTTCTTCGATTGCCGCCGCGGCGCGGGCGAGATCGTCCTGCATTTCGGGGATCTCCAGAGTCGCCAGCACCTGGCCTTGGCGAACCCGGTCGCCGATATCGACGTTGATCTGGCGCACGTAGCCGGAAACTTTCGCCATCACGTCGATTTCCTCGAAGGGTAAGAACTCGGCGGTGAGCACCAGGTCATTTGAAAGATCGGCGCGCGTGACTTTTGCGACGGCGACCGTCGGCATCTCGGCCGCTGGCTGTGCGGCTTCCGCCGGGGTACGCGTGCACGATGAGAGAAACGTAACGGCCAGCACCAGCAAAGCAGCTTTGATCGGTGACATATTCGCTTCTCAACGCGAGCGGCCGATGGTGAAATCAAGCACGGCGTGGCGGATGAGGTAGTCGTATTTGGCCGACGTCGCGCCGATTTCCGCGTTGGTTTCGTTCAACTGGGCCTGGCTTAATTCGACAATGCTGCCGAGCGCGTTGTCATAGCGCGCCTGCGCGAGACGCAGAGCCTCTTTAGCCTCGGCCACCATGCGCGCCGTTACGCCCAGCCGCTGGAATGCGTCGTTTGCGTCCAGCCAGGCGACACGCACATCGCGCGCAATCTGAATGGAGAGCGCTTCCACGTCTTTGTCCGCTGCCGCGGCGTGCGATTCGGCTTCTTCACGCCGCGCCCTGAACAACCCGCCGTTCAGAACCGGAATGTTAACGTTCACGCCAGCGGCGCTGTAGGTTTCTTGAATCCGCGGATCGTGAACCGGTGCGACGCCGGCGGCCGCAGCGGCGCTGATGGTCGGATTGCGCAGATCCTTTTCTGCTTCGGCGTAGCGCGCAAGCGACTCGTGACTTAGCCGGAGCGTCGCAAGATCAGGCCGTTCGCGAAGCGCTTCGGCAATCAGCGCGTCCACGTCGGCTTCAGGCGCCGCAGGCAACGATTCATCGCTGAGAGAAAACGGCTGGTCGCGCTCATAACCCATCGCCGCCGACAATCGCGCGTGGCTGGCCTTCGCATCATTTTGCGCATGCAGGAAATCCAGTTCGGCCTGCGAAACGTTCACCTGAGCAAAGCTCACGTCGACCGTCGAACGCAGCCCGCTTTGCGCTAACGCAGTCACCTGCCGCAGCGTAAGACGGCGCAAATCGAGCGCGGCGCCAACCGCTCGCAGCACTGATTCGGCCGCCAGCGCATCGTAATAGGCCTGCTTCACATCCAACAGGACTTTGGCTCGCGTGTTCGTCACGTTTTGATCCTCGGATTCGCTGCGCAGTCTGGCGCTCTGCTCCAAGCTGCGCGTGCGGCCGAAATCGGTAATGAGCTGGGTGGCGAAGAGTCCACTGGAGGCTCGGCTATAGATGCTCGAAGTGATGACCGCACCGGCGGAAAGGGTCGAACCATGCTCCGCGCCAACGCCCGTCACATTGCCAGAAAGTGTCGGATAGAATGCGGAACGGGCCTCCTTGACCACCGAGCGGCTTGCCTCTGCGCGTAGCGCGGCCGAAGCGATGCGGGGATGATTTTTGACCGCGATCTCCTGCGCCTGCGCGAGCGAAATGGCCGCTGGAGTTTGCGCCCGTGCCAAGGCGCCGAAAACGCCAATGGCGAGCAAGGCACGCCGGTTCATCCGAGTGCTCCAGGAGCGACTTTTAGCACCACGGTGTCGTGCGCCTCGATCATACCGTCGGTCAGCATCTCTTCCAACAGCGGCAGCAACGCGTTCACATTTTGCGGTGTGTCGATGAACTCGATGCGCAGCGGCATGTGCTGCGCCGTATCGATTCCGCCCTCCCGGGAGTGCATTCGGTGATGCGAGCCGAAGCCGGCTGCCGGGCGCAGAACAGTTGCTCCAGCGACGCCTCGGTTGAACAGTAAGGTAAGAATCTCGCGGCTCAGAAAGTCGCTTCGAAAGCTCGTGTCTTCGTTCAAATGGATAATGACTTTCTTCGCCGCACCTGGGGTGAGCACGCACTCGATTCCTTTCGTTGTCCAAGTTCAGATATAACCGGGAAGGCTGCGGAACACCACTGAAGAGTTGCTGAACTTTTCCTGACGCGATTGTCAGAAAATCTTCAGCAAATCTTCAGGATGCGTGTTTGTTGCGTTGGCATATAAATTGAAGTTAGACGTGCGAATTCTGGTGATCGAAGACGAACTGAAGCTGGCCAAAGCATTGCGCGAGGGCCTCGAAGCGGAGCAGTACGAAGTGAGCCTCGCACACACCGGGGAAGAAGGCTTTTACATCGCGCAGACAGAATCGTTCGATCTTCTGATTCTGGATGTGATGCTGCCGCGGCGCAGCGGCCTGGAGGTTCTCTCAACGATGAGGCGCCACGGA
This sequence comes from Terriglobia bacterium, assembly GCA_021325175.1. GTDB lineage: Bacteria > Acidobacteriota > Terriglobia > Bryobacterales > Bryobacteraceae > Palsa-187. The sequence goes on from JAJPHS010000017.1 coordinate 10,192, forward strand.
TTCCACACGCCGGTGCTCATGCTGACCGCGCGTGATGCGATTGAAGATCGCGTGCGCGGCCTCGACGCCGGCGCCGACGATTACCTCGTGAAACCCTTTGCCTTTCCCGAATTGCTCGCCCGCGTCCGCGCCCTTTCGCGCCGCGCGACCTACGATACTGCCGAAAAACTTCGTATTGCCGATCTCGAACTAGATGTGATCCGCCGGTCGGTCACGCGCGGCGGTCAGGTTCTCGATTTGACAGCGCGGGAATTCGAGCTGCTCGAATACCTACTGCGCCATCGCGATCAGGTTGTGTCGCGAGAAATGCTGACGCGAGATGTCTGGAAGGAAGCGGGCCGTCACACGCCGCTCGATAATGTGATCGACGTAAACGTGGCGCGCCTGCGGCGCAAAGTGGACGATCCGTTTGAGGCGAAGCTCGTCCACACCATGCGCGGGGTCGGATTTGTAATCCGCGAGCAAAAGGAGTAATCTACTCCGGCGGCCGCATGCTCATACCGTAGACCACCTGGTAAGCGTAGGCCCTCTCAACTTCCGGATCTTCAGCTAAGTGTTGCTGTAGGACCCAGATTCCATCGGCATTGGCGACGAAAATCAACCCGCGTCGATCATCCCGGCTCATCGCCGTCACGCCGCTGAACTCGCGCGCGACGCGGGGGTGAGCCGGATCCGAGAAGTCCATGATCTTGATGCTTTGCGGAGCCGCGGGAGCAGGCGAGGCTTCGCTGGTCACCATCGCTGAAGTACCGGCGACGAGCGAAAGGCCCTCCCCTGCCGAAGCGCCATAGGCTACCTCGGCGAGCAGCTTCGGCTGCGACGCCCTGGACACATCGATTAATGTAACCTTCCCGCCGGTTTGATGTTCGGCGTAGAGATAGGTGCTGCTGTAGTGCTGCGTGGTAAAGAATCGCGTCACCGGACCGCCGGTCAGCGGAATGTGACCGACCACCTGAATCGCGTCTTTCGGGTCAGCCTTCGCTTTTTTATCCCTTGCACTCAGGGGCAAAATCGTCGCGGCCATCAACAGGAGAAAACAGGATAAATATCGCACGCCTCGTTATTAGCATCGAAACCTCGAATTTGCGCCTTAAGTCTTCCTGAAATTTCTCTGACTCGGAAAGTCAGATTATCTTCATTGCATTCTTCATTGCGCACGCCTTAAAGGCGGGCTATAACGAAGGAAGTGAAGCTGCTGCGGAGCCAAGGATGGAAGCATGTCCGCACGCGCCTGACTTTGTGGTACGTGGGACTGCTCGCTGGCGTATTGGCGCTGTTCTGGGGCTTTAGTGCGCTTTTCCTGTTTTATCAATTGCGCGGGCAACTGGATCATTACGCAATTCAGGATATCGAAACCGTGGAAGGTCTGTTGTATTTCGATTCGAGCGGCCATCTCGCGATGCACGAGGATTATCACAATCATCCGGAGTCTAGGCAGGTTCTCGAACGTCTGATGGAGATTTTGTCACCGGATGGAACCGTGCTTTACCGCAATCAGCGGCTGGGGAATCAGTCGCTCGGCGGGGGGCCCGCGCCGAACGAAGGACAGAACGGATATTCGCCGCGATCTGCGCGGCTGGCCGACGGAACCCCGGCGCGCCTGGTGAGCCGCCGTCACACCCTGGGGGGCCGTGACTTGCTGATCCGGCTGGCGTATAGCGAACTGCCCATCTGGTCGCGCGTGAAGGAGTTGGGCGCGGCATCGTTGCTGGCTGTTCCGATCGCCCTACTTCTCGCCGGGATCACCGGTTATTGGCTTGCGAAGCGCGCTCTGGCGCCACTTCAGGAAATGGCGCGGCGCGCCGGGCAGATCACATCCGAGCGTCTTTACGATCGGTTGCCGGTGCCGGACGTGGATGACGAACTCACGCATCTTGCGGGTGTTTTCAACAATCTTCTCGCCCGGCTCGAGCAATCCTTCGAGCAGCTCCGCCGATTCACCTCCGACGCTTCGCACGAGCTGCGGACGCCGCTCACTTCGATTCGCAGCGTAGGAGAGGTTGCGCTTCAGAAAAATTGCAGCCGCGAAGAATATCGCGACACTATTGGGAGCATGCTCGAAGAAGTGAATCGTCTGACCGCGCTGGTTGAAAGCCTACTGACGATATCGCGTGCCGACGCCGGGCGGATCGAACTGCATCCGACCGTTTTTCCTGCAATGGATCTAGCGCGCGAAGCCGCGGGGCTGTTCGAGGTTTTGATTGAAGAAAAGCATCAACGACTCACCGTCGACGGCGATGAGACCGCCACCGTGGCGGCCGATCGGATCTTTCTTCGTCAGGCGCTCGTGAACGTTCTGCATAACGCGGTGAAGTTTTCGCCAGCCGGCGGCGCGATTTCCGTGCTCATCCGCCGCGAAGCTGCGGGCTGGGTTTGTGTGGAAGTGGCCGATAGCGGACCCGGGATCGCGCCGGAGCACGCTCGTCGGGTTTTCGACCGTTTTTATCGCGTGGAAGAATCGCGATCGCGCGACACGGGGGGCGCTGGGTTGGGGCTGTCAATCGCGCAATGGGCCGTGCGCGAACACGGCGGCGAAATAGAGGTGATTCCTGCGCCGCAGACCGGTTGCATATTCCAAATCCGGCTTCCCGGCGCCGCATAATCCGGAATTCTTACGGCAATCTCGTGACAGGAGACGACGAAGATGAGGAAGTTTCAACTGACTTTGGCGATGATCATGCTTTCCCTGACGAGGCCGGCGCACAAAATCTTCCTTATGGCCGGCGATCAGCGAACGTAATCCTTCAATGCCTGTGAACTGGCTCCCGTCCGGCAGCGAAGCGGACGCATCCACCGCCGCGCCATCGGCTTCATCGCGCCATTTTCCAATCGCGTCGAAGTTTTCGAGCGAAAATCCTGGCGGGTCCATCCGCGCATGGCACGACGCGCACACCGGATTCGCGCGATGCAGGGCCATCCGGTCCCGCAGCGCCCTGGGCTGGCCATCCTGGCCGGGCCGTGGGCGTGCATACGAACAGCTTGCGGCGCGTGGGCGAATCCGGGCTGGGGGCCGGATGATACGGGCCGCCGATCATCACGATCTTCACCGCCGGGTTGCCGTGATAATACTCATTCGTCGTCCGCGCGAAGCCGGTCTGCGGAGCTGCATTACGCCTTCCGGCTCCCAGAAGCGCCGCACAAACGAAATTCCAACCCGATCGCTTGAGCAGCACTCCGTCCAGGCGAAATTCGATCTGGTGCGGCTCGCCCATTCCCACCAGATAGTCGTATTCCTGCCGCCGCAGCCGGACCTGATCGTGTACTCGCGGTCCAGCGCGAAATGATACGGGATCAAAACGCCGCCCTGCGATCCAAACGGTAAATCGTCCGACATCTGGTCTTCCTGCACCAGCGCCTTGGAAATTTTGAAAGTCTCGATCGTCGGATTCAGCGAGAGGTCATTCACCGCAAGCCGGCTGATCTCGCGCGCCGCCGAAAGATATCGATCTGAAGCTTTTACGACTGCCGGATGCCCGGAACAAGGGCAAAAAGGCGCGTAATCGGCAAAAAAACAAGCGAAAAAACCGCGTTTGCCGATTGTCAGACATCCGGCAGACGGATTCAGCCCCGCGCTTTCACGTCCAGCGGCTTGCCGTCAAAGTGAAACTCGCGCTCGATCGATTCGCCGGCGAGCTTTAGCACCATTTTCCGGCTCATATCGCCGATCATTTGCGAGCCCTGAGCAAGCCGCAGCCGCAGCGTGCTCCGCGCATCGTCCCAGGCGATCCGCAATTTCATGTACTGCCCGCGGCGATAATTGAACGTTTTGCCGTCGTCTTCGTACAGCGAAAACGCTCCATTCGCGCCGGGATGCACCACCAGCGCCAGTGGATCATTCGCCGGCGCGTCCACATACTGGCGGATCGGGCCCATCGGCACAATCGCTCCCGCGCGTACATAAAGCGGGATGGTTTCGAGACTTACCGCGCGCGAAATTTCTCGCCCGCCCTCGACGCGCTCCTGCGTCCAAAAGTCGTACCAAATCCCGCGCGGCAGATACAACGCTCGCGATTTCGCGCCCTTTTCGGCGACCGGCGCCACCAGAATATCTCGGCCGTAGAGATATTCATCGCCGCGGATCACCGCGTTCGGATCATCCGGATAGTGCAGCCACAGCGCGCGTATCACCGGCATCCCGGACTCGTACGTCTCCCGGATTGCCGAATACAGATACGGCATCATCTGCGACCGAAGCTCAAGATACCGTTTGCAAATCGGCTCGATCGCCGGATTGTTCAACTCCGCCGGATCGGGATGGTAAGCCGGCGTTTCCTCGAAACCGATCTGCCCGTTCGTCCAGCCCCAAGGCAGATGCAGCCGCCAATCGCGCCCGTGCGAACGAAACAGGGGATTAAACGCCGCGAACTGAAACCAGCGCGCGAAGAGCTCGCCCGTATATTCCTGCGTCGGAACGAATCCTCCAATATCGGTCCCCCAGTACGGCATCCCGCTCAAACCGGCGTTGATTCCCACCGCGATGTGCGTCTTTAGAGTTTCCCAGGTCGATTGAACATCGCCGGACCAAAGAAAAGACGCGTATCTCTGCATTCCCGCGCCGCCATTGCGGTGCAAAGCGTAGACGCGCTCATTGGGACGATACATTTGCGAGCCTTCGAAATACATCCGGTTTCGCGCCAGCCGCGAGGAAGCGTCGTAGCCGTCGCCCTGATCCGGCCACCAGCCGTCGATGCCCAGATCGAACAGCGGCTTGTGCGCCGGCCAATAACAACTGACCTCGCGATCCGGCGGCCAATGCCCCGCCGCGTCGCGCCCGGGCGGCAGCGGCGCCGTGCATGCGTCTTTGACCGTTCCTTGGAAATGACGTCCTTCAACGACAATGTGCAGCACGACGCGAAAATGATCGGCATGAAGCTGCTCGATCGCGCGCGGCGGATCGGGGAAGGCTTTCCGATTCCAATGAAATTCACCGTTATGCGTGTTCCATCCGTTGGGACAAAAATCGGTTCCCAAATAAATCATCGCCTCGCACGGCATCTGCTTTTCGCGAAAGATTTTCGCTTCCCGAAGAATTTCTTCCGGAGATCCCAGCGTTCGATGCGACTGCTGATATCCGAAAGCCCACAGCGGCGGCATCTCCGGATGGCCGGTGATCTCCGCGTAGGACGCCATCACCGCTTCCGGATTCGTCGCGCCGATGACAAAAATATCGATCGGCAAGGCAGACGCCGCATCCACGGGTTGAATGCGGCCCTGCTGTCCGGTGAGATCGAATGCGCCGAGCGGAGAATGCACGAACATCGCCCATCCCGATGCGCCGATCAGGAATGGCACCGGAACCTTGGCGCCGTGCGTGCGCAGTTGATATCCGCCCTGCCCGCTTTTCATGCGGTCCACGTTTCCCCGCCGGTCAAACTGTGGCCCGCCCTGCCCCAGCCCGAATACCGGAGCATCGCCGATCTCGAACGCGATCTCGGCTCCTGCCTCCTCGCACTTCAATTCCTGAATCAGCCGGCCGGCGCTCTCGATGCGAATCGTCAACGGCGCGTTCGAGCAACTCACGGTCAGATCGCCGCACTTTACCTTTCGCCTCGTGCTCAGGGTGCGAAATCGGGCCGCCGGCCTTCCCCAGTCCTCTTTCACCAAAGCTCCGTCGGACGGCCCGGCCGCGGCTCGACCATTTTGAATCGGCTGGATCGTGATGCGAACCGTATCGGCGCGCACCGGCGTGAGCGCGACCTCGACCGCTTGTCCCGCCGCGCGAATCCCGCCTGATTGCGCCAGGCCCGCAAGCGGCGCCATTCCCGCCGCGGCCGCGCTCTTTAACGCATCTCTTCGCGTCATCTTGTTCATCGCGATTCCCTCAACGGCTCGATCACCGTGGACAGATCGCGATCGCCGAATCCCTTCGCCGCGGCATCTTCAAATCTGGCGAGCGCGGCCAGACCGGTCGGAAGCTCGATGCCGTGATTCCGGCCCTCGCGCGTCGAATACTCGAGATCCTTCATCATCAGATCCAGCCGGAAATTGATCTCGCGCGGAGGGTCGCACATGCGCTCGGAAAGGCGCTTGACCAGCGGACTCGCGGGCGCGCCCGCGGTCAGGATCGAGAGCGCGGCCGCGCGATTCAGGCCGCTTCGTTCGATCCACGCGATCGCTTCGGCGAGCGACGAGGCCTGCACTCCGCACAGAAAATTGTTGATCAGCTTCATCGCTGCGCCCGCGCCGTTGCCGCCCAGATGAACAATCCCCCGCGACATCGGCTCCAGAACGGTCCGCGCCTTTTCGAGCGTCGCCGCGCCGCCGCCCACCAGAAACAACAGTTCTCCGTTGTTCGCCTGCGGACGGCTGCCGGTGAGCTGGCGCATCGAGCAGGAGTAATCGTGCTCGAATCGATCAGGATCGATCCCGGCCGTACCGTTTTCAGCGCATCGCTCCAAACTGCGCGGGAGGCGCGATCGTCGGCGACCATGGCGATCACGAAATCGGCGTTCGCCGCCGCTTCGGAGGGCGCAGCGGCAACGCTCGCGCCGGCTTGCCAACTCCTCCGCGCGCGCGGCGCCGCGATTGTATACCGTAATTTCAAATCCGGCACGCAGCAGGCGCTTCGCCATGCCGGATCCCATAATTCCGAGACCGCAAAAGCCAATATGCGTCATTTCGTTAAGCTCACTTCAAACGTTTGCGACCGCTGCGGCGCGACTTCAGGCGCCGAAAACAAAATTATCAAAGACGCGATCACGGGAAACGTGCTCCCGGCGAAACGATTCTCACGCCCGATCCGGCTCGAGGCTTCCTGCGCAAGTCGGCGCGAGCGCCGTGCTGGTGGCCGGCACTTTCGAAGCGTGCCCCAGGATGGATGAGGAGCCCTCGTATGGTCGCGCAGGATGTGGGGACCACGCTCAACCTCGAATTGTCGCTGAGCGTTACGGAGCATCAGAAGCTGCTCGGGCTGGTCGCGCATCCGGCGGTTCGCCCGAACGGAAGAGACCAAGAAATATATTGCGTTTGTCATGAAGTATCTATCCTGAAGCCTGCGCGCGCAAAACCTGAAGTATAATTGCGTAATTTGTGAATCCGGGTGCTCAGTTTTGCGTTTGGCCGTTCCGTTTCCGCTTTATTGCGAATGAACCGGTATTCTTTCCGCCGGGGAAGGCGGGAAATGTACTGCGCGGGGCGTTCGGCACGATTTTCCGTAAATTGGCATGCGTGCCGGAGTGCCGAAGCGCGGCGGAGTGCGAAATCTCCGATGAGTGCGCGTATGCGTCGATTTTCGAGCCTCGCCGTCAGATTCCGGGCGGCCCCAGCGGATTTTCGGAGTGGCCGAGGCCTTTCGTGTTCCGCGCTTTGCATTTGGATGGATTGAAAATCGATCGCGGCAAGGAATTTCATTTCGATCTGGTTTTGTTCGAATCTCCCGAGAAAGCGCTGCCTTATTTCGTGCTGTCGTTCCGGGATCTGGCGCGCTCTGGGATTGGTCCCTGGCGCGGGCGGGCGCTTCTGAGATCGGTGGAAAATCTTCCTGGCGGCGAAATTCTGTACGATGGACGCCGTTTTCAAGGCGAGATGCCGGATGGGCTGCACTTTGATCTCGACGGGAATTTTTCCGAAAAAATCGGCGGTTTAACGATCCAGTTTCTATCGCCCACTGAGTTGAAATTCCGGGGCGAAGTGGTGGACCGGCCGGAATTTGCGGTCCTGCTGTGCCGGCTGCGGGATCGAATTTCAAACTTGCGCGGCTTTTATCAGGGAGGTCCGCTGGATCTCGATTTCGAGGCTTTTGGGCGGGAAACGGAGAAGGTACGGATCGTGAAGAGCGACTTGCGGCGGGTGGAGAACGACCGGCTAAGTTCGCGAACGGGGCAGCGGCATCCCTTAAGTGGCTTTATAGGGGAAATCGAATACGCGGGAGAGATTTCCCGGTTTATTCCGTTTTTAAAGGCAGGCGAATGGACCGGCGTCGGCCGGCAGACGGTGTGGGGGAAGGGGAATTTTTGCATTAAGCCGTTGACAGGTCGACGGGATTAACCGATACTTATCCGGTACAGCAATCTGTAATTTTTCGGGCTTCTTTTTTGAGGTCAAGCGATTGGTGTCGGCATCGATACAATTCGTAGGCGACCCGTTCGTTGATGCGGGCGTGGCGGTGCTGGAATATCGCATCGGCAAGGCTTGTTCGGAATTTACTCCATCGGATTTATCGAAACAGGCGGACGAGCTGGAGGAAATCTATTCGAATCGCTCCTGGACCGGTTATTTAACGGTTCATTTTCCGAATAGCTGCTGGTGCAACGCGACCATGAGCGCGGACAAGAAGAAACAGCAACGGGATGTCTTACTGCGCTCATTCGAAGCCGCTGTCTTGCCAGGCCGCATATGCGTATATTGCGGAAAGCCGGCGCAACACATGGCCGACCGGAGCACGATTCCGTTATTAACTGGCGCAGTTACGATGACGGCCGGCTCGGGAGGAGAACCGGGACTTGCCGTTTGTTCGGCCTGCCAGTACGCTACGCAATTCTATCCCCTGGCTACCCTCAAGGTGAATGGAAAACCGCTGTTCTGGTGGACTCCGCAGCATGATTGGATGTTTTCGCTCACTTCCGATTTTGCAAAACGCGTCGTCAAAATCATTGAGGCGGCTCCTGACCAGGTGCCTAGCCTGAAGTGGCCATCCACGCGGCTGTTAGAAACCGCCGAGGCCGTCTTCCGGCAATCGCAGGCTTCGGAAGAACAGTTGCCACTGGTCGATCTTGTCGGTTGCCATGCGACCAATTTCAACAGCGATCCGGATTATGAAGAGATCCGGATACGGCGGGGAGTCCTGGAGTTCCTCCGGGGCGCCCAGCAATATTCGGCCTATCGGGTTATTCGCGACAGCGCCTGGGAGAAAATTATCCCCAAGCGTGGCAAGGCCGCGACTGAGGAGGAGAAGCCCGATCGAGGCAGGCGAAATTTTTTATATGAGGAGTTGGGCAACCAGTTACGCTCGGGGGCGGACCGCGGGATCAATGTCCTGCGCCGATTTTTCACGCCGCAAGCCGGCCGGGAGCCTGGAGTTTTCGAACTTGCATGTCTTTTTTCGAGAAAGGTGCTGGATATGACCGAAGGACAAGTCGAGGCGATCAAGACGCTCGCGGACCAGATCGCCGAGTCTAAAAAAGCCGAAAAATATCTGGGCCGAATTTTTAAAAGCACGAAATTCAAGGATTATCTGCGTACTCTCACCGAGATCAGCGATCGCATGAAGCGGGCGGATGAAGCCCCGATCGCAACGGAGACGATTCTACGGGCATTCGATCTCACGAATGAGGATGATGCTTGGATTCGCGATGGAAGTCTCGTTCGCGAATTGATTCTTCTCAGGCTAATCGAGAAGATCCCGAGAGAACGCCTTCAGTCCCTACCCGAACCGCCACTGGAAGACATCGAAGAAAGCGAGGACTAAACCGAATGGCTCATCTTTCTGGAGCATTTTTGATCGATTGCCCGGCATCCGCCCTGAACAATTTCGGCTCCAAGGAGGAGGGGCGTTATGACAACCGGAGCACCGTGAAGTACGTGCGGAGCCGGGAAGGATATCTGCCGTATGTTTCGGCGCAGGCTTTCCGTTATTGGATGCGCGAATCGCTCCAAGCGGTTCCCGGCTGGACGCCCGCGCCGATTTTCCGGGAAGACAAAATCGCTTACACCGATGCCAATCCCATCGAATTCGCCGAAGATGATCTGTTTGGGTATATGCGCGCGCCGGGGAGTTCGAAGGAGGTCGAGAAGCAGTGGGCCGAGAAAGGACTTACTGGCCAGGAAAAGAAAGGCAAGAGCTTTGTCACGCTGACGCGTGTCTCGCCTTTTAAGGTCAGCACATTGATCTCGATCGCCCCGCTAAAGGAACTTGGGTTCGATTACGGCACCATGTCACGCGGGGAGGGGGATCCGGTGCCCCATGTGCATGAGTTCTACCGCACGACTCTTCTGGGAATGTTCTCGATCGACCTGCGCATGATGGGGCGCTTCTATCATGTCGATCGCACGGGATACCGGCATCTGGATGCGATCCGGGTAAAGCTCGCCGAGGAGCGCGGCTTGACCCCCTATGACAACAATAGGGCGTTCGAGCTCGATCTCGGCGCCAGGAAAGCGCGCTTGCGGCAGCTTCTTGAAGGCCTGGCGCACATTTCCGGAGGCGCAAAACAGGCTTTGCATTACACCGATGTTGCGCCCAAATTGCTGTTTATGGCCGTGGCCAAGGGCGGCAATCATCTGTTCGGCACAGCCGTTGGAGCGAACAAGGAAGGCACGCCCAAAATTCAGGCTCATGCGTTGAAGGAGACGGCTTCGGTATTCAAAGACGATCTGCTCTCGCCGTTCTATTTAGGATTGGCTCAAGGATATTTGGACGAACAGCGGCCGGCGTTGAAGGAGCTGATAGACGGGAAGAAAATCGAAGAAGTCGCGGAAGGTTTTTCGGCCGGCGCAGCCGCCGCAGCGGCGCCGGCCGTGGAAGCGCCGCCGCTCAAGGGGGCATTTCTGGGACACCCGGTGGAGGCGATTCGCAGGATCATCGAGGATTTGGATAAGAACGCCGCGGCATGGCTGGCTTAACAGTCCTCAAGGTGGAATCGTCGGCCCAGACGACTTCATTCCGCTATCCACGGGTTCAGGTCGGACGGCTGCCGACGTTCGATATGCCCCCGCCCGCGACAATTTACGGGCACCTGGCGGGCGTGCTCGGCGAGTGGTTCGAGCCTCGCGATCTCGAATTTACGTACGTATTTGAGCATTCGGGCAAGGCGATCGATCTCGAAACGATTTATCCGATTGAGCGCGGTGCGGGGAAGCTGACACTGGCCAAGCGGGGTTGGCCGTATCCGGTCAATGTCCAATGCGAAACGAATATCCAACGCCGGGAATTTCTCCTCAAGCCGAAATTGACGCTCTATCTGAAATCAAGCGATGGAGAATTCATCGAGCGGCTGCGCGAATCGTTCCGGGCGCCGTATTTTTCCTACATTCTGGGCCGTTCGCAGGACTTGGCCACCTGCCACAACGCGAAGACGATTGAACTCGAGCATTCTCCGGAGGCGTTCTTCGCCGATACTCTGGTGCCGTTTGCATGGCGGCCCTGGGTTTCTCCGGGGACGACGGTGATGATGCCGGCAGCGATCGATTACGAGCGCCGCAGGCAGGCCGTTCAGGATCGCTATCTGCAAATCACGAGGCCGCCGCTGCGTATTTTTGATCACGCCGACGACCTGACGTCGCGCGATCATCTCCCGGCTGAATTTCTTATCGATCCGGGCGACCGGCGCGAGTTTGCGGGGCGGGCGCTCTTTCGCGGGCTGCACTTCTGGCCGGTCCGAGGCCCTCGTGTTGCCGCCTAGCCTGAGGGATCTCGCTCCACGGATGGAGCATCTCAAGGCGAAATCCGGCGGTGC
>JAJPHS010000066.1 GCA_021325175.1 Terriglobia bacterium
GATTACGAGCCTTGGCATCCGCCGCTAGGAAAGTCGATTCTCGAGAGCCGGCTGACGTAAGCCGGCGCACCGCAAAAATCCTCTCTCCTCTTAATCAAAGCAGGCCGCACGCCTGGCGCGGGCGGTTCTTGATTAAAGGACGTTTCCAAAATGTTGCAATCTGTTGAAGTTGACCTTGGCGGGGGGCAAATTATTACCCTCGAAACCGGGAACATGGCCAAACAGGCCAATGGAGCGGTTGTTGTCCGCTCCGGAGATTCGGTGGTCCTGGTGACCGCCGTCACGGCTCCCGAGCCGAAGGCGGGCGCGAGCTTTTTCCCGCTCACCGTCGATTATCGCGAGTATACGTATTCGGCCGGGCGATTCCCCGGCGGTTTCATCAAGCGCGAGGGCCGGCCCACCGAGAAGGAGATCCTGACCAGCCGGTTGATCGACCGCCCCATCCGGCCGCTTTTCCCGGAAGGCTATTCTCATGAGACGCAGGTGATCGGCATGGTGCTGTCGGCCGATCCGGAGCGCGATCCCTCGACGCTGGCAATCGTCGGCGCCGGCGCGGCGCTGGCCATTTCCGATATTCCCTTCGCCCACGTGCTCGGCGGAGTGCGGGTGGGGATGGTCGATGGCAAGCTGGTGGCGAATCCCAGCTACGAAGAAACCAAGGTTTCGAAAGTAAATATCGTCGTCGCCGGAACCGATGACGGCATCGTCATGGTGGAGGCCGGCGCCCAGCAGGCCAGCGAGGCCGAGGTCGTCGCGGCGATTGAGTTCGGCCACGAATGCTGCCGCAAGATCGCGACGGGCATCCGTGAGCTGATGAAGAAAGCCGGCAAGGCGAAAAAAGAATTCGCGACCCCGCCGGTCAATAACGATCTGTATAAGCAGATCAGCGATTCCATCCGCGCCGAGCTTCAGGACGCGCTGAACACCCAGAAATACGGCAAGCTCGACAGCTACGCTCGCGTGGATGCGGCCAAGGCCAAGGCGGTGGAGGCGGTTCCCGAAGAGCAGCGAGAGGAAGCGGGCGATCTGTTCGACCGCCTGAAGGAACGCATTTTCCGCGACGAAATTCTGAAGGATCGCCGGCGGCCGGACGGGCGCAAGTTCGACGAGATCCGGAAAATCGATATCGAGGTCGGTGTGCTGCCGCGCACCCACGGATCGTGCCTGTTCACACGCGGTGAAACGCAGGCGCTGGTGACCGCCACGCTCGGAACCAAGGACGACGAGCAGAGAATCGAGCTGCTCGATCCCTCGGAGACGTCCAAGCGCTTCATGCTGCACTACAATTTTCCGCCGTTCAGCGTCGGCGAAGTCGGCTTCATGCGCGGCGCCGGGCGGCGCGAGATCGGCCACGGCGCATTGGCGGAGCGCGCGCTTTCGGCGGTGGTGCCGGATGAAAAAGCGTTCCCCTACACCATGCGCGTGGTGAGCGACATTCTCGAGTCGAACGGCTCGAGCTCGATGGCCTCGGTCTGCGGCGCGACGCTTTCCCTGATGGATGCCGGCGTGCCGATCTCCGCTCCGGTCGCGGGCATCGCCATGGGGCTGGTGAAGGAGGGCGACGATTACGCCGTGCTCACCGATATCGCCGGCGCCGAGGATCATTACGGCGACATGGATTTCAAGGTCGCCGGAACCAAGGACGGCATTACCGCGCTGCAAATGGATATCAAGGTCCCCAACGTGACCGCGGCGATCATGAAGCAGGCGCTGGAGCAGGCCCGCCAGGCGCGACTGTTCATTCTGGACAAAATGAACGCCACGCTCGACAAGCCGCGCACCACCCTTTCCCCGTACGCGCCGCGAATCTTCACCATGCAGATTCCGACTGAAAAGATCCGCGAGCTGATCGGACCGGGCGGCAAAGTGATCCGCGGAATCGTGGACGCCACCGGCTGCAAGATCGACGTCGAGGACGACGGCAGCGTGAAGATTTTCTCGGCCGACGGCGCCGCGGCGGACCGCGCCATCCAGATGGTGCAGGATATCTGCGCGGTAGCCGAGGTCGGCAAGACGTATCTGGGCAAAGTGGTTCGAATCGTCGATTTCGGCGCGTTCGTCGAAATTTTCCCCGGCACCGATGGGCTGCTGCACATCTCCGAGATTTCGGAAAATCGCATCAAGCAGGTCCGCGATGAGCTGAAGGAAGGCGACCAGATTCTGGTGAAGGTCCTGGCGCTCGAAGGCAATAAAATCAAGCTCAGCCGCAAGGCGATTCTGAAGGAGCAGCGGGAGAAGCTAAAGAAGGAAGAGGCCGGCAAGGCCTGACGCCATCCATCCCGCAATTCAGGATCGTCGCATAACGATTGGGGAGGAAAGGCGTCGTCGCCGGCGAGGGCAACACCCAGGTCCTCGCCGGCGTCACCTCGGCGATACGATTCCCCGTTGAAACGTTCGGCCCGGGCCATGATCAGGTCCGTCGCGCGAATATTTTTTGGCGGATGTATGCCCGGATGTTCTCTTTCAGCTCGCGAAGGCTATTCCTGGCGGCGCGCCGAATATCTTTCGAACCTTGGCAGGCGCCGAAATCCGGCCTTGATCCGAGACCGTGCAATGATCATCATCCATCGTAGTGCGCGCGCCCGCGCGCCGGAAAATTAACTATTCTGAATGAACGATGAAATATGGCTTAGATATTCGTTCTGACGGCGCGCTCGACCTCGTGTCCGTAGGCGCTCTCGTGCACCGGCTCGATCCGGGGATCGTTCCTTTTCATAAAGCCAGCCAGTACGCGGTTCATGTGAGCGGCGGCGAATTCAACGTCGCCGCCAATCTCGCCGACTGCTTCAAAATGAAAACCGCCATCGCCACCGCCATGGTCGACTATCCCATCGGCGGCCTGGTCGCCGAGCGCGTGCGCGCCATGGGCGTCACCGGGTTCTACAAGCATTTCGAACACAACGGCGTCAATGGCCCCAACATCGCCGCCGTTTATAGCGATCGCGGCTTCGGCGTGCGCGCTCCCGTGGTTTTTTACAACCGCTGCAATGAAGCCGGCGCGCGGCTCAAGCCGGGCGATTTCGATTGGGCGAAAATTTTTTCGGGCGGCGCGCGCTGGTTTCACAGCGGCGGAATTTTCGCCGCGCTTTCCGAAACCACCTCGGAAGTCATCATCGAAGGAATGAAAGCCGCCCGCGCCGCCGGAGCCGTCATCTCCTTCGACCTGAATTTCCGGGAAAAACTGTGGCGCATCTGGGGCGGCGAGGATCGCGCGCAGAAAGTGATCCATCGGATCGTCGAAAACGTCGACGTGCTGGTGGGCAATGAAGAGGATCTGCAAAAAGGCCTGGGCGTGCCCGGCCCGGAGGTGGCCGCCAAATCGAAGCTCGATCCCGCGGCGTTCGTCAGCATGATCGGCCACGTGGTCGAAAAGCATCCGCGAATCAAAATTGTCGCGACCACGCTGCGCGAAGTTCATTCCACGAACCGCCATAGCTGGAGCGCGGTGGCCTGGATCGATGGCGAAACATGCGTCGCGCCCACCGCCGAACTCGACGTCTACGATCGCGTCGGCGGCGGCGACGGATTTGCCGCTGGTTTCTTTTATGGCCTGCTGACGGGCCAATCGCCGGAGCAGTGCGTCCGGCTCGGCTGGGCTCACGGCGCGCTGCTGACCACATTCCCCGGCGATACCACCATGGCGACGCTCGATCAGGTGACGAGTTTCGCCAAGGGCGGCTCCGCGCGCATCCAGCGATAGCTCCGGCGCGGCGGCCGCGCATTTCACGCGGACTTGATCTCCGTCCACAAACGGTCGCGCAGTTTCTGCGATGCCGCCGTCTGCGCCGCGAACCATTCTCCCCGGGCGAGCACCTCCTCGCCCGGATAGAGCACCGGATTTTCTCGCATCGCCGCCGGGAGCAGGCGCTGCGCCGCCGCATTGGGCGTCGCCGTCTGCGTCGCCTGCGCGATGGACGCGCCCACCTCCGGCCGCAGCAGATAATCGATAAACCGATGAGCCTCGTCCCCGCGCCGGCTCTCGCGCAGAATCGCCACCGTATCGCAATAACGCGCGAATCCCTCGCGCGGCAGGGAGTACGCCAGCCGATCCGGAGCGGCCGCGATCGCCTGCCCCGCCGTAACCGCCCACGCCTGCGCGGCCCAGACGTCGCCCGCGATCACCTGATCGCGAACCTCGGCGTTCAGATAGGCGCGCAGCAGCGGCTTTTGCGCCATCGCCAGCCGCGCCGCGCCGCGAAGCTGATCGGGGACGCCGGAATTGATCGAATCGCCGAGGCGCTTGAGACACGCCGCGAAAACCTCGGGCGGATCGTCGAGCATCGTGATTTTGCCGCGCAGGCGCGCGTCCCAGAGATCGGCCCAAGCTTCGGGCTCGGGCGCGATCCCGCGCCGGTAAAGAATCCCGGTGGCGCCGTCCATGTACGGAATGGTGTACTCCAGCTTCGGATCCCAGGGAGGATTGCGAAAAATTCCTTCGAACACATTCAAGTGCGGCAGCCTTGAATGATCCAGTTTTTGAAGCAAACCCATTTCGATCATCGGCGGAACGATCTCCGCGGCCGGAAAAACAACATCCCACCCGGAATTTCCCGTCATCACCTTCGCCAGCATTTCCGGCGCGCTCTCATACGTCCCGTAGCGAATCCGCAGGCCCGATTCGCGCTGGAAATTGGGGATCGTATCCGGCGCGACGTAGTCGGACCAGTTATAAACATTGAGCCGCGGTTTTGTTTTTCCGCAGGCGGCCGCGCCGGCGGCTCCCAGCAGAAACATCCGCCGGTTCATGACGACCTCAGCCGCTCCGCCATAAGAACCATCGCGCCCAAAACAATCACTACCATGGTCGAGATGGCGTTCAGCATGGGATTCACGCCGCGGCGCGCCATGGCATAGATCGTCATCGGCAGGGTCTGCGAATCGATCCCGGCCACCAGGCTGGTGATGACGTAGTCGTCGATTGAAACGGTGAAGGCGAGCATCGCCGCCGCCGCGATCGCCGGCCAAAGATAAGGCAGCGTCACGCGGCGGAACGCGCCGAATTCGTCCGCGCCCAGATCCAGCGCCGCTTCCTCCAGCGCCGGATCGAACGTTCGCAATCGAGCCATCACCACCACCGCCACATAAGCCACCGAAAAGGCGACATGCGCCAGAATCACCGTGTGCATTCCGAGCTTCCAGTGCAAAAACCGGAACGCCCACTGAAAGAACGCGAGCAGCGAAACCCCGGTCACGATCTCCGGAGTCACCAGCGAAAGATAGAGCGATCCGGCCAGCCATGTGGAGCTTCGCTTCCAAAGCGCGTAGGCCGCCAGCGTCCCTATGGTTGTGGCAAGCGCGGTCGCGCTGATGGCGATGATCAGGCTGTTGATCGCGGACTGCACCAGGTCCGCGTCGGCGAGCGCGGCGCGATACCAACGCAGCGAAAATCCCTCCCATAGCGTGAATTTCGAAGCATTAAAGCTGAAAAGAGCGAGAATCAGCAGCGGAAGATGCAAAAACGCGTACACCGCGATGGCGTAAAGCGCCAGCCCGCGCTTCATACCAGTTCTTCTCCGTGGCGGCGCGCGGCGAACATCAGCACCAGCGCGAGCATCATCAAAACCACGGATAACGCCGCGCCAAACGGCCAGTCGCGCGCGGCGGTGAACTGGTTTTGAATCACGTTTCCAATCAAAATCGTCTTGCTGCCGCCAAGCAGATCGGAAGTAAGATAGGTCCCCAGGCACGGCACGAACGTGAGAATGGCGGCGGCACGAATGCCGGGCGCGCACAGCGGAATCGTGACGCGGAAAAGCGCGTCCAGCGGCTTTGCTCCCAAATCCGCGGCGGCTTCAAGCAACGCTGGATCGAGCCGTTCGACCGTCGCATATAAGGGAAGCACCGCGAACGGAAGAAAGCCGTACACCAGGCCCAGCAGCACCGCACCGTCGTTATAAAGCAGCGGCAGCGGATCGTGAATGAGGCCGGCGCCGCGCAGAACAGTGTTGATCAGCCCGGTATCGCGCAGCAGAAACATCCAGGCGTAGATGCGGATCAGAAAACTCGTCCAGAAGGGCAGAATGACCAGGCTGAGACATAAATTTTTCCGGCGGGATCGCGCGATAAACAGGACCAGCGGAAACGCCAGCCCGATGCACAGCGCCGTCGCCGCCGCGGCGATCCACAGCGACCGGAAAAAAATCATCAGGTACAGCGGATCTCCCAGCAGTTTGAAATTTTCGAGCGTCCACGGCCGCTCCACGCCGCCGTAGGCTCCGCGGGTGAGCAGCGAATAGAGGCAAACGATCGTCGAAGGAATCGCCAGCGTCACCAGCATCAGCAGCGCCGCCGGTGAAATGAAGAGCGCGCGCAGGCGCTCTATTCGGGGAAGTGCAGTTCGTCGCTCGAATTCCACCATACGTGAACCGTTTCGCCCTCCCGATACGCGTCGCCGTTGGCGGCCACCTGCGCCAGCACCACGTCGCCATTTTCCAGCCGCGTTTCGACGTGAATCGAAGAGCCCAGAAAAACCGATCGCGTGACGAGGCCGCGCCGCGCGCCGTTGCCGTTGGACTCGCGCGCGATTCTGGTACACTCCGGCCGCACGCCGACCCCGCCGATCCAGTTCATCGCGCCCAGAAACGAAGCCAGAAATTTTGTTTTGGGCCGCTGGTAAATTTCCCGCGGCGTGCCGGCCTGCTCCACCACGCCGCCGTTCATCACCGCCATCCGGTCGGAAAGCGAGAGCGCTTCTTCCTGATCGTGGGTGACGAACAGAAAAGTGATGCCGCTGCGCCGCTGCAAATCCTTCAATTCGGCGCGAACCTGTTTGCGAAGCTGCGGATCGAGCGCGCTCAGCGGCTCGTCCAGCAGCAGAACGTCCGGCTCAAGCACCAGCGCGCGAGCCAGCGCCACGCGCTGCCGCTCGCCGCCGGAAAGCTCGTCCGGCTTGCGATTTTCTTTTCCGGTCAGCCGGACCTGTTCCAGCACGTTGGCGACGCGCGCCGCGCACCCGTAAGCGCGCTTCCGGCGCAGCCCGAATTCGATATTTTCCCGGACCGTCAGATGCGGAAAAAGCGCGTAGCTCTGAAAGACGGTATTGACGTTCCGCTGGTAGGGCGGCAGATGATCGATGCGAGTCCCATTCAGCCAGACCTCGCCGGAAGTTGGCGTTTCGAATCCGGCCACGATGCGGAGGGTCGTCGTTTTGCCGCAGCCGGACGGCCCGAGCAGCGAGAAAAACTGCCCGCGCTCGATGGCCAGCGACACATCGGCGACGGCGCATTGAGCCGCGAATCTTTTGGAAATTTGCTTGAGTTCAAGCAGCGCGGGCATTCCTGCTCTCATCGTAACGGCAAATCCGGCGGGGGTGCGCGGCTAAGCTAGAATGAGATCGGAGGAATGGGTGAGTGGTTGAAACCGGCGGTCTTGAAAACCGTTAGCGGGGTGACCCGCTCGGGGGTTCGAATCCCTCTTCCTCCGCCAAGGCCGCTCTGTCCGGACCGGACACAGGGGTGACAGTTCGTTTCGGAGACATAGCTACTTTCCGTCGCAAAACACGCCCACCGAAGCCCGACGGGTGAACAATCGGGGGCCGATTCAGTGCAAGAACATTCACTATTGATCCTGTTTCTATCTGCCCGCACAATAGGACATGACGCGACGCAAAACAAGGGCAACGGGTGTTATGGGGAGGCACACGATCGATGAGGATGTCCGGGCGTTGTGGGAGCCGTGGATGATCCACGCCGACCGCTTGCCCGATGATGAAGAACGAATCGATCTGGTGTATGAGGCGCAAGGGGAACGGCACCAGCACAGCGCCACCAGGGCCGCTCGCAGAACACCCGCCGAAATGGTGTTGCGTCTCTTTTGCTGAAGCAAGCCGACCGAGTTCGGCAAGATGATGCAGGTGCGGAAACCCGAGGATCAAATTATCACGCACTACGACGTGTTCGATCAGCGGCCGAGTGATCGCGATCTATTATCAGGAGTCATAGAACCCATGAGCGCGTGCTGGGGCGAGTGCCGCAGTTGATGACGGCCGATGCGGAATATTATTCGCGCGCGCAGGAGCAAGCGGTTGAGGCAAAGGGCTGAAGTGGGTGGCGGTGGCAAATCGCAATACGAAAAGTGCGGAACGGAAGAAGAAGGAACACAGCCGCTGGTTCAAGAAAGCGCAATGCTGGCGCACAGGCTGCGAAGGTCGCATCGGCGTGCTGAAGCGGCGGCACGGATTCACGCGCTGCTGCTATCGCGGAGCGGAAGGAATGAACGCTGGGTTGGGCGTGATGGCGGATACGCTGATCCGTATGGGAAATGTTCTGGCGGCGCGGGCCTGGAGTTTACACAGACAGTCGTTCTACGGCCGGTCTTCACTCAGCTCGCTGGAGGCCCGCCAGATCCGCTCTGCATGCTGGGCGCATTGCGAAATAGCTCGCAGGGAGTGTCCTCTTATGCCCGGAAACATCCAGGCTGCCGTGCCCAGCGGCGTGATGCCCAATACGCTGTCCACGGCGTTCACCGAGTCTCGTAAATATGTCCAGCTCCAGACGCAGTATCACGATGGGACGATCGAGCGGTCGCAGCTTGCTCAAACGTCGCGGAAGACGTTCCGTTCATCCATGCGGCAAAGTCACTTGGGGGTAGTGTCTCCGATTCTGTGTAAACGCCGTTCCTCGTGATTATTGTCCGTCGCCGGGCAAGCTCCTTCGTAGTTCCCCTTCGCCCTGATCTTAGGATCAGACAAGC
>JAJPHS010000124.1 GCA_021325175.1 Terriglobia bacterium
AAGCTCGCCGAGGATTTGAAGCAGGATCTGGAGAATGGCGACAAGTACATTGTCTCGGTGAAGGCGATCAAAAAAGCGGAGGACATCGAAAGGCTGGCGCGCAATATCCGGAACCGGCTGAGGCGATATTGAGGCGCCGGCGGATCGCCAGGAAAGCGGTCCACCGGCGCCGCGGATCAGCGCCGCCCGCCGCGTGAGCCGCCGCCGAAGCTATGCCCGCCGCCGAAGCCGCCGCCCGAGGAGCGCGGCGCCGAAAAGCTCCGGGCGCCGGAGTTGGGCGCCGAGAAACCGCGATTAAAGCTCGGGCTGGAGAAGCCGCGATTCACATTGGGAGCAGAGTAGCTGCGGTTGTAGCTGGGGGCGGAGTAGCTGCGGTTGTAGCTGGGGGCGGAGTAGCTGCGGTTGTAGCTGGGAGCGGAGTAGCTGCGGTTATTGCTGGGAGCGGAGTAGCTCCGGTTATAGCTGGGAGCGGGACTCGAATAGCCGCGATTCGTGTTCGGAGCCGAATAGCCGCGGTTCGGAGCTGACTCGCCGCGATTGTAATTGCCGGCCGCGGTTCCGCGATTGAAATTATTGACGGCGCCGCGATTTTGGGGAGCGAAGGAGCGCGCGCCCGCATTGTTGTTGAAGCTCCTCCAGCCGCCGTTCGCCGAAGAACGCGCCGCGAAGCTCGATCCGGCGTTGTAGCGTCCCGCCGCGAAGCGAGCATTGTTGTATTGCGCCGCCACGGCGCGGTTGGCGTAGGGAACGCCCTCGCGATGGAAGGAATCATGCGCCCAGGCCATGCGGCCCCCGGCGAAATAGTGGCCGCCATAATAGACGTGCTCGAATCCCCACTGATGGAAGAAGAAGGGATTGACGTAGATTCCGCCGCCGAACCAACTTAGGCCCCAGCCCCAGCCAACGCCCCAGCCGCCCCATCCGATTCCCCATCCGGGGAAGAATGCGCCGAGATAGATGCCAGGTCCGAAGCCGAATCCGAAGCTCACCGCCGGATACCATAGCGGCGGATAATATCCCCACACCGGAGGACCCCAAACGTACACGGGATTATAGACCGGCACATAAATCACCTGCGGGTCGGCCGGCTGGATCACGACCACGCTCTGCCCGTTCTGTGTGTCGGTGGTGACCGTCTCTTGCGCGGTCGACGTCAATTTTCCGTTTTGCCGAGCGCGGCGGCGCATGGTTTGAATCGCCGCCATCACGTCGTCCTGCTGGGCGAGAAAGGCGTTGCCGAGATCGGTGGTCCACTGGATATCGCGGTTCAGCAGCGCGAGGACGTCGGGGAAGGCAACCAGCGCCTGCACGCTCGGATCCCAGTTTTGCTGTTTTGCGGCCTCGACGAGTTGTTGACCCTTAAGATCGGGATGCTGCTGGAGCCACTGCTGGGCCTCGACGACCTCCAGCGGGTAAGTGGACGCCGCCAGGACCTGGCTCAACAGCGGGTCCGGATAGAGGGCGATCGGCGCGACGAGGTTCTCCAACTGGTCCGGGGAAAGGCGGACAGGCTCAGAAGGCTGCGCCACCGTTCCGGGCGTTGTGGGAGGCGGAGGCGCGGGAGTTTGGGCGAAAATCGTTTGCGGGGCGGCGATGAGAACGGCCGCCAGGAGCACCGCCGCATTTCGAACCTGATGTTGTTTCATAATCCACCTTCCGCTGGTGTTAAGGCACTTCGATGCCCAAAGTTAAATCATTAAAAAATAAGGGTAATTTTGCTTTGAGACCGATTTGGCGGTGGTTGAAAGCCACCACCCCGGCTGATCCCGGCCAAGGCGGCGGCCCAAAGTGCGTTATGATGCAAATCTGCCCTGAATGCCGAAAACGAAGTCCATTCCCCCGTCCGCTCTACATCAGTCCGAGGCTTCTCCCATCTTGCCGGCACATTTGCCGCTGCTGCTGGCGCTGTTTGTCGGCAGCGGATGCGCCGCGCTGATCTATGAAGTTGTTTGGTTTCAATTGCTGCAACTGGTGATCGGAGCGTCGGCTTTGTCGCTTGGGGTGTTGCTGGGCACCTACATGGGCGGGATGTGTCTGGGCAGTCTGCTGCTATCCCGCTATATTTCGACGCGTCAGCATCCGCTCCGGGTTTATGCCGCGATTGAGGCGGGTATCGGTATCTGCGGACTGCTGGTGCTGTGGGGCGTGCCGCTGATCGATAGAGTCTATGCCGCGCTTGCCGGACAAGGGCTGTGGGGGGTCGTTTTGCGTGCGGTGGTCTGCGTGCTGTGCCTGCTTGCTCCGACGCTGCTGATGGGCGCGTCCCTTCCGGCGATCGCGCGCTGGATCGAAACGACGCCGCGCGGGGTGGCCTGGCTCGGTTTCTTTTACGGAGGCAACATCGCGGGCGCGGTCTTCGGATGCCTGCTCGCCGGATTTTATCTGCTGCGGCTGTACAGCATGCCGATCGCGACCTATGCAGCGGTACTGATCAACGCGGCGGTGGCGCTGGTGAGTTTTCAATTATCGAAGCGCGCACCTTACGCGGCTCAGGCTTCCTCGATCGGCGGGCCGCCCAGCCGGGGATCGCGCGCGGTCTACGCCGCCATCGCGATTTCCGGGATGTGCGCGCTGGGCGGAGAAGTAATCTGGACGCGGCTGCTTTCCTTAATGCTGGGCGCGACGGTGTACACGTTTTCGATTATTCTCGCGGTTTTTTTGGCCGGGC
The DNA here is from genome assembly GCA_021325175.1 of Terriglobia bacterium. Lineage (GTDB taxonomy): Bacteria > Acidobacteriota > Terriglobia > Bryobacterales > Bryobacteraceae > Palsa-187. The sequence continues at coordinate 2,669 of JAJPHS010000124.1, forward strand.
TGGGGATCGGCAGCGCGGTGGGATCGCATTGGTCCCGTCAACTGAAGAATCCGCGGGCCGCGCTCGGCGTTTGCCAGATGCTGCTGATTGCCGGAATCGCCTGGGCGTCCTATACGCTCGCCGATTCGATTCCGAACTGGCCGGTGAATCCGCTGCTTGCCCACAGCGCGTGGTTCAATTTTCAGCTCGACCTGATGCGCTGCGCCTGGGCGATTCTTCCCGCGGCGCTGTTGTGGGGCGCGAGCTTTCCGCTGGCTCTGGCGGCCGTGGTTGCGCGCGGCCAGGATGCGGGAAAACTGGTGGGCGAAGTTTACGCCGCCAACACCATCGGCGGAATCGCGGGCGCGCTCGGCTTCAGCGTAATCTTTATTCCCTGGATCGGCTCGCAGGATTCCGAGCGGCTGCTGATCGGGCTTGCGGCTGTGGCGGGGCTGGTGATGTTGTTGCCGATGTGGGACGCGCTGGCGAAATCGGGCGTGGCCGCGCTGATCGTGGCGATGGCCGCCGGCGTTTGGCTCATCGCCACCGTTCCGGAAATGCCATGGCTCGCCATCGCCTACGGCCGGCGCATGGCGACGACAACGAATGCCGGACGCGCGCTCTACGTGGGCGAAGGACGCAATTCATCGATCGTTGTGTCGGAGCTGCCGGGAGGCCAGCATTATTTTCACGTCAGCGGAAAAGTGGAGGCATCGACCGAACCGTACGATATGCGCTTGCAGCGCATGCTGGGACATCTTCCGGCGATGCTGCACCCAGGACCGAAATCGGTGCTGGTTGTCGGCTTTGGCGCGGGCGTCACGGCGGGGACGTTCGTGGTTCATCCATCGATTCAAAAAATCACCATCTGCGAGCTGGAGCCGCTGATCCCGCCGGTTTCGACTGAATATTTCAACCGCGAGAATTACAATGTGCTAACCGACCCGCGCACCGAGATCCATTACGACGACGCCCGGCACTTCATCCTTACGGCGAAAGATAAATTCGACATCATCACTTCGGATCCGATTCATCCGTGGGTAAAAGGGACGTCGTCGCTTTATTCCAAGCAATATTTCGAACTGGTGAAGCAGCACCTGAATCCCGGCGGCATCGTGACACAGTGGGTTCCGCTGTATGAAAGCGACGAAGCCACCGTGCGCAGCGAGCTGGCGACGTTTTTCCAGGTTTTTCCGAACGGGACGGTGTGGGGCAACGACATCGACGGCGATGGATATGACGTAGTGCTGCTGGGGCAGGTCGAGCCGTTGAAGATCGATCTGGAATCGTTGCAGCAGCGGTGGGAGCGCCCGGATCATTGGAACGCCGTGCGCTCGCTGAGTGAAACCGGGTTCACGTCGCCGATCAGTCTGCTGGCAACCTACGCGGGACGCGCCAGCGATCTGACGCCGTGGCTCAAAGGGGCGGCGATCAATGACGATCTGAGCATGCGGCTGCAATATCTCGCCGGGATGGGCCTGAACTACGATCAGCCGGCGGTGATTTATAGCGACATGCTGGGCTACCGCAAATTTCCCGAGGACATTTTCAGCGGCTCGGCGGACCATCTGGCTGCGTTGAAAATGGCCATCGCCGCTTCGGGCCGGCGATTATAGGCGGCAATTGGATACATCTTCCGGCGCCAGCGGCCACGCGCGCCCATCCCCGCCTGCGTTTGTGATTTACTGCTACAAGTAAGGAGCACATTATGCACAAGCTCGCTTTGATTTTCATTGCCAGCGCGTCGCTGTTCGCCGCCAAACCGGGATTGAACACCCAAACGATCTGGGACATGCGCACGGTGAGCGATCCGCAGATCAGCAGGGACGGCAAGGCCGTCATCTATGTTCTCGGCTGGAGCGACAAGATGGCCGATCAGCGGTTCAGCAATCTTTGGATCGTTTCAAGCGACGGCAAGGACAACCGGCCGCTCACCACGGGTTCTTATCGCGACTCCTCGCCGCGCCTCTCGCCCGACGGCACGCGTGTGGCGTATCTTTCCAATCGCAGCGGCAAGACGCAGATCCATGTACGTTGGCTGGATAGCGGCCAGGAGGCGCAGATTACGGATCTCGAACAATCGCCCTCCAATATCGAATGGTCGTCCGACGGCAAATGGATCGGCTACACGGCCCGCGTGCCGGCCAAGAACGACTTTTCGATTCATCTGCCGGAAAAACCAAACGGGGCGAAGTGGCAGGACCCGCCGATCGTCATCACCCAGCTTCGCTGGACCGCGGATGGCACCGGAATCCTACAGCCCGGCTACACGCATGTCTTCGCCGTGCCCGCCACCGGCGGCGCGCCGAAGCAGATTTCAAGCGGCGACTATAACCACAACGGGCTCGCCTGGTCCGAGGACGGGAAGTGGATCTATACGGCGACGAATCGCATCCCGGACGCGGAATATTCGCTGGAGGGCGGCGATATTTACGCGTACTCGGTCGAGGATGGCTCGGTGCGGCAGTTGACGCATCGCAAGGGACCCGATATGGACCCGGTGCCCGGTCCCGGCGGCAAAAAGATCGCCTATGTCGGCCACGACTGGAAATTTCAGAGCTACACCGTCAATCATCTTTATTTGATGGACCCCGACGGCGGAAATCCGCAGAACATCACCGCCTCACTCGATCGCGACGTTCGCAGCCCGCACTGGTCGTGGGACGGCAAAACGATTTACTTCGTCGCCGAAGATCACGGGACCGTGCAGCTTTATTCGGTGAACGTGGCGACCGGCGAAGTGAAGCAGGTGACCAGCGGCACGCAGGAGCTGGGCCTCGGCGGCGGCTTCACGATGGCGAACAATCAGATGATCGCCACGGTGCGATCGACGCCGGAATCGCCCGGCGACGTGGTGCTGATCCCCGGATATCGACAGGCGGCGCCGGTGCGGTTAACTGCGGTGAATGACAGCCTGCTGTCGCAGTATCAGTTGGGATCGGTCGAGGAGCTCGATTTCGATTCGTTCGACGGCAGACCGATGCAGGGCTGGATCATCAAGCCGCCGAATTTCGATCCGTCGAAAAAATATCCGTTCATTCTGGATATTCACGGCGGACCGCACAGTATGTACGGCGTGAACTTCCAGCACGAATACCAGATCCAGGCGGCGCGCGGCTTCGTGGTGCTGTACATGAATCCGCGCGGCTCGACCGGATACGGCGAGGAGTTCGGCAACATCATTCACAC
>JAJPHS010000095.1 GCA_021325175.1 Terriglobia bacterium
CAAGAAAAAGGAGAACAAGTGACGCCGGGAGCAGAAGCGGCGCCGGGAATCTGGCAGGCCGCCTATATCGTCGCCGCCCTGACGATCGTCCTTTCCATCAAATGGCTCAGTTCGCCCGTCACCGCGCGGCGCGGCGTCATTTCCGGCGAATTTGGGCTGCTTTTCGCCATTATTGGCACGCTTTTGCGTCAGGAAGTGGTCAGTTTCGAGTGGATTCTCGTCAGCATGGCCATCGGCGCGGCAATCGGCGCGCCCCTGGCGTACCTGATGCCGATGACCGCCGTGCCCCAGTTGACCGCGCTTTCGCACGCCTTCGGCGCCTTCGCGGCCGCGCTGGTGGGAACGGCCGATTATTACAAGGCGATCGCCGAAGGCCACCCGCTGACCGGCGCGACGATGTGCGCGATCGTGATCGAAACCGTGCTCGGCTATCTCACCTGCACGGCGAGCGTGATGGCGTTCGGAAAATTGCAGGAAATCATTCCCACGCGTCCGATGACGTACAAGGGCCAGAACTTCGTGAACCTGACGCTGTTCGCGATCGCGGTCGCGCTCGGCGCGTGGATGATTTATGAGCCCGCGCCGCCCTGGGTTTTTCCGGCGTACACGGGATTATCGCTGCTGTTTGGCGTGCTCCTGATTCTGCCGATCGGCGGCGGCGACATGCCGACCGTGATCGCGCTGCTCAACTCCTACGCGGGCGCGGCGTGCTGCGCGATGGGATTCGCGCTGGGAAATCGCCTGCTGATCATCGCCGGCGCGGTGAACGCCTCCTCGGGATTCATTCTTTCCGTGATCATGTGCAAGGCCATGAATCGCAGCTTCACCAACGTTTTGTTCGGCGCTTTCGGGCAGGTGCAGGAGGGCGGGTCCACAAAGGCGGCACAAAGACCCGTGCGGTCGGCCACGGCCGAGGATGCCGCGCAGATTTTATCGAGCGCGCGCAAAGTGATCATCGTTCCCGGATACGGCATGGCGGTCGCGCAGGCGCAGCATAAATTACGCGAGCTTTCGGATTCGCTGGTGAAGCGCGGCGTGGACGTGCAGTTCGCCATTCATCCGGTGGCCGGTCGAATGCCAGGGCACATGAATGTTCTGCTGGCCGAAGCCGATATTCCGTACGATCGTCTGCATGAGATGGAAGACATCAATCAGGATTTCGCCGAGACCGATGTCGCGCTGGTGATCGGCGCCAACGACGTGGTGAATCCGGCGGCCCGGCACGATAAGAACAGCCCGATTTACGGGATGCCGATTCTCGATGTCGATAAAGCGCAGACCGTGATGGTGATCAAGCGCAGCATGAATCCGGGATTCGCGGGCATCGACAACGAGCTGTACTATATGCCGCGCACGTTGATGCTGTTCGGCGACGCCAAGGCGGTGGTGGGCGAGATCGCCAAGGAGCTGCCGGTCCACGCCTAGCGGCAGGGTCCCGCCCTGCGCAGCGCGGCGTTATCATGACTACGTGATGGAAGCGGCGGCGGTGGAAACCACGGCGGACGTCGCGGTGCTCGACGACGACCTGGATTTCCGCAACTACATCGAGGATTTGCTCAAGGACGAGCGCGTTTATTCGGTGCGCAGCTTCGCCACGCCCAGCGAATTGTTCGAAGGCTGCGCCGAGCGGCTGCCCGATATCGTCCTGCTCGACATGAAAATGGGCGAGGCGAGCGGCGAAAAGGTGCTCGAACAACTGCTGGCGCGCTGGCCGGGGCTGTGCGTGATCGTCGTGACCGGCTATCCGTCGCTCGAGGACATGCGCGCGACGTTCAAGCTGAAGGTGTTCGATTATCTCGCGAAACCGTTTTCGCTCGCGCAGCTTAGGCAAGCGCTGAAGAATGCGATCGAGACGTTCGGCATCGGGCGCGCCCCGCAGGATCGCCTTCGCGAGCGCCTGGGCCACGCGATCAAGATGCTGCGCGTCGAGCGGGACTGGTCCTTGAAAGATCTGGCGGCGCAAACCAAGTTGAGCGTCTCCCAGATCAGCGCGATCGAGCGCGGAACGAATCTGCCCAGCATCGAAAGCCTCTTATCGATCGCCAAAGCCTTCGACAAAAAACCTTCTGAACTGCTGGGCGGCATCGATTTTTAGGCGAATCGGGATGGACTCTAAGACCTGGTCGGTTTTGGCAACATCCGTTGCCGTATTTTGGGTCATGACCTCGGTGGAACGCCTTAGGATCTTTCCCTCTAATGTACACTCGTAGTTCAGACGATCCAGTTTGCGGGAGAGTTAACAGATGCGACTTTTCGCCGCGGTTGTGGTTTTGAGCCTCGCCAGTCCGGTCTTCGCGGCCAGCCGAAAAGCGCAATGCAAGAACCGGTGCGACGCGAATTATCAGTTCTGCATGAATCGCGCCACCACCAAGCAGGCGAAAAAATCCTGCAAAGCGGACCGGAAAAGCTGCAAATCCGGCTGCCGGTAGCGGCAGGCGTTTCGGACGCAGTTTCAACCGCCCCGGGATTCTATGGGCCGATCTGCGAAACGACTATTCGTTGTGGCGGCAGAGGCACGGGGCCGCCATCCCGGAATTTCAAGCCTGCGCGGGCGCGCCGTGGGCGGCGAGAGCCTGAATCGCTTACTCCTCGCGCAGAACTTCCAGCGGCTTCCGGCGTAAGATGCGAAAACTGGCGAGCCATCCGGATGCGTTCGCCAGCACGGCGGACAGGACAATGCCCGCCAGCGCCGCCTTCGGATCGAATTGAAAGCTGGCGTCGAGAAGGCGCTTCATCACCAGACTGGAAAAAATCGTGGCCAGAACCGCGCCGAGCACGCCCGCGACCACGCCCAGCGTGAGAAACTCCACCGAAAAGATTCGCGCGATGTGCCGCCGGGTCGCGCCCAGCGTTTTCAGGATGACCACTTCGCGGATACGGCGGAATCGCGTTCCGGCGACGCTCGCGGCCAGGATCACCGCGCCCGCCAGGATCGCGAATCCCGACAGGAACCGGATCACCAGCGCGATCTGATCGATCACCTGCTGCACAATTTCGAGCGCGTCGGCGATGTTCACCACCGTCACCGTCGGGAATTTATCGAACGAGGCGCGCTGGAAGGCGGCGACTTGCGGCGGATCGATGCGCACCGCGCCGTCGAAAGACACCGGCAATCCGGCGAGCGCGGGCGGATTGAAAACCCAGTTGCTGGCCGGCATAAATCTGCGCTGCTCCCATTCGTGCAGCGCGACCACGCGGGCGCGAATCGGGCGGCCGGACGCCTCCATCTCGATCCAGTCGCCGATGGAAATTCCCAGCCGTTTGGCGGTTTCCGCATTCACGGAAACGACCGCGGCGGCATTCGGCTCCCGCGCGGCGCTCCGCCACCAGGACCCTTCCGTCACGCGCAAATCATTCGGCTGTGAATCCTCCCACATCAATGTCGTCGCGCCGCGGAATCTTACGCCCACCAGGAAGCCGTTGATCGATTTCAATCGCGCCGAAACGCGCGGAACGAAAATCGGCGCATGCAGAACGCCGGGCTGATGAGCCAGCAGCTCTTTCAAAGGATCCACCTGCGCCTGCGTTACTCCGACCAGATAAACGTTGGGTGCGCCCGGCGGCGCGGTTTCGAGAATCTGGCCGACCAGCGAGTCCTGCACCATGTAGACCGTCAGCGTGAACATCACGCCGAGCCCGAGCGCTACCAGAATCGCCTGTGCCTGATTCCCCTGCCGGTACAGATTCGCCATCCCCTGCCGGACCAGCGGCGGGATGCGCCATGGCGAGCGGTCGAGAAACGCGCGAATCGACCGCAGCAGGAGCCAGGAAACAATCGAAAGCGCAACGAGGCTGGTGAAGAGCCCGCCCGCGAAATATTCGCCGACTTTGGCCGAGCCCGCCAGCCACGACGCGATGAGTCCAATGCCGGCCAGAATGAATCCGCCGGCGGCCAGCGCGGCTCGCGCTTCGACGATGCGGCGCACCACCGGCGGCCTGGTTTCCGGCATCCCGCGGCGAAGAATCAGCGCCGGGCGAATCCGGCGGATCGCCAGAAGCGGCGGGACCGTGAACAGAAGCGTGGTCAGCACGCCGATGCCGATGCCTTGCGCGGCCGCCTCCACGTGCCAGCTCATGGGGGAATCGACCGGAAAATATTTTCTGATCAGCAGCGGGAAAATCTGTTCGACGGCGCGGCCGATGGCGATTCCGCCGAGCCCTCCCAAGATCCCGAGCATCAGCGTTTGCACGGTGTAGATCCGGATAATCTCGCGCGAGGTCGCGCCCAGCGACTTCATCACCGCGATGTGGTCCATTTTCTGCTGCAAATGCGCGTGCATCGCCATGGCGACGCCGATGGCGCCGACGATCAGCGCAATCAGGCTGATCAAGCTAAGGAACGTGGTCGCCTGATCGAGCCCGCTGGTGACGATCGGATGGGATTGGCGGAAATCGGAGATCATCGAATCGGGCAGCGCGCGCCGGATTTCGCGCCGCACCTGTTCGACCGGCGGAGCGTTGGGCAGCAGCTTGAACAGATACCGTTCCGAGGCGCGGCTGCCGAGCTGCATCAGGCCGGTGCGCTCGAACGCCTGGCGCGACATCATCAGCCGCAGGCCGATGTTGAGGCTCGCCGACATGCGGTCGGGTTCGGAGACGATCACCGCGGCGATGCGCAGATCGCTCTCGCCGACCTTGATCGTGTCGCCGACGTTCCCGTGCAGGCGCATCAGCAGATCCTCGCCCGCCACCGCCGTATCCGGCTTCAGCGCCTCGCGCAGCGGCATCGCCGGGTTGAGCTTCATCTCGCCGTAGTAGGGATACTGTGTGGGATCGACGGCCTTCAGCGCGGCGAGTACCGGCGGCGCGCCGCTGTTTTTCGCCTCCGCCATGGAAACCGTTTCCGTGATCCAGGTGTATTCGACTCCCCGCGCCTGGAGCGAATCGAGCATGGCGAGCTGACGTTCATTCGGCAATTGAAACTGCCGCGCCGCCAGATCGGCGGCCATCACCGTCCGCGCTTCGCGCGTCAGCATGGCGTGAAAATTATCGCTGAAGCCGCGAACGCCGCTGAGCGCGCCGACACCGGCGGCGACGGCCAGCACCACGAACAAAAATTTCGCCAGCGACGACCGCGTTTCGCGCCAGGCAATGCGAGCCGCCGTGCGCAGCGAAAGATTCACGGTGCGACTCCGGAGGGAACTTCGGAGGCGCGCAATTGATCCGCGATAATCATGCCGTCGCGCAGCGTGATGATGCGGTCGGCGTGGCGGGTAAGGGAAATGTCATGCGTCACCAGGACCAGCGTGGCGCCTTCGCGCCGGTTCAGCGTGATCAGCAGATCGAGCACGTGCGCGCCGTTGCCGCTGTCGAGATTGCCCGTCGGCTCGTCCGCCATCAGAATCGGCGGGCGGCCCATGAAGGCGCGCGCCAGAGCGACACGCTGCTGCTCGCCTCCGGAAAGCTGCACCGGGTAATGATCCAGCCGGCCGCTCAAGCCGACGCTTTCCAGCAGCTCGCGCGCCCGCGCCGTGCCCGCGGAAACATCGCCGCCGGCGAGCTCGTAAGGCAGCAGAACGTTTTCTTCCGCCGTCAGCGTGGGAATCAGTTGATAGGACTGGAACACGAATCCGATCTTGCGCCCGCGCAGGATCGCGAGTTTATCTTCGCTCAGCCCGGTAATGTCCTGGCCGTCGATAATGATTCGGCCCGCCGTCGGCGCGTCCAGCCCGGCGAGCAAGCCGAGCAGCGTGCTCTTTCCGCTGCCGGAGGCGCCCATGATCGCCACGAATTGTCCGGCGGGAACCTGGAAATCGACGTTCCGCAAAATCTCCACGCGATGCGTGCCGGTATCGATGCTTTTGCTCACATTTCGCGCTTCAATAATCGCCGCGCTCACATCTATTATTATGAGGGCAGATGTGGTGCTTTTTCTTTTTCGCGCTGATATTTTTGAGCGCGTGCTCGACCACTCACGAACAGGCGGCCGAGGATCCACGGCCTGCCCCGCCCGCCGCTTCCGCGCCCGCGCCGCCGGCGCCGCCGGACGATCGCAAAGTGCTGGCGGTGTTCGGCGACAGTATCAGCGCCGGCTTCGGTCTTGCGCCCGGGCAAAGTTTTCCCGACGATTTGCAGAAAAAAATCGACGCGGAACACAAACCGTGGCGCGTGGTGAACCTCGGAATCAGCGGCGATACGACCGAAGGAGGCGTGTCGCGGATCGATTCGGCGATCTCGCTGCATCCCTCCATCGTTTTGCTCGAACTGGGCGGCAACGACGGTCTGCGCGGGATGCCGCTTGAAGCCACCAAGGCGAATCTGGAAAAAATGATCGTCGCGTTTCAGCAGGCGGGCGCGAAGGTGGTGCTCGCCGGCATGACGCTGCCGCCCAATTACGGGCGCGATTATATCCGCGGCTTCGAGCAGATCTATAAAGATCTGGCGGCGAAGTACAAAGTGAAGCTGATTCCGTTTCTGATGGCGGACATCGTCACCAGGGATCTGCGTTACATTCAGGCGGACGGGATTCATCCCACCGCGCAAGGCGCCGAGATCATCGCCGGCACCGTGCTCCGCTCCGTTCAGCCGATGCTGTAGGTCAGTCCATCGTCCCGGTTGAGGTCCGAAAACGGCCAGTTCCGGCGTCCCGCTTCGGCGATAATTCCTACAAGATGGACCCCCGAGTTTATCAACGCGCGCGCCTGGCGCGCGATGCGCGATTCGATGGAAGATTTTTCATCGGCATCGTCACCACCGGGATTTACTGCCGTCCGATCTGTCCGGCGCCCGCGCCGAAGGAAAAAAACGTCCGCTATTTTCCGAGCGCGGCCGCCGCGGCCGAAGCCGGATTCCGTCCGTGCCTGCGCTGCCGCCCGGAGGCGTCGCCCGG
>JAJPHS010000165.1 GCA_021325175.1 Terriglobia bacterium
CGTCTCTTCCGGAATGTTCGCGTACCAGATCAGCAGGTATTGCGAAAAGGCGATGTAGGTGTAAAACGCCGTCAGCGCGAACATCCATTTGCCCAGATCGTGGTAATGCTCGATCGTAATCGAGTTCTTCAGCACGCCCGCGCGCCGGAACCCGAGCGCCACCAGCGTCACGATCGACATGAACGTCAGAGCGCCGCCGGAAAGAATATATAGCCCGAAAATGGTCGAATACCACTTCGGCTCAATCGACATAAACCAGTCGAAAGACGCCAGCGTCCCGACCACCACCACCAGAAACAAGCCAGGCGCGCTCCATCGCGAAGCGATGTACATCTGCCGGACCGATTTTTCCGTGTCCTGCCGGGTCGACTGGCGGTAGATCGAAAAGATCCAGATGGACCACATCAGGAAATACACGGCCGCACGAATCACAAAAAAGTTTTCGGAAAGGTACGGCGCTTTCCAGCGCATCGCCGCGTCGTGCGTCGCGTCGAAGGTGGTCCAGGAGTAGATATCCTTGAGCCCCAGCGCCACGGGGATAAACAACAGCGCGCCGAACGGCAGCGTGTACATGATGTTTTCCATGATTCGGCGCACGGTCACGCTCGCCGCCGAGCCGCTGAGAAACTGCACCATGACGAAGAAGGAGGCGCCCAATCCGGTGGCCGCCACGAAACCGAACGCAACAATATAGGAATGGAAAAACCGCGCCGGGTCCTGAATATATCCCGCCGCGCAGGCGATCACCGCCACCAGCGCCGCGAACGCCAGCGCGTTCCGCCCCGCCGACCAGCGGGCCGCCTCCATCTGATAAATATCTTCGTGTCGTTCTTCCATGTGACTCATTGCAAATCTGTCCTGTGCTCGGCCGGCACGTCGTCGATCGTGGAATGCGCCGCGCGCTGCAAAACGCGCAAATAAGCGATAATCGCCCAGCGGTCTTCCACCGAGATCTGATATTTGTACGGCGGCATGGTGCGGCGGCCTTCGGAGATGACGTTAAATATCTCGCCGTCGGCGAACTGCACCACGCGATCTTCCATCAAATTCGAGGGCTGCCAGGTGGGCGCGTGAAGCGGAACAATTCCCTGCCCCGACCCGGTACGGTCATGACACGGCGTGCAGTAGGTCCCGAACTTCGCCTGGCCTTTTTTGAGCAGGTCCATGGTAATCGGCGCCGGATTCTTGCCGGCGTACATGTCGCCTTCCATCCCGGTGTAATATGGCGTGTCTTCCCGCATGTGCCCGCGCGCGACCGTGTCTTCCGGCGGCACGCGGCTGTCGCGATGGTCGGCGAAGATTTCGTTTTCCATCTGCGGCTTGAATTTTTCCTGGAATTTCATGTCATCCCAGACCTGCACCGGAGGAACGCGCTGCACCGGCGAGCATCCGGAAAGAAACAGCAGCGCGATCACCACGCAGGCGATCGGCAGCGCGCAATATCCGCCCACCCAGGCAAGCGCGTTCTGAATCCTGAATCCTGAATCCTGAATCCTCATCCTTCAACGACCTCAACCGTCTCGGCGCCCACGCTGCGCAGATGCTCCGCCGCCCGCTGCGCCTCGAATTTGGGATCGTCCGCCTCGATCACCAGCAAAAACTTGTCGTCGCTCGCGCGATGCGCATCGCGATAGTTCATCGCCGGATGATAGAGCCGCGGCAATCCGTTCAGCGCCCACATCCCTAAAAAACTTGCAAACGCCGAGAACAGAATGGTCAGCTCGAACGCAATCGGAATCGAAAACGTGAAATCGAACAGCGGCTTGCCGCCGATCACGAACTTGTCGTTGATCGCGCCGCAGTACCAGATCAGCAGGAACGCCGTCGCGGTGCCGCACAATCCGACGCAGATCACGATCCAGCCCAAAATCGAACGCGGGATCCCCAACGCTTCATCAATGCCGTGCACAGGAAACGGCGTCATCGCATCGAGTTTCGTGTATCCCATTTCGCGAATCCGGCGGCCGGCCTGCACCAGCTCATGCGGATCGTCGAACTCGCCGATCACGCCATAAACCTTGTCGTCGCCGATTCCCAGCTTTTCGCGAATGGCCTTCGGATCGAGATTCATTCCGCCGCCACCTCCACCGCCTGACCCTTAAAAAGCTGCTTTTCGTAGGCCAGCACGCCCTTGACTTCGGAGATGGCGATCATCGGCAAAAAGCGCGCAAAAAGCAGAAAAAGCGTCAAAAACAACCCAATTGTGCCCGCAAATGTGCACATATCGACCCAGGTTGGCCGGAAGTATCCCCACGAGCTCGGCAGGAAGTCGCGATGCAGGCTGGTCACGATAATCACGAATCGCTCAAACCACATGCCAATGTTGGTGGTGATCGAAATGATGAACATCACCGGAAGCGACCGACGCATCGCCTTGATCCAGTAAAGCTGCGGGATAAATACGTTGCAGCTATACATCGACCACGCCGCCCACCAGTACGGTCCGAAGGCGCGATTCCAGAACGTGAACCGCTCATAAATATTGCCGCTATACCAGGCGATGAAAAACTCGCAGGCGTAGGCGTAGCCGACCACCGATCCGGTCACCAGGATGATCTTGTTCATATTCTCCAGGTGCTTCATGGTGATCAGGTTTTGCAGGTTGAGCGTCCAGCGGGCGATCAGCAGCAGCGTCATGACGCAGGCGAATCCGGAAAAAATCGCGCCGGCGACGAAGTACGGCGGGAAAATCGTCGTATGCCAGCCGGGGATCACCGAAGTGGCGAAGTCGAACGAAACGATGGTGTGGACCGAGAGCACCAGCGGAGTCGAAATGCCGGCCAGAATCAGATACGCCGCTTCATAATTGGTCCAGTGCCGCGCCGATCCGCGCCATCCCAGGCTTAAAATCCCGAAGACCACCTGCCTGAGCTTGCTCACCGCGCGGTCGCGCAGCGTGGCGAGATCGGGAACCAGCCCGGTGTACCAGAACAGCAGCGAAACGGTGAAGTAAGTCGATACCGCGAACACGTCCCAGATGAGCGGCGAACGGAAGTTCTGCCACATGCTGAGGTCGGTATTGGGAACCGGGAAGAGCCAGTAGGCGCGCCAGGGCCGGCCGGTGTGGAACAGCGGGAAGATGCCCGCGCACATGACCGCGAACAGCGTCATCGCCTCGGCCGAGCGGTTGATCGAAGTGCGCCACTTCTGCCGGAACAGGAACAGAATCGCCGAAATGAGGGTGCCAGCGTGGCCGATACCGATCCAGAACACGAAATTGGTGATGTCCCAGGCCCAGCCGATCGGCCGGTTGTTGCCCCACACGCCGATACCGGTCGAGACCAGATAGGTCAGCATGGCCGCGAGCAGAATCGTGATCGAGCTGGTGATGCCGAGCGTGATCCAATATTTTCGCGGCGTCTTGATGACGTCGCCTTCGACGATCGAGCTGATCTGCTCGGAAAGATCGTGATAATCCCTGGCCCGGACGAGCGGCGGATTCACTTCCATCAACTGCGGGTTTTGTGTGATCGCTACGTCAGACATAGTTTCCTGAACTGGTCCGTGGCCGGTGGCCAGTGGCCAGCAAAATTCCTTCTCATCTCCGTATTCAAACTAGCCACTGACCACTGCACACTGGCCACTTCTTACGCCTCCAACTCTGGATTCGCGTTGCGCAGCTTGGCCAGATAGGAAGTCCGCGGACGCAGATCCATTTCGGCCAGCATCTGATAGTTACGCTCCTGTTTTTTGAGTTTCGAAACCCGGCTCTGCGGATCGTTGATGTTGCCGAACACGATCGCGTCGGCCGGGCAGGTTTGCTGGCAGGCCGTGACGATCTCGCCGTCCTGAATCGCGCGCCGGCCTTCGGCCTTGGCTTGAATCTTCTTTTCCTGAATGCGCTGCACGCAGTAGGTGCACTTTTCCATGACGCCGCGCATCCGGACCGTCACGTCCGGATTGGAAGCCATTGCCTCGATCTGCGGCATGTGCTTGTGGAAATTCAAAAAGTTGAAGTGCCGCACCTTGAACGGACAGTTGTTCAGGCAATAGCGCGTGCCGACGCAGCGGTTGTAAGCCATGTCGTTCAGCCCTTCGGGAGAATGCGACGTGGCCGCCACGGGACAGACGTTTTCGCACGGCGCGTTTTCGCACTGCATGCAGGGAACCGGCTGCTCCACCGCGCGCGGATCGTCCTCCGGCCCGACATAATAACGATCCATCCGGATCCAGTGCATCTCGCGCCCGCGCGTCACCTGATACTTGCCGACCACCGGGATATTATTCTCGGCCTGGCAGGCGATCACGCAGGAGTTGCAGCCGGTGCAGGCCGTCAAATCGATCGCCAGCCCCCACTGATATCCCTTGTCGTAAATGCGCTCGGGATAGATCGATTGAAGCTCCGGAATCTCGTTCATCTCCTCGATCGATTTGGGATTCCGCTTATACTCTTCGATGGTGACTTCGCGGTACAGCGGGCGATTGTTCATGCGTTCGGCGCTGGAGCCTCCAATGATGCCGTGCTCCTGCGTCGTCGCCATCACCACTTTGTTGCCCGTGGGGGTCAGCGAAAATCCGCCGCCGAACCAATACGCGTCCGAGGTGCGGATGAGGTTCGCGTTGAAGCCGACATCCTTGCCGACGCGCCCGCACTTGGCGCGACCATAGCCGAGCGAAATGGTCACCGCGTCGTCGGCCTGTCCCGGCTGGATCATCACCGGAGCGTCCACTTTATAGCCGCCGCGCGCGATGGTGATCACATCGCCGTCCTTCAGATTCCGCGCCCGCGCCATCGCCGGACTGATCAACGCCGCGTTGCCCCACACCAGCTTGGTCATCGGCTCCGGCCACTCCTGGAGCCAGGCGTTGTTGGCGAAGCGACCGTCGTAAGTCGAAGCGCCGGCCACGAAGGCGACCTCAATTCCACCCGGCGCAGGCGGCGCGGCAAGCGATGCGGGCAGCTTGCTGGCGTTGGCTGAAACCTTCACCGGCTCGTACGGCTTCACGCCGGCGACGACGCCATCGTTGAGAGCCTTGCGCCAGGCCTGTTCCTTCTGGCGCGCGCTGCCGGGGAACTGCGCCAGCCAGTAATTCTTCACGATCGCGTGCGCGTCTTTGTCTTTGTAGTCGATGATCCGCGCAACCATTTCGGCCGGGGTCTTGCCGCCGTACATGGATTGAATCATCGGCTGCTGGATCGCCACCGTGCCGTCGGCCGCGCGCGCGTCGCTCCACGTTTCGAGATAATGCGCCGCGGGCACGTGCCATTTCGCCGCCGCCGCGGTCTCGTCTTCTTCAAGCCCGGAATGAATCGTGTTGGCGACCTTCGCCATCGCCGCGGCGAACTGCAAATCCGCCGGCGCGGTATAGACAGGATTGCCTTCGAGGATCACCAGGGTCGAAACCTGGCCCGAATTCATTTCGGCGGTCAGCGCCTTTAAGCCGTCAAGCGCCGCGCCGCCCTCCACCTTGCGATAGCTGATTGCTTCGCTCCTGAGCGCTTCATTGATCATCGCCGCAATCGCGTGGACCTCGGCCGGCTGCCGCGGACCCGCCACGACCAGCGCTTCGGCGCCCGCCGCTTTCAGATCCTTGACCACCGCGGCCAGGAATTTCCCGCGCCTATCCGATCCCGCGGTTGCGCTCAATCCGGGAATCGCACCGAGCGCGCCGGCGAGATCCATCGCGAACTGCCGAACCTCGCTCGGCTTCAGGCGCAAGCGATGATCCGCGTTCGCGCCGGTGATCGAAAACTGCGCTTCCACCGCATAGAGGCGATTGATCTTTTCAAGATCCTCTTCGCCCGAAACATGCCGGCGTTTGGAAAACAGCTTGGTCGGCTGCGGCGTGGTGGAATCAAGACCCAGGAAGTCCGAGTCCAGAGCAACGATGACTTTCGCCTTATCAAAACGCGGCGCGGAGGCAAGCCGCTGGCCGAACACCATGGCAAGTCCCGCGACTTCGTTTTCGCCGGTGATGGCTTCGTACTCGATCCACTTCGCCTTGGGAAATTTCTTCAGCGCCTCGGATCGCATCAGTTCGAGCGTCGGCGAAATCACCGTCTCGCTCAAAAAACGAAGCCCGCCGCCATCGCCGAGCGAAAGCCCTTTGAGATAGGCGTCGAACTCCGGCCAGCTTTTCGTGGTTGGCGAGCCGTTTTCAAGAAATCTCGCCGACCGGTCCGGATCATAGAGCGACAGAATCGACGCCTGCTGCCAGGCGAGCGCGGCGCCCTGGCTGGCCGGATGATCGGGATTGCCTTCGATTTTCGTCGGCCGCCCGTCATGTGTTTCGACAATCAGGCCGGTCGCTGCCCCGCCAAGCTGCATCACGGTCGCGTAGTAATACGGCGCGCCGGGGATCAAATCCTCGACGCCGTGGGAATAAGGCAGGATGTGCTCCACCGGACGGCGGCAGGCGGCCAATCCGGCCAGGCCGAACGACGCCGCCATGATTTTCAGCATGTGCCGCCGCGAATCGCCATCGAGCATCTCCGAGGCGGTGGAGGGAAATTCTCGCTCCACCCATTGGCGGAATTCCGGCGTGCCGGCAAGCTGGTCCAGACTGCGCCAGTATTGCGGGCCGGCCGGTGCCTGGCCTTCGCCGTTGTTGGCGGGATCGGTTTTAATTTGAATCAAACTCATCGATGACATCCCGAACAGTTGGTTGGCGGATTGAGATGCTTCCGCGCGATAATCTCGCTGCCGATTTCCCGCGGATCGCGATCGGGAATCCAATCGAGCTTTGTCACCAGCTCCGCCGGCCGGATATTCGGCGCGGGATCCTTATGACAGGCCAGGCAGAACGCCATGTTGAGCGGCTTGTCCTGATGCACTTCGATCATCTGATCGATACGGCCGTGGCAGCTCACGCAGCTCACGCCGGCGGTAACGTGCGCTTCGTGGTTAAAATAGACGAAGTCGGGTAGCCGGTGAATCAGCACCCAGGGAATCGGCTGGCCGGTTTTGAAACTCTGCCGGACCGGCTCCAGACGCGGGCTGTCGGTCTTCACCTTGGTATGGCAGTTCATGCAGGTCTGCGTCGGCGGGATCGCCGCGTAAGCAGCCTTGTACACCGTGGAGTGACAATAAAAGCAATCGAGCCCGAGTTGTCCGGCGTGCAGCTTGTGGCTATAGGGAACCGGCTGCACCGGCTGGTATCCTGTGTCGATTACGGTGGGGTATGTGTAGTAGGTATAGGCGCCAACCCCAGCCACGGCGCCCAGGCCGACCACCGCCCCGAGAACTTTCAGGATGAGGTCAGACGACTTCGGAAATATCGCAGCCATCGTGAGTAGATTTAATCTTTGTTTCTACCACGACTGGATAAAATACGCAAGCGGAGCACAATTTCTTGTCTAACCGCATGAAGTATAGCGTTACGAAATTCTTCGGGAACTTGAAGGTACGGCCGAAATTAATGGTCCTTCACAATCTGTTTTTCCTGGTGCTGACCTGCGCGGCCTATTTTTCGCTGATTCCGCTGTTTGAAAAGCTGGTGGCCGATGCACGGGCGCGAGAAGTCGCCATTATTCAACAGGTTCCACACACCAGCGGGGAGGTGAAGCTGTCCCAGGAGTCCTACCGGAGCGCGGTGACGCGCGCGAAGCTTACGCTTTTTCTGATACTTGGAAGCATTTACATCCTGGCCGTGCTGCTGCTGGAATCGGCGATTATGCCGCTTTACGTCTACCGGCCGCTGCGGAGGATGCTTGAAGCGGACACGGCGACGCAGGCCGGCGATCGCGATCGGGAAATGATTCCGCCGGAGGAGATTATGGGCGATGAAATCGGCCAGATCATGCGTTCTCGGAACGAGACGGTGGCGGCGCTGCGGCGGCAGGAAGACGAGCTCGCCACGGCGCTGCGGCGTTTGGAGGAACAGGACCGGCTGGTCAGCCTTGGTCTGCTGTCGGCCAGCGTGGCGCATGAATTGAACACGCCGCTTGCGGTGCTGAACGGGTCGATCGAGAAACTGATCGAAACGACGGCCGATCCGCACACGCTGGAGCGGCTGGAGCGAATGAAGCGCGTGGCGCAGCGGCTCCAGCGAATCAGCGAGAGTTTGGTGGATTTTTCGAAGGTCCGTTCAACACGAATGGAGCCGATCGCGATTCGCCCGCTGGTGGATGAAGCCTGGGGGCTGGTGGCGATCGACGAAAAAGCGTCGCGCATTGAATTCGTCAACGCGATCGGAGCCGAGGACCGGGTGATCGGCAATCCGGACCGGCTGATTCAGGTATTTGTCAACCTGCTGCGCAACGCCGTGAACGCGATTGAAGGTCCGTCCGGCCGGATCGAAGTGAACGCGCGCAAACAGAAGGGCCGGATGCTGATCACCATTGAGGACAATGGCCGGGGCATTTCGGCTGATATATTGCCCGACATTTTCGATGCTTTTGTGACCACGCGTCTGGACGCGCGCGGAACGGGATTAGGCTTGACGGTCGCCCATGGGATTGTGACGCAGCACGGAGGCACCATCGCGGCGAGCAATCGTCCGGAGGGAGGGGCTCGGCTGGAAGTGTCGCTGCCGTCGGCGGTTTAATTGGCGCGAGCACGCGCTAATTCGGAAGCGAGATACGGATATTGCGATACTTCATCCCGCCGGTATGATCCCCCTGAATGTAGATCGGCCCCGGCGCCGCTTCATTGGAATCCAGCGCCCCGCCGGTAATGCCGGGAATTTCCTGATCGTCGAGGATGGTCACGCCGTCGCGCACCAGCGTCACGCGCCGGCCGATCAGCGTCGCTTCCAGGGTTTCCCACTGCCCGGGCCTGCGCGGCATTTCGACGGAGGGCTTCAGGAATCCGTAAATCGATCCCATGCTGTGATACGCGTCCGGGCCTTTTTCATACGCCACCTGAATCTCATAACGGCCGCGCAGATAAACGCCGCTGTTGCCGCCGTCCGGGCAGTTCAATTCGATGTGCAGCTTGAAATCGTCGAAGGCGCGCGTGGTCCGCAGATTCGAGCCGCGTTCCTCATTGAGCAGCACGCCGTCGCGCGCCACCCAATGATTCGCTTCCGGCCGATCCGGCTGCCAACCTTTCAGATTGCTGCCGTCAAAGAGCGGCTCAGGCGCGCTCCACGACTTGGGAGCGGGGCGGCGCAAGTCCGGCGCGCGCACGCCTTTGAGCGTTGCGGCGCGATTGCCCATTTTCTGCGTCCCGCTTAGCTCGCCGGCGGCTGCGTCCAGATCCCAGTGAATCTCGCGGCCGAAGGAAAAGGCGAGGTGGGTTCCCTCCATGCGAACATTTCCGGCCGGCACGACGCTTCCGGTCCGCGGCTGCACGCGGATGCGCGCGTTGCCATGATCCTCGACGACTTCCATCCATCCTGGATAGCTTTCAGGGCCCGAAGTGACGATAAAATCCCAGCGCCCGGCGAACGGGCTGGCGGCGTGGCAGGCGAAAGCGAAACAAAGCCAGCAAAAAAGGAGGGGACGTCGCACCATGAGAATTGAGTGTAATCGAATGGGGAGAAAAATTGAAGAGCGGATTTCAAGCAATGAATGTTAGAATGAAAAAACAGTCCAGGCCAGGTAGCTCAGTTGGTAGAGCGCAGCCCTGAAAAGGCTGGCGTCGGCGGTTCGATTCCGTCCCTGGCCACCACA
>JAJPHS010000097.1 GCA_021325175.1 Terriglobia bacterium
ACGATCGGCGCGGCTCGCGAAAATTCCTTCTGCTGCACCTCCCAATCGAGCATCTGATGAAACAGCGGCTGCAATCCCGCCTGCGCCTGTTCAATGCTCATCCCCGGTTTCAGCCGGCCGAACGCGCTCACCCATCGCTGCCGCCGACTTTCGAGCAACCCCTCGGCCTGCGGATTCAGCGCGACCCGCATCGTCACCGGAACGAACACCTGCGGCGGGCTGCCCGGGTCGGTTCCGTCAAATCCCGCCTGGGAAACGCCGATGATAGTCATGGGATACCCGTTCACCGCCAGCTTTCTGCCGACTACGGCCGGATCGCCGGCAAAGCGCGTGATCCAATATCGATAACTGATCACGGCCACCGGATGGCCGCCTTTGGTCACATCATCCTCCGGCGTGAATACCCGCCCGATGGCCGCGCCAACGCCCAGCACCGGAAAATAAGTCCCCGAAACGAACTCGCCCGCGACGCGCTCGGTGTGGCCGTCGAAACTCAGGTTGAACGATGTGTCGTAGCGGCAGAACATGCCGCTAAACACCTGGTTTTTATCACGGAACTCGAGGTACATCGGGTAGGAAAGCCGCTGCGGGCCGTTATTGCCGCCATAATGGTCGCCGCGGCCCCACAACAAAACGAGCTGTTGCGGATCCTTCACCGGCAGCAGGCGCAATATAAGCTGATCCACAAAGGAAAAGATGGCCGTGTTCGCGCCGATGCCCAGGGCCAGCGACGCCACCGCGATCGTGAAGAAAACCGGTGAGTTTCGAAATGTCCGCAAGGCATAGCGGACGTCCTGATTGAAATGCGCCACGAAGAAGTTTACCGTCCTTAGCCAAGAACGTTACCGGCTCGAATTGGTTAGGAAGAAAAATTATGCGGCTAGCGAACCGCTAAAAAGCGGCGCACCCGCGCCGATATGCGTGGTGACGGTTAAACATGGTGTCCACCGAAATCCCCATTGAAGGCATTCTGCGCGAACACGCCGCATGGCTCGAACAGGCCGAAGGCGGGCGGCAGGCCGACCTGAGCGGATTGACGCTCAATGATATGGACCTCGCCGATGCGGTGCTGCGGCGCGCGATCCTGGCCGGCACGACGCTGCTGGACGCCAATCTTTCCCGCTGCGATCTGAGCGAAGCGCAGCTTGAACGCGCCGATTTTCGCCGCGCCAATCTCGCCGGCGCGGATCTGACCGCCGCCGTCCTCACCAACGCCGATTTCGCCGGCGCATTTCTCTCCGATGCGAATCTGAGCGAGATCAGAGCGATCGGCGCGAAGTTCCAGCAGGCTCGGCTGCCGCAGGCGCGAATCCTCGAAGCGTCGTTGACGGATTCCAGCTTCGCCCGGGCTTCGGCCCGCGAAGCGAGTTTTCACCAATCGCGCCTGTACGATGTCGATTTCACCGAATGCGACCTGGCACGCGCGATTTTCTATCACGCGCGGCTTCATCACACGCGATTCACGGGTGGATCGATCGCGAACGGGAATTTTAGCGGAGCAAAAATCGACCACTGCGATTTCACCCGCGCCAAGCTGGCCGGCGTGCGCTTTGCGCGCGCCGAAATCGTGCAGTGCCTGTTCCGCTACGCCGATGTGCAAGGCTGCGATTTCCGGGAAGCGCGGCTGCGCGGCGGCGATTTTTCACGGGCGGTGCTGGCCGGATCGCGTTTCGGCGGCGCGCAGTTAGCCATGGCGGATCTGCGCGGAGCGGATCTGACCGGCGCCCGCGAGCTCACGCCCGATCAGCTTGTCCAGGCGATCACAGATGAATCGACCTTGTTGCCAAGCGGACGCTGCGGCCCCTATATACGAGGCTCGGGAGCGGAAAAGCCGAAAATTATTTAGGATTCCTTACTGCGTCCGGGCCGCCATGTAATAGCCGTCGCGCGTGCGCACCCGCAGGCCCTGGCGCATCACCTCAACCACGATGTGATGCCAGCCGCCTTCATTCTGATTGTTGGGACTGTAGGTCAGCAGATACTGGCTGTGCAGTTCCTCGCCAAGCTGCGCGATATCGTGTTCCAGGCTCTTTTGGCTCTTGAAGGAAAATTGCCTTCCGCCGGTGTAGCGGGTATAAACATCCAGCGGATCGGGAACAAACACGCCTTTAATGGCCAGAAAAATATCTTTGAAGGCGGGCGCCCAGTTGCCGAAGTCGTTCTGCGATTGCGTGGTCGGATTATTCACGTAGCCGCGCGAGGCCATCACTCCGTCGGCTCCGGGAGGAAGATTGCTTGGCGCGTTGGGCATCGCTTTCGATGTGAGCGCGGAAACAAGCTGCGAAACGTCCACCGAGTAAATATAAACGTTGGCGAAATCGGCCTCCGACAGCACTTCGCGCACTTTGATATCGCTGCCCTTGTCGCGATTTTCCCCGATGATGATCAGGATCCGGCGCCTTTCCTTGGGCCGGGTCTTCAGCATGTTAATCCCGGCCAGCGCGGCGGTGTTCAGCTCCGCGGTGTAACTGCCGGGAGATAATTTCGCGAACGCTTTATCGATTTGCGCATTATCCGACGTAAAGCCGGTGAGGGTTTGGACGCGATGATCGTAGGCGATCACGGCCAGCTCGCCGTCGTCGCCCATCACCAGAGTTTCAAACACGCTCGCCAGTTTTTTGATCTGCGGAAGAATGGCCGAAACGTCGTTATTGGCTTGAATGCAGACCACCGCCGAGAGCGGGTGCTGCGCGACGTCCTCGGTGATGCGCTGCGGCGTGCCGTTGTCGAATAAGCGGAAATCCTGGGGTGTGAGTCCCGGAACAAAATCGCCGTCCCGGTCGGTGACCGTCACCGGAGCAAGGACGAATTGGAAGGTGGAACGGAACGTCGGTTGATCGGAGGTATTCTCCGGTTGCGGCCGCGGCGCTGTGCCGGTCTCCTGCGCGGCGAGCAGACCGGCCAGACACAAAAAAAGTGTGGTCCTCAGCATTGCGCTCCTTGACAATTAGATGCCTTGCTCAAGTTGATGGTTTCCGAGAGTGTTCGGTTCGTCCATGGAGTAAGTCAACGACATGCGGGACGAGCTCCGACACCGCCTGTAACGACTCTAGCGCACCGCGAGGCGAACCGGGGAGATTCACGACCAATGTTGAGCCGCGTGTGACCGCGATGCCGCGGCTGAGCGGCGCGAATTTCGTGGATTTTCGGCCTTCGGCGCGCATCAATTCCGCGAGTCCGGGGACTTCGCGCGCGGAAAACTGGCGCGTCGCTTCCGGTGTCACATCGCGGGGAGCAACACCGGTCCCACCCGTCGTCAGCACCACGTCGGCGCCGCTTAAATCCTCGAGCGCGAGCAGGATTCCGCCAATTTCGTCGGGAACAATTCTGGTTGCGACAACCGTCCAGCCGAGATCGCGCGCGGCTTCGGCGAGTTTGGCGCCGGAAACATCCTCGCGCGTTCCGGCCGCGCATCCATCGCTGACGGTGAGGATCGCGACGCGGATCATCGCTTGAAATCCCCGCTCTTGCCGCCCGTTTTTTCGAGCAGGAACACGTCCTGAATTTCGATCGATTTATCGAGCGCTTTGGTCATGTCGTAAATGGTCAGGGCGGCGATAGCAGCCGCGGTCAGCGCCTCCATTTCAACGCCGGTGGGTCCGGTGGCCGCGGCGGTGGCGCGGATGCGGACGCCGCGCGCCTCAATTTTGGTTTCCACATCGGCGTGAGTGAGCATCAGGGGATGGCACATCGGGATCAGTTCCGATGTTTTCTTCGCCGCGCCGATGCCGGCGATCCGGGCGACCTCCAGCGGATTGCCTTTCGGGTTCCGCGGCAGCTTTTTGAGCACGGACGGCTTGATTTTCACGAACGCGTGCGCCACCGCGACGCGGCGCGTATCGGATTTCGCGGAAACATCCACCATCCGCGCGCGGCCGGACTCATCGTAATGAGAGAGCTTGTTCATTTGAGCATCACTCGAATATCCTCGCCGGCCCTCCAGGATTCGCGATCCGCATCGGCTACCAGGAACGCGTTGGCGCGCGCCACCGCGGCCAGATCGCCTGAACCGTGCCATTTTTCGGGCGCGATGGCCGATCCGTCATCGCTCAACCGCGCGGGCAAAAATCGCGTTAGTCCAGGCTTGTGGCGAAAATCGCAGGCGAGTTTGGCGCGCAGCAGCGGAAGTGGCGAGTGCGGCGCGCCGCTCAGCCGATCGATGGCGGCGCGGGCGAACAACTCGAACGTAATCAGAGTCGAGATGGGATTGCCCGGAAGGCCGAAGAAGAATTTCTCCCGCGCCTTGCCAAACACGACCGGCTGGCCGGGCTGGATCAAAACTCGATCGAAGAAAAACACCGCGCCCAGATCGGCGAGCACGCGCTCGACGATATCGTATTTTCCGGCCGAAACTCCGCCGCTCAAAAGCAGCAGATCGGCTTCGAATCCGCGTTCGATGCGCTG
This sequence comes from Terriglobia bacterium, assembly GCA_021325175.1. Classification (GTDB taxonomy): domain Bacteria; phylum Acidobacteriota; class Terriglobia; order Bryobacterales; family Bryobacteraceae; genus Palsa-187. The sequence goes on from JAJPHS010000097.1 coordinate 4,405, forward strand.
GCGCGTATCGCCGTAATTGTCGCGCGCAATGGGCAGAATCTCCGGGATCGCGCCGGCTCGCACGGCTTGCGCCGCGATCGACCAGGCGTTTGAATTGCGAATCTCGAAATCGCGCGGGGTTTGGCCCGCTTCCACCAGTTCGTCGCCGGTGGGAACGATGGCCACGCGCGGCTGGCGATACACAAGGACGCGCTCGCGTCCGGTCATCGCAAGAAGACCGATTTCCGCCGGCGTGAGCCTTCGTCCGGGATCGAGAAGCGTGGTCCCCTGCCCTGCTTCGATCCCGCGCGGGTTGAAATTCTCGCCGGATCTGAGCGCGCGGCCGATCCTCACGCGGTTCCCTTCGCGCGTGGTGTGCTCGATCATGACCACTGCGTCCGCGCCGGGCGGCAGCGGCGCGCCGGTCATGATTTCGGCGGCTTGTCCGGGTCCGATGGCGCGTGAAAAAATCTCGCCCGCTCGTATCTCCCCGATAATTTCAAGCTCGCCGGGAACGTCGGCCGCGCGGATGGCATAGCCGTCGCGAGCCGATCGGGCAAACGGCGGATAATCGCGATCGGCGGGAATCGCTTCGGCAAGAACGCGGCCGGCGGCGGCGAGCGGCGCAACTTGTTCCGCCGAGCCGAGTGGGGTAACTTCGCTCAGGACCGTCTGGCGCGCTTGTTCAAACGTTAAGGCCATCGTCGATCGCCCGCCCTTTACGAGCGGGCCTCAATCATGAGACAGTGTAGCGCCGGATGCCCGCGGCCCGGCCGGTTTGTTCGTCGATTTCGACGATTACGGCATGCAATTCCGCGCCGTGTTTGGCCGCTTCCATTCTCACCGGCATCTGCGTCAGAAATTTTTGCAACGCGATGCTCTTATCGACGCCGATCACCGAATGATACGGACCCGTCATTCCCACATCAGTTTGATACGCGGTTCCGTTCGGCAGAATGCGCGTATCGGCGGTCGGGATGTGCGTGTGCGTGCCGATGACGGCGGAGACACGGCCGTCGAGATACCATCCGATGGCCATTTTTTCGCTGGTCAGCTCGGCGTGAAAATCGAGGAAGCGCACCCGGACCGTCTCCGGCAGTTCCGCCAGGATTCGATCCGCCTTGCGAAACGGGCAATCGGTCTGAGGCATATAGGTTCGGCCTTGCAGATTCATGATCGCGCAATCGACGCCGTTGCTGGCGGCGACCACCACCACGCCGCGTCCCGGCAGATCCTCGACATAATTCGCCGGACGTAGCAGACGCGGCTGGCGCGCGAAATAATCGTAAATTTCCCGTTTATCCCAGATGTGATTGCCGCTGGTAAGGACGTCGAGCCCATAGCCGAACAGCTCATCGGCGAGCGGAGGCGTGATGCCGAACCCGCCGGCGGAATTTTCCGCGTTGGCGATCGCCAGATGAATCTTTTCGGCCGCGATGATATTTTTCAGATGCCGCGCGACAAGGCTGCGGCCGGGCGAGGCGAAAATGTCGCCAATAAAAAGAAGGTTGGTCAGGAGAAGCTTTCTAAGGAGCGCACCACTCTGGCCGTCCTGGCCTCCGTCATTGACCCTGAACTTCTACAGGGGGGATCCCCCGCGCACCTTCAGGCTTCTCCCTGGCGGCTTTCACCGCCGGAGCTTGCACACCGGCACTAAGATCGAGTCGGACCCCATGACATTGACTGTTGGATCAATTTATTAGAGGCCGCACACAAACCAAGCAGGAACGCTCCTTGTTGATGATAGCAGAGAAGGTTTTGATTTGCGGAGCCTGCTCCGGGCCAACAAGTGCAATCCGAGCGCGCGCAGCGCGAAATTAAGGATTTGTTTTCGATATTGGCGCGGGTCCTTCAAAATTGGACTTGCGCGTAGCTTGTCACTTTCCGAACGGGCGTAAAATAGCTGCACATGAGAAGATCACGGGTTGTGCCGGTCATTCTAGGGCTTTCCGCCGCGGCGCTTCAGGCGCAGACGGCGGCGCGGGGCATGGTCGATGTTCACGTCCACTACAACGGTCAAAAATCGTTTTTAGAGCAGATGCTGGCGCGGCTCGACAAACACGACGGAATGGCGTTCCTGCTGACGCCGCCGCAAAATCTCGATGAAGTCGCGGCGTTCCTCAAGGAACATCCCCAGCGATTCACCGGCTTCGGATCGATCCGGCTCGACGATCCCGATGCGGTCGCGCAAGTGGACCGTTTCCAGAAGGCCGGTTTTCGCGGCTTGGGCGAGATGAGCGGGCCACTCAAGAATTACGACGACAAATCCTATTGGCCGATTTATGAACGGGCGCAGCAATACGGGATGATTTTGCTGTTTCACACCGGAATCGTGATGCGGCCGAATCCGGAGACGCCGTCCGACATCAGCGTGGACCGGATGCGGCCCACCACGCTCGACAACATCGCGCGCCAGTTCCCGAAGCTGACCATCATCGGCGCGCACCTGGGAAATCCCGATTACGCGTGGGCGGCGGAAATTGCCCGCTGGAATCCGAACATTTATTTTGATCTTTCCGGATCGACGCTGATCAAGCTTCAGGAAAATTATCAAATCTTCAAATCGCTGTTCTGGTGGTCGAGCATCGTGAGCCCGCACACGCCGAAGTCGAGCGCCAGCGCGTTTGAGAAGATCGTCTTCGGATCGGATGTTTTTGGCGGTGAAATCGAAGAGTTCGATCGCGAGATCGACCGTTATAAAAAGATGCTCGATTCCTGCGGCGTGTCGCCGCAAGCGCAGGCGAATATCTTCGGCGGCACAATGCGGAAAATTTTAGCGAAACAATAGCAGAGAACTTATTCCACCTTCTTTCGAACGAGCACCAGCACCAGCAGCGTCGCGATCACGGGCACGATGCTTGCGCCGAGCAGAACCGGCTGGAAGGAGTACCGGTCGGTAATGCCGCCGATCAGGAAGGTCGAAATGATCGTCCCGATTCCCGCCGCGGCGCCGCTCATTCCGCTGACCGATGCGACCACGTCGCTCGGATACAAGTCGGCAGGCAGCGTCAGACCCATGGTGGACCAGGCGGCATAAGAAAACGTGGAAAGCGAAAACAGCGCGATTATTGCGGCAAAATTCGAAATCCAGATCACGGGAATCAGCAGCGTCATTCCGATGCCGCCGAGCACGATCACCAGCTTGCGCGCGCGGATCACCGGCCATCCGCGGCGGACGCAGTAGCTTGAAAGACCGCCGCCGGCGAAATTTCCCAGGTCGGCCGAGAGAAACGGAATCCAGAATCCGGCGAGCGTGTTTTCAATGCGGAAGCCGCGCGAGGCCAGGAAAATCGCGAACCAGTCCGTGATGAAAAACCAGATCGGATCGGTGAGTCCCTTGCCCAGCACGACGCCCCACGTCTCGCGAATGCGCAGCAAGGCCAGCCACGACACGCGCGGCGCCGCGCGCTTCACCGCGGCAAATGCAGGGGGCGATTTGTAGACGATTCGCCAGACGAGCAGCCAGCACAAGCCGAGGCTTCCCGTGATGAGAAACGCCGGGCGCCACGTTCCGAATATTTTATACAGCGAGATCACCAATACCGGCGCGATCGCGCCCCCGATCGCCGAGCCGCTATCGTAGATGGCGACCGCCAGACCACGCTCGGACTCCGGGAACCACTCGGCGACCACCTTCGCCGCTCCCGGCCAGTTCGCCGCCTCACCCGAGCCGAGCCAGAATCGCATCGCCGCGAAGCTTTTCAGGCCCGCGGCAAGCGAAGTTGCAAATGCCGCAACCGAATACCACAGCACCGCGAGCGACAACCCGCGCCGGCTTCCCAGGCGGTCCAGAAGCGGTCCGGAGATTAACTGAAAAATGGAATAGGCCGCGCGAAAGGCGATCACGAGAATGGCGAAATCCGTGTTGCTCCAGGAAAACTCTGCCTGGAGATAGGGCGCAAGAACGCTGAGCGTCTGCCGATCGATGTAATTGATCGTGGTCGAAGCGAACAGCAGGGTGGCAATCAACCAGCGATAAGAGCGCGGCGGCATCTACGCCGGCCGATCCACGATCTCTTCCCGCTTGGCGTCCCAATACACGCGCGCACCCTTCCAGTAGGATTCGGCCGCCATCATGCACGCGATGGAGTGCGAAAATCCGTGATCGACGGTCGCGCGCGGCTGGCGGCGCGATCGCATCGCGTCCAGCCAGTCGCAAAGATGATGCGCGTCATCGTCGTCGGGACCGATGTTATCGGCCTGCGGCGCGCCCGCGACGCGCACAATCTCGCCGCGATCCTGTTCCGGACCCATCGACGGCGGGGCGATGTAGCGCGGCTTGTGAATATCGCCGGCAGGATCGGGCTCGTGCGGACCGCCTTCCCTGGTCGCCAAAAAAAGCGAGGCGCCTTCGCCCCCGAAATTGTCGATGGTGCCCTCGGTCCCTTGAATCCGGCAAAAACTGCGGTAGCTGTTGCCGAACGTGGTGGTGTAGGTGTGGAGGAATCCTTCGGGATAGGTGAAGATCACGCTGACCGTATCGGGATTTTCGCGGCCATCGCGCCAGACCATGATGCCGCCGTTGGCCGAGGCGCTTTCCGGATGGGTCGCGCCGGTCCAGAGATGGACAAGGTCGCTGGCATGGCTCATCCATTGGTCGAAAATGCCGCTGGAAAAGTTCCGGAAAACGCGGAATTCGAGATAAACGCGCGGATCGAACGGCTGATAGGGCCGGTCCAGCAGCCAACGCTTCCAATCCGTGTCGGACTCCTTCAGTTCCCGCACCGCCGCTTCGCGCCGCCAGCGCTGCATGTTGACGTTCCATTCCTGCGAAATTTTGACGATCCGCCCGATGCGGCCGGTAGCAAGCAGATCGCGTACCGCCAGCGGATACGGCTGGGTGCGATGCTGCGTTCCCATCTCGACAATTTGCCGCGAAGCCTTCACCGCCGCGCGAGTTTCCTTGGCGTCCTTCAATGTGTTGGCGAACGGTTTTTCGCAGTAACAATCTTTTCCGGCGCGCACCACGGCGGCGCAGTGCTGGGCGTGCTGAAAATCGGCGGTCGCGATCATCACGCCATCGATATCCGGACGCGCCAGCATCTCCTCGTAGTATTTGTATTGCTTCGGCTTTACGCCGAAAAGTTTTTCCACCTGCGCCGCCCGCCGCTCCCGCGCCAGGCTCCAGAGATCGCAAACCGCCATCGTTTCGACCGGCGTCTGCCGCGCGGCGAGCTGCACCATGTGGACGTGCCCGTGGCTGCGATCTCCGCAGCCGAGTTGCGCGAGACGGATGCGATCGTTCGCGCCCAGGATGCGGTTATAAGACTGCGCGGTCATCGCCGCGGCGGAGGCCAGAAAGCTTCTGCGGTTCATCACTTCGCTCCTGAAGTTTGCAGCGCCGGATTTTTCGGCAGCGAAATCAGATTCGCCATGATTCGATATGCCCCCGGAACGCCTTCCGGCAACTGCCGGTAAAACGCGTACGCGTTGTAAATATAAACGCCCTTTCCGTAGCGAGCGTAAAGCAGCCCGCCCTTTTGCGGCGCCTGATCGGGATCGTGCGTTTCGATAAGCGGCGTGTAACGCGCGTCCCAGCTCGACATGAATTTCGATCCGCGCTCGGAGACCCAGCCCTTGAAATCATCCGCGCCGATCCGGTTCGGCCAGGTGAAAACCGGATTGGCGGGCTCGAGAATATTGACGGCCGATGCCTCGTCGGTGACTTCCTCCGGATCGTTGGTCATCACGTACGGATACGGGCCGAAGTTGTGATCGAACTCCGGCGTGTTGTACTCGACCATCACGACGCCGCCGTTGTTCACATACTCGAGCAGCCGCGAGTTGTTGGCGCGCAGATCATCGCGAACCGCGTAGGCGCGCACGCCGACAATGATCTCGTCATATTGCCGCAAATCGCCAGAGGCGAGATCGGCCGCGGCGAGCATCTTCGCCTGAACGCCCAGATTTTCAAGTGATGCGGGCACCTCATCGCCGCTGCCCATCACATAGCCGATGTTCAATCCCGGCGCCACCTTTACATCCACGCCGGAGGCGCGATACTCCGCCGGACGATAAAGATAATCGGGGCGCAGCGCCGGATATCCGGTGACGCGAAAGCCCTCGCGATAGGATTTACCGGCGTATTCGGCGGCGGCGGTGATGGTGTAAGCCTGCTCCCGCACCCCCGCCGGAAAAATGCGGAACGAAAGGCGCTGCTGCTCGCCGTCCTGGATGGTCGAAAAGGCCGCCGATTCCGGCTCCGATCGCCAGCCCGCGGGAAGCTCCAGCTTCACCGTTCCACGCGCCGGACCTTTCACATTACTGCGCACGCTGGCCGTGAGCCGAAATGAGCTCGCGCCGAGGGCGACGATGCCGGTGGCCGGTTCCATGGCGACCGAAATCGCCGGCGCCACAACCAAAGGCTCCATCACCACGCCCTGCCCGTTAACGTGCCGGGCGGTCTGCACCACTTCTCCGGCCTCGATGTCCACGCCCTGGTAGCGAAGCGTCGCCCACGCCGCCACCGGATAGGGCGTCATCGGCAGATTCGTGTATCGCTCATCGTTGATCCCGTACCAGCCCTGTTCGACATTGGGCCGAGAGAAGTACGGCCGGGTCGCGGCCGCGTCTTCCGGCACGCCGACACGAAAAATCGCGTCCTTCGGTTGATTTGCAGCAAGCGCTCCGGAAACCGGACCCTGCGCGGCGGCGGTCCAGTGTTCGCCATCGGGGGTCGCCAGGCGAACGCCCGCGATTTCGACCGGCGCCGCGCTGTTCAAATGCACCCGGACGCTGAACTGCTGGCCCGGAATCGCGACGCGAAATGTATCCGGGGCCGCGCCAAAGCCGCCGCGCCCGCCGCCATTGCCGGCATCCACCGTCGCCAGGATCGTGATGCCGAGCGATTGCTGTAACGCTGTGTTGAACTCGCGCTGCTTCACGTCGAGTTCGTAAAGAACATCGTATTTTTCCGCTTCCGGCATCGCGCTGGATTTCACCCGCGCGATCAACTCCCGGCAATCGCGCGATCCCCGGGCAAGCGCGGGCGCCACGCGGTCCGGCTGCTCCGCGCGAAAATCCGCGATCGCCGAATCGACATCGGCGCTGATCCGCGCAAGACCGTCGCGCAGGAACTCCGGATTACTGGGAGCGAGCGCCGCAATGCCCGCGATCGAAACATCGATGCCATCAAAAAACGAACTTTCCTTTGCGGGCGGCGCGGGAATGGACGCGAAACGATGATACCCGACGGACATCGCGCCGTCCGGCGGCTCGCCCACCCCGCCGTTCTGCGATCGCTGCAATCCCAGGCCCTCGCGCGCGATCTGCACATAGGATCGCCCCACCAGCGCGTCGATGTCTCCCTCGGGGACATTTACGTCGGCGCTCAGTCCCCAGGGCAGCCACTGTTTGTTGATGTAGTCGTAAACGCGCGCCGGCGCGAAGTGATGCGTCGCGTAATCGTAAACGCCTTCGGGCGTGACGCGCGCCATGGGAACGCGTTCATAAACCTTCATCGGCTGCCACGGCCGCAGCCCCGCGCGGATCTGCTCCGGAAACATTTTCGGATCCGCGGCCGCGCGAAAGACCTCTTGCGCCATCTGCCCGGCCACCTGATGATTGCCGTGGCCGTCGGTCGGGCCGCCGATGAACACGCTGGTAACCACCAGCGGCCGCGTCAGGCGCACCACGCGCACCGCGTCCCCCAGCACCCGGTCATAGGACCACGCCGCCAGCGTTTCTTCCTTTGTTTTCGAAAATCCGTTGTTGACCACGCGGCCGAAATACTGGTCCACGCCGTAATAGCGCCCGGCGGCCAGCAACTCCTCGGTTCGAACCAGGCCCAGCGCGTCGAAAAAATCCGGCGACATCACGTTCGCGCCGCTTTCTCCGCGGCTCAAGGTCAGCAGCGCGACGCGCGCGCCCTGCCCCCGCGATTCATACGCCAACATCCCGCCGTCTTCATCGTCGGGATGTGCGGTGATCATCAGCAGGCTGGCGCGGGTGCGCAGTTTTTTTAGCGATGTGTACAATCCCGCCGCGCCGCGATCCACCGCCAGCGCCGCTGCATCGGCCGAAGCCTGGCGCATCTGCCCCCAGCCGGATTCCGCAAAACAAATCGCCGCCAAAGTGACCGCAGCCGCCAGGCGGCTCACTCCGCGTAAATTTTTTGGACGCATGGCGGCCTCAATCGAGCGAGGATTCCTTGAGCCAGGCAATGAGCGCTCCGGTCCACGCCGCCGAGGTTTTGCCGGTCTTGACGATCCCGAAACCGTGGCCGCCGGTCGAATAGATATGCATCTCCGCCGGCACCTTCGCCGCGCGGAGAGCCGCGAAGAATCGCGCCGCATTTTCAGCCGGATTCACCAGCGGATCGTCATCGGCGGCGACAATAAAAGTCCGCGGCGTCGAAGCGGTCACTTGAATCGTCGGCGGAATCGCCGGATAGCCGAGCACCAGAAAATCCGGCCGCGTCTCCGGCGGCGCGACCATCCCCATCATCGCCGCCAGATGCCCGCCCGCCGAAAATCCCATCATCCCGATCGCGTCCGGTTTCAGGTTCCACCGGGCGGCGTTCTTCCGCGCCAGCGCCATCGCGGCTTCGGCGTCTTCGATCGCGACATGCACCGCCTCGGCCTCTTTTTGCAAATCGCCCGCGCCCGCGCGCCCCGCGCCCGGACCCGGCAGACGGTATTTCAAAACCAGGCCCGCGATGCCGATCGTATTCAGCCAGCGCGCGATATCGTGCCCTTCCTTATCGATCGCCAGATGCTGGTAACCGCCGCCCGGGCAGATCACGATCGCGGTCCCGTTGCCGTTTTTGGGCAAATAAACCGTGACGGTCGGCTGCGCGACGTTCGTAATCGACCGGTCGATGGCCCCGTTTTTCCCGCGCTCCTCGATCTTCTCGGGCGGAGCGTTCGGATCCGGCTTCATTTCCGGATGAAGAAGAATGGCCTCCTGCGCAAACATCGGCAAGGCGCAAAGAACCGCGACGGCGTACTTCATGGAACCCTCCTGAATTGGCTTCCAGCATATCGCTGTTCACGCTTCTCCGCACGCCGCGCGGCATCCGCCATCGGCCGCTGGTCTAAAGCTCGCGGCTTGTTCCACCGATAAATTCTTCGTGGGAGATTCCTATCTCGACGCACGCCTGCACGCGCTGCGCCGGACCCAAAATCCCGACGGCGGATGGCCGTATTTCGCCGGGAAACAGTCCTGGCTCGAACCGACCGTCTATGCGGCGCTCGCGCTCCACGGCGAGCCGGCCGCGGACCGCGCCTGGAAGCTGCTCCAGTCCTGGCAGACGCGAAGCGGCGCGTTTCGTCCGGCGGCGGACGTGCAAATGGAAAGCTGGGGAACCGCGCTGTGTATCACGCTAGCCGTCGCGCGCGGCGAATTCGGCGATCCGTTCGAGCGCGGCGTCGAATGGCTCCTCAAAACCGAGGGGGAAGACTCGAATCTACTGACCCGCGCCGCATCCGTCGTGGGACTGTTCAAGCCGGACCGCAATCCGCGCTATCACGGCTGGCCCTGGAAGCCGGGAACCTCCTCCTGGGTTGAGCCGACCGCTCATGCCCTGGTCGCATTAAAGCTCGCCTCGGCGAAACGTCAAGACCGTGACGTGACCGGGCGCATCCGGCTAGGCCAGGCCGAGCTGCTCGATCTTCGCGCGAGCGATGGCGGCTGGAATTACGGCAATCGAACCGTGTGGGGCGTCGATCTGCCTTCCTATCCGGAGACGACGGCCCTGGCTCTGATCGGACTCCAGGCCAGCGGCGTAAAGGACGTGCTCGACGCCGCCAGAAAAATCGGAATCGAGCGCGTTTCCCCCCTGGCGCGCGCATGGCTCGCAATCGCGCTTCGGCTTTATGGCGTCGCAACGCCGGCGCCAACGGCCCCGCCCACGCCCGATCTGATGCTCACCGCCCTGGAAGCGCTCGGCTGCGCGAATTACCGTTACTTTAAAACCGGAGGTGAGGCATGATCTCGCGCCGCGATTTGTTCCCGGTGGCGGCGGCCGGAATGCTCGCCGGGTATGCCGGATTCAAGGGCGGAACAGCGGGCCGTTCCGCGCGGCTCGGCAACGCGAGCGTCGCGATCCTCAAGGCCGCCTCTTATTCCGAAGACCTGGTGAGCCGGATGCTTCAGGGCATCCGCGAGCTGAAACTCAACCCCCGCGGATTGAAAGTTTTGCTCAAGCCCAATCTGGTGGAGTTCGATCCCCACACCTGCATCAACACCGACGTTGCGGTGGTCGCCGCGGCGTATGAGGTTTTTAAAACGCTCGGCGCCTCGGAAGTGATCATCGGCGAAGGTCCCGGGCACCGGCGCGACACCTGCGCGCTGGCGGAAATGGCGCGATATCGCGGCGAAATTGAGCAATTTGACGCTCGTTTCGTCGATTTGAACCGCGACGACGTCAGCCCGGTGATCGGCTTCGCGGACCGGCCCGAGATGTACTTCCCGACTACGGCGCTGCGCGCGGACCTGATCGTTTCGCTCGCGAAAATGAAAACGCATCATTGGGCCGGCGCGACGCTTGCGATGAAGAATTTCTTCGGCCTGGTCCCCGGAAACGTGTACGGCTGGCCGAAAAATGAACTGCATCACATCGGCATCGACCGCTCCATTTTCGAGCTTTCGCGGGTATTCCACCACAGCTTTGCCATTATCGATGGCATCGTCGGGATGGAAGGCAACGGCCCCATCCAGGGCTCGCCCAAGCCGGCCGGGGTACTGGTCATGGGCTCGGATCTGCCGGCCGTGGATGCGACCTGCTGCCGCATCATGGGCATCGATCCGGGGCGGCTGGAATATCTGCGCCTCGCTTCGGACCGGCTCGGCGTCACCGAGGAAGCGCGCATCGAACAGCGCGGGGAGACCATCCGCTCGGTGCGCACCAATTTCAACCTGATTCAACCTTTCGAAAATTACCGGCTGGCCTGAAACGAGCCCTACGCTTATTGCGGGGTACACTTAAGGGTTATTCAGGCAAGCTATGGCCAAATCCGAGAGGAAACCAGAGACAATCCGGAACAAATCAAAGCCAGCCGAACCCCCGCCGAAAGCCAAGGAGACGCAAGAGGAAGCGAATTTTCCGATCGTCTGCTTCGGCGCGTCAGCCGGGGGGATGGAGGCGTTGACCCAAGTGCTCGAACGACTTCCCTCCGACACCGGGATGGGATTCATCCTGGTGCAGCACCTCGACGCCAAGCGCAGCAGCCTTCTTACCGAAATTCTACAGCGGGCGACGCCAATGCCCGTAGAGTGGGCATCGCAGAACGTCAAGGTAAAGCCGAACCATTTTTACGTTCTGCCGCCGAATGCGGATTTGGAAATTTCGGAGGGCAAGCTCCAGTTGAAAAGCCGCAGCACGACACGCGTGCCGCATCTGCCCGTGGACCGTTTTATGGAATCGCTCGCGCGGGACCGCGGGAGCCTGGCGATTGGCGTGATCCTTTCGGGAACGGCTTCGGATGGCACGCTGGGGCTCAAAGCGATCAAAGCGGAGGGCGGCATCACGTTTGCCCAATTGGAAAAAACGGCCAAGTACGCCGATATGCCGTCGAACGCGATCAGCGCGGGTGTGGTGGACTATATTCTGCCGCCGGAGGGGATCGCGCGGGAGCTGGCGCGAATCGGGCGGCATCCGTACCTGCATCTGCGCGAGACCGGGGCGGCTCCGCTGACCCGGGAAGGTGAGACCGATCTGGCGAAGGTGTTCGCGATGCTGCGCTCGGCCAGCGGAGTGGATTTCACGCATTACAAGCACAGCACGCTGCGGCGCAGGATCGCGCGGCGGATGGTGGTGCAGAAAATCGACCGGCTGAGCGATTATCTGACTTTCATCAAGAAGAATCCGGGCGAGCTCGAACAGCTTTATCACGACCTCTTGATCAACGTGACCGGATTTTTTCGCGATCCGCCGATGTACCGTTCGCTGCGGCGAAGCGTCTTTCCGAAGCTGCTGCGAAAGCGCAAGCCCGACGATCCCTTGCGGGTTTGGGTTCCGGGATGCTCCTCGGGCGAGGAAGCGTACTCGATCGCCATCGCGCTGAGCGAATACCTGCGCAGCCGGTCCATGCACGTGCCGATTCAGATCTTCGCCACCGACATCAGCGAGACCGCGATCGAGCGGGCGCGCTCCGGCGTGTATCCGGAAAGCATCGCCGCCGACGTCGGGCCGGAGTTGCTGCGCCGCTATTTTCAACCGGCCAACGGTCATTACCAGGTGATTCGCACGTTGCGCGAGATGTGCGTGTTCGCCCGCCAGAACGTGAGCCAGGATGCCCCCTTTTCGCGAATCGACATCATCAGTTGCCGCAACGTGATGATCTATCTTGGACCCGTGCTCCAGAGGCGCGTGCTGAACGTGTTCCATTATGCGCTGAAGCCGGCCGGATATCTGGTGCTGGGGACGTCGGAGACGATCGGCCCGCTTTCGGAGCTCTTTGCGCTGGTGGATAAAAAAAACAAGATTTATCTCAAGAAACCCGGTACGGCGAGGCCCATTCTCGATTTTCAAATCACCGGTCCGGCGCCCCAGCAGTCGCCGGAGAACATGCGCGGCGCGCCGGAACAACCGAAGTCCCTCGATCCGGGACGCGAAGCGGACCGCATTCTGCTGAACCGCTACTCGCCTCCCGGCGTAATCATCGATACCGAGATGAAAGTATTACAGTTCCGGGGCCGTACCGGACGGTTTCTCGAACCGGAGCCGGGCGAGCCGAGCTTGAATCTGCTGCGCATGGCTCGGGAAGGAATGCTGCCGGCGTTGCGCAGCGTGATCGCGGAGGCGAAAAAGAAAAACGCCGCGGCGCGGGTGAACGACGTGCGCGTGCGCCACAACGGCGGCTATCTGACGGCCTCGATCGAGGCGGTGCCGTTTAGCGCGGGTCCGGAGAAGCAGCCCTACTACCTGGTGCTGTTTGAAGAGCGGCCGGAGCCGGCGCCGCGCGAAACCAGGAAACCGGCGGGGGCGGAAAAGCGCGAGATCCTTCATCTCAAGCAGGAACTGGCCAGCACCAAGCAGTATCTGCAATCGATCATCGAGGAGCAGGAAGCCAACAACGAAGAGCTGAAGTCGGCCAACGAAGAGATCCAGTCCTCCAACGAAGAGCTGCAATCGATCAACGAGGAGATGGAGACGGCCAAGGAGGAGCTGCAATCGACCAATGAAGAGCTGACCACGGTGAATGAAGAGTTGCAAACGCGCAACGTGGAGCTGGCGCAGGCCAACAACGATCTCAACAATCTGATTTCGAGCATCCAGATCGCGCTGGTGATGGTGGACAACGACGGCCGTCTGCGGCGCTTCACGCCGCCGGCCGAAAAGCTGCTGAATCTGATTCCCACCGACGTGGGCCGGCCGCTGTTCGATATCAAGCCCAACGTCGATCTGCCCGATCTGCGGGAGATTCTGCGCGAAGTGATCGAAAACCTGAAGGTGTTCGAGCAGGAAGTGCAGGATCACCAGGGGCGCGTCTATTCCATGTTCGCCCGGCCTTACCGGACCCAGGAGAAAAAGATCGAGGGCGCGGTGCTGGCGTTCGTGGATATGACGGCGCTGCGCGACAGCTTGAAACAATCGCGCGATCTTCGCGAATACGCCGAAGCGCTGGTGGCGACGGTGCATGAGCCCCTGCTGGCGCTGGATGGCGAGCTGCGGGTGATCACGGCGAATGCGCCGTTCTACAGCACGTTTCTTCTTTCTCCGGAGATGATCCTGGGCGTTCCTCTTTTTGAGATCGGCGACGGCGCCTGGAATATCCCGCGGCTGCGCGCCGCCCTTACGAATCAGATGGCCGTGGACGGATTCACGCAGGGCATGGAGATCGAGCACAACTTTGGCCCGGCGGGAAACAAGACGGTTTCCATCAACGTGCGCCGGCTGCCGGGCGCGGGAAAGCCGCGCGTGTTCCTGATGGCCATCGAGGATATCTCCGAGCGGCGCCTGATGGAGCTGGCGCTGCGCGAGACCGAAGCCCGCTTTTCGGCATTGACGCGCGATGCCCCAGTGGGAATTCTTCAGGCTAACACGAGCGGCGAATGCAGCTTTGCGAACGCGCAGGCGGCGCTGCTGGCCGGAGTTTCACCCACGCGGGCGCAAGGCCGCGGCTGGATGCAGTACATCCATCCCGACGATCTGGCCGAGCTTCAAGCCAAATTGGAGCAAGCCAAAGATAGCGAGCAGGCCTTTTCGATTGAGCTGCGCTTTCTTTACCCCAACGCGCCGCTGGCCTGGGCACACCTGGTGTTCATCCCGCTGCGCGAGGCCGAGGGAAAACCCGGCGCGTATCTGATCGCGTTGACCGATATCACACGCCGCAAGGAGCTGGAGCAGCGGCTGGCGCAGGCGCAAAAAATGGAGGCGATCGGGCGTCTGGCAGGCGGGGTCGCGCACGATTTCAATAACCTGCTGACCGCCATCTCCGCCTGCGCCGCGCAATTGACCGACACGGTTCCCGAGAACCAGCCGGCGCACGCCGTGGCGGCCCAAATCGGCAGGCTGGCCGAGCATGCGGCGCTGGTCACGCGGCAGCTCCTCGCCTTCAGCCGCAAGCAGGTGCTGCGGCCCCGCCTGGTGGACATCAACCCGGCCCTGCGCGAGATGAATGACCTGTTGACCCGCATCCTCGGCGACGGAATCGAGGTGGAGATGAACTTGCGGCCGGAGGTCGACGCCGTCCTGGTCGATGTGGGCCAATTGCAGCAGGTGATCCTGAATCTGGCGATCAACGCGCGAGACGCCATGCCCAACGGCGGGCGTTTGACGATCTCCACGCAGAAAGTTTCCATCAGCGCCGCGGCGCGGGACCAGGAGGGTCTTCCCGCAGGCGATTACGTCCAGATTTCGGTGAGCGATACCGGAATCGGAATGAGCGCGGAAACGCGAGATCGCCTGTTTGAACCGTTCTTCACCACCAAGCCGGCCGGCGAGGGAACGGGACTCGGATTATCCACGGCCTATGGAATTATCCGGCAGAGCGGCGGAACGGTGCGCGTCGAAAGCGCCCCGAACAAGGGCGCCACGTTCCATATTCTTCTTCCCTGCGCCGGAGAGCAACCGGAAATGCCGGCCGAGCAGCTTCCGGCAACGAACTCGCGCGGGTCCGAAACGGTGCTGGTGGTGGAGGATTCCGAGGTGCTCCGGCCCGTGATCCGGGAAATGCTCGTCCAACGGGGGTACACCGTTCTGGAGGCTCGCGACGCCGACGAGGCGCTCGCTGTCGCCGAACGGTCCCCAACGCCCATCGATCTGCTTCTGACCGACGTGGTAATACCGGACGCATCCGGCAGCACCCTGGCCGCCCGCTTGCGCCGCCTGCGCCGGGATCTGAAGGTGATTTATATGTCCGGTTATTCCGGCGAATCGCTTCAGGAGACCGAAAAAGACGCGGTTTTCCTCGAAAAACCATTCAAACCAAACGTGCTCGCCGAGCTGCTCCGAAAGGTGCTGGACCAATGAATTTTCGTCCCTGGATTCTCGTTTTTCTTCCGCTGCTGTGCGCGGCGCAGGCGCCGGACTGGCGCAAGGTTGAAGAAGAAACTTTGCGCCATTACACGGCCGTGGTCCACATGGACACCACCGATCCGCCGGGGAATGAGACGCGGGTGGTCGATTACGTGAAAAAGGTGCTTGAAGCCGAAGGCATCCCGGTGATCACCTCGGCCAAGGATCCGGCGCGCGCCAATCTGATCGCGCGCCTCAAAGGCAACGGATCGAAGCGTCCTCTTCTGATCATGGGCCACACCGACACCGTGAAGGTGGACCAGGCGAAATGGATCAACTTCGGGCCCTTCAGCGCGGCCCGCGACGGCGGATACATTTATGGCCGCGGAACGCTCGACGACAAGGACAACATGACCGCGGGCCTGATGACCATGCTGCTGCTGAAGCGGCTGAACGTCCCGCTCGACCGCGACGTGATCTTCGTCGCCGAGGCGGGCGAGGAGGCATCCACCGCCAACGGCATCGCCTGGCTGGTGGATCACAACTGGACCGGCATCAACGCCGAAATCTGTCTGGCCGAAGGCGGCCAGGTGACCCGGCGCAACGGCCAGGTCCGCTGGGCGCTGATTCAGACCGCGGAAAAACTTCCCAAGGGAGCGGCGCTGGTGGCGCACGGCATCTCCGGCCACGGCTCCCGTCCGATGCGCACTAACGCGATCGTCCATCTTTCCCGCGCAGTCGAAAAAATCGCCATGTGGGACCCGCCGATGCGCTTCAACGACACCACTCGCTACTATTTCGAAAAACTTTCGACGCTCGCCGATCCCGAGGACGCGGCGCGCTACAAAGCTCTCTTCGATCCGCAAAAGTCCGCGGCCGCGCGCCAGTATCTGGCCGAGCACGACCCCGGCCAATACTCCATGCTGCACACCTCGATTTCGCCCAATATCATCCAGGGCGGATTTCAGGTCAACGTGATTCCATCGGAGGCGACCGCGACGCTCGATATTCGCGCCCTCCCGGATGAAGATATGCCCGCCTTTTTCGATCTGATGCGCAAGGTGATCAACGATCCGGCGGTCGAGCTGGTTCCCAACGGCCGCAACTCCCGCCCGGCCGCGCCGCCCTCGCGAATCGACGGCGAGGCGTTTAAAGCCATCGAAGCGGCCGATCGCAAGGTGTACAACGCCGAAACCATCCCGCAGATGAGCACCGGCGCGACCGACATGGCCTACCTGCGCGCGAAAGGGGTGCAGTGCTACGGGATCGGTCCCATGGTGGATGAAGAGGATGCGCCGAAAGGATACGGCGCGCACAGCGATCAGGAGCGGATCCTCGAAGAAGCGCTCTATAAATTCGTCCGCTTCAACTGGGAAGTCGCAACCTCGCTCGCCGCCCGGCGGTAGGCAGGTTTTTGAAAATCACGGAACTCGCCGGAGCCGGCCAGCGTAGAATGTCAGTGAGGCTGTTTATGAAAACCTTACGCTACGCCGTTTTCGCGATGTTGGCCGGCTCCGCTTTCGCCGATACCGTCAGTCAGAATCTGCTCAACCTGGTCATGCCGGATACCGTGATTCTCTCCGGCGCGCAGGTGGATCAAATGACAGCGTCCCCGTTCGGCCAATACCTGCTTTCGCAATTTCAGCCGAACAACCCTGGATTCATGCAATTCGTCGGCGCCACCGGATTCGATCCGCGATACGATCTGCAATATCTGCTCGCAGCCACTTCGGTGCAGGCCGGGAATAATCAGGTTCTGATCCTCGGCGTGGGGAATTTTCAGCAGACCAAGATTACCACGGCGGCAACCGCCCAAGGCGCTACGATCTCGACGTACAAGGGCGTAACGATTCTCACCGGAAAAAACAACAACCTCAACGGCTCGCCCGGCGCGCTGGCGTTTCTCGATAACCAGACCATCGCCATGGGCGCGCTGCCG
>JAJPHS010000010.1 GCA_021325175.1 Terriglobia bacterium
GAAAGCGAAAAATGTTCCGTTCTCTTAAAGTGGTGGTGATCGTTCTGATCGCGATCGTGATCGCGGGCGGCGTGGTGGTGCGCGGCATCAACGCGCGGATCAAGGCGGCGGCGGTGGTGAAGCAGGAAACGCTGGAGCTCGCCGTGCCCGCGGTCGCCGTCATGCATCCGGAGCGCGGCTCGCCCCAGGAAGAAATCGTGCTGCCGGGCAACATCATGGCCTACATCGATTCGCCGATTTACGCGCGCACCAGCGGATATTTGAAAAAATGGTACGCCGACATCGGCACGCACGTGAAGAGCGGGCAACTGATCGCCGAGATCGAAGCGCCGGAAATCGATCAGCAGCTTGATCAGGCGCGCGCCCAGCTTGAAACGGCGAGGGCCAATTTGAAGCTGGACGAGATCACCCTGAAGCGCTATCAGGACCTGTTGAAGCTGGAGGCCATCGCGCGCCAGGATGTCGACAACGCCGCTGGAAAATATGAAGCGGATAAAGCGACGGTCGCCTCCAACGAGGCCAACGTGAAGCGGCTGGAGCAACTGGTCGCATTCGAACGAGTTTATGCGCCGTTCGACGGCGTCATCACCGCGCGCAACACCGATATCGGCGCGCTGATCAACGCCGGCAACGGCGGCGCGGCGCAGGAGTTGTTTCACATCTCCTCTACCAGCAAGCTGAGAATTTTTGTGAACGTCCCCCAGAATTATGCGAGCGACGCGGCGCCGGGGCGCGCCGCCGATATTACGCTGAGCGAAAAACCGGGACGCCATTTCACCGGCAAAATCGCCCGCAACGCCGATGCGATCGATCCCGCCACGCGCACGCTGCTGACCGAGGTCGATATCGATAACTCCAATGGCGCGCTGCTGCCGGGCGCCTACGCCGAGGTGCATCTAAAAATCACCTCCGACGCGCGGAACCTGATTGTTCCGGTGGAGGCGCTCATCTTTCGCGCGGAAAATGTGCAGCTCGCGGTGGTGCGCGACGGCAATAAAGTGGATCTGGTCCACGTCACGCTGGGCCGCGATTACGGAACCAAGGTGGAAGTCACCAGCGGCATCACCGATCAGGATTTGGTCATCGTGAATCCGCCGGATTCGCTGCGCTCCGGCGAAACGGTCCGGGTCGAGCAGCAGCCGCGGGAATAAAGGCGAGGGCTTACGGCGCGATCAGGCCTTCGCTTTTCAGATCCGCAATCAGATCGGGGCCGGCGTTTTTCGGATACCCAAAATCCCAGAACGGATCGCCGGGCGCGCTTTCCCAAACGCGAATATGGCGCGCTGTGAGCATTTTTTCGAATCTCGCGTCGGCATCGGCGGCCTCGGCTTCAAGACCGGTCAGCCGGATGATGGCGCGAAGGTCCAGATCGTTGCGGTAATCCTCAAGATGGAGCGAATATCCGTTCTCGACTTCGGCCACGAATTCCCTCCAGCGGCGCAGCAGACCGGCTCGCCCGCCGCGAACGACGTGTTCGGGGTAGCCGTTCTCCTGAAGATAATTTCGAACCTCGGCGTCAGTCATTCGGCCGCCGGGCTTGTCGTCGAAAATAGCGTTCGCCATCTACCGGTTTAAAGAACGTTCGAATGGTCCGATCGGGATTGTAGGCGATGAAAGCGCCGGTGCGGCGATCGAATTTGGTCACGACGCCGCCGGGCTTATCGGCTTCAAGCACCGGCCCGCCGGGCGGCGTGTCGCGCAAAGCCTGAGCCATGCGCAGATATTCCTCCGGCGAAATATGGCCGAATTCGCGGCCGTGCTTGGCGTAGTGCTCCTCGAACTTTCGCCGGTTTTCAAAACCCGGTCCGGCGGCGAGCAGCAGGAGCAGGGGAATCAATAATCCGGCGAGGATTCGCAGTCGCCGCATGTAACTACCAACATACCAGCAGCCAAACCGCCGCGCTAGAATTGGTTGCACGGCCCGAATTGCACGAACGCGCTCCGCGGCGCGTCATATTTTTGATGGCTGAATGGACACTTAAATACGCCGACGCCCGCGGCGAGGTTCATCAACAGGTCGCCGAAGCCGGCTCGGAGCGCGAGCTGCGCGACCGCTACACGCAGCAGGGTTTTCTTGTCTATTCCATCAAGCCGCGATCGGAGATCAACGCGCTTTCGGCCGGGCTCAAGCAGCCGAAAAAGAAAAAGATCAACGTCGAGAAATTTCTGATCTTCAATCAGCAGTTCGTGACGCTGATTCGCGCCGGGCTGCCGATCCTGAAAGCGCTCGATCTGCTGGCGGAGCGCCTGACGGATCCGAAATTATCCACGCTGATCAAGGGCGTTCGCGAGGAGGTGCGCAACGGCGCCCTGCTATCGGACGCCTTCGCGCGCCAGGGAGCCTTTCCGCCGATTTACGTCACCAGCGTCCTGGCGGGGGAGCGCTCCGGCTCGCTCGCCGAAGTGATCGAGCGCTACATCGCCTATCAGAAACTGTCCCTTTCGGTGCGGAAAAAGCTGATGGTTTCGCTGCTTTATCCGGCGGTGCTGGTGACGCTGGTGGTGTGCCTGATCGTGTTTCTGGTGACGTATGTCGTGCCGAATTTCGCGCAGCTTTATTCCAGCATGAACGCAGATCTTCCGGCGCCGACGCAAATTTTGATTGCCGTCGGAACCACGGCGCGCAACTATGTTCTGCTCGGCTTCGTGGGGCTGATTCTGGCGGTGCTCGCCTTTCGCTGGTGGGCGCGCACGCCGCGCGGCTCGGAGTTGATCGATCGCGCCATGCTGAAAATCCCGGTTTTGGGCGAGGTGTGGCTGAAATATCAGGTCGCGCAGTTTTCGCGCGTGCTGGGAACGCTGCTGGTCGGCGGCATTCCGCTGCTGCAAGCGCTGGACACGGCCTCGGAATCGCTGGGCACCCAGGTGTTGAAAAAAGTTCTGCAACAGGCCGTGAAGCTGGTGCGGGAAGGGCAGTCGCTGTCGTCATCGCTGCGGCAGACGAAAGTTTTTCCGGGGCTTTCGATCGACATGATCGAGGTCGGCGAATCGACCGGCGCGCTGCCGTCGATGCTGGGAAGCGTGGCCGAATTTTACGAAGACGACGTGGCGACGCGCACCACAGCCGCGCTGAGCCTCATCGAACCCGCGATCATGATTTTCATGGGAATTTTCGTGGCTTTCGTGCTGATTTCCCTGTATCTGCCGATTTTTTCCCTCGCCGATTCGATCCGTTCGTAATGAAGGGCGGACCTAGAACGTGATCCGTCCCGATATTTGCAACTGCCGCGCGCCATATAGGCCGCTGTTGGTGGCGCTGGGGCTCAGGAACGTGGACACCGGGGCCAGCGTCGCGCCGGAGAGCGAATACTGCGTGGTATTCACGGCGAAAACATTGGTGTGATTCAGAATGTTGAACGCCTCCCCGAGCAGCGTCAAGCGGAAGCGGTCCGCGATGGTGAAATCGCGCGCCAGCCGCATGTCGATATCCCAGAATCCGGGACCCTGGTAGTGATTGCGCGGCACGCGCGGATCCTCATACGTCGAGGGAGCCGTGCCGGAGTTGTTCACCATGCCTCCAGTCAGGCCGCCGTCGACGGCTCCGGCGGGCGTCCCCGAAATCAGACCCGTAACCGGCTGGCCGCTCGCCGCCACAAAGATTCCCGATAACGTCCATCCATCGGCCAGAAGGCGCGCCGTGGAATTACTCAGATTTTTCGCGTATCCCGGTTTCCAAACCACCGACGAAGCGACGCGATGGGTCTGATTGAGATCGGAAAGGCCCCACATCGCCTTCTGGTTATGCGGATCGATAGTGTAATCGGTGCCATCGAAGGTGCCGAAAGCCCCCGCCACCTGGCCGTCATCCTCCGCCCTGCTGAGCGTGTAGTTAAAAACAAACTCAATTCCCCGGCTCATCCGCTTATGGAAGCTGAGCACCATGCTGTTGTACAGCGAATTCACAACGCTATAGCCGGCGAGAATCGGACCGGTATTATTCAGCCGGTTCGCCGCTGTATAGAAAGGAACCGTGAACGTCCCGCCGTCGGGATAGGTGTAGGTGCGGGTTTGCGTGGACGGCCCAAGGTTGGCGTCGATGAATACCGGCAAATGAAGCGCCCGGCTCAAAATGTAGGAGGCCGAAACGCTGACGTTGCCGGGCAGTTGATGCTCCACCGTGACCTCGCCTTCATGGGCCAGCGGATTCACCCAATCCGGGCTCTGGCCGCGGGTGGTCGCGGTGTTCGCGCCCAAGCTGATCGGCGTCACGACCGGGGTCAGCGCGCCGGCAAAGGGCGCCACCGGAGCGCCGCCGGGCGGATTGAAGATCAAATTCGGAAAACTCAAAGCCGGGCAGGTGCTGACGGTGCAGTTGTAGGTCTGCTGAAATTCGCCGTTTTCGACGCGCGTCGCGTAGTACGTGCTGTTGGAAGTTTTCGCGTAAAACATGCCGTAGCCGACACGCAGCACGGTGCCTTTGCTCATCTGCCATGCTCCGCCGAGGCGCGGCGCGAACTGGTGCTTATCGATGTTGATCGTCGAGGTGTATAGCGTGGTGAGCGGCGTCGAGGTGTTCGGTTTCGGCGGCGGCGGGATCAGGAAAACGTCGTAGCGCAGGCCGAGATTGAGCGTCAGCCGCGGCGTGATCTTCCAGGTGTCCTCGACGAAGCCCGCGGCGTCTTTCTGGAAGTACGCGTCCTTGCCCACGCCGGTCACCGGATCGGTGACCTGCACGAAGGTGCTGAAGTGGCGGCCGGTCAAGCCGTCGCCCAGGTTGATGCCCATCACGTCGGCGGTCCAGTTGGAGAACGCCGTGGCCGCGGCGCCGCTGTAGGTATAAACGCCGCCGCCCTGGAACAGATTGATGGCGATCTCGTCGATGATGTTGACGTCCGCGCCGAACTTCAGCGTGTGCGTGCCGATCGTCTTCGAAAACACATCCGACAGTTCGGTGCGCCTTTCATTGGGAAACGCCGGGCGCGGCAGCGCGTTCGGCATCCCGTAGGCCATCACGTTGGTCACCGTGACGCTGGGACCAGTGTCGTTGTTGCCGATCACCTCCAGATCCTGCGACCACTGCGCGCGAACGTTGTTCAACGTCGCCGGGTTGATCACCGAATCGAAGCTCGCCACCAGAATTCTTTCGTGAGTATGCGCGGTGCCGTTGGCGGTGTTGGAATTGTTGTTGGAGGTAATGGCGGTGTTATAGGAATTCGGCGCGAAAAAATTATCGAGATTGAAGGAAAGATCCAGATGATTCTTCGGATTCATTTGATAATCGATCTTGCCGAATCCGGTGTCCTGATTGGTGAAGCGCGGGTAGGCGCCGAGCAGCGACGACAGGTAGTGATTCGCGGCGGCGCACTGCGCGGCGGAAATTTGCGAGTACACGCAGGCCAGCGGAAAACTCGACGTGCTGGTGAAGCTGATCGGATTCACTTTGCGGAAACCGTCATAGGTGAAAAAGTAGAACAGCTTATCCTTGAGGATCGGGCCGCCCACGCTGCCGCCGAACTGCTGCTGCTGATGGATCGGCTGGGTGTAAATGCCGCGCGATTTTTGCAGCGGATCGAGCGCATTCCAGGTCGTGTAGCGCAGATAATAAAACAAATCGGCGTGAATCGCGTTCGTTCCCGATTTGGTGACGGCGTTCACCACGCCGCCCGCCGACTGGCCGAGCTCCGCGCTGTAGTTGCTGGAGCTGACCTGAAACTCCTGGATCGAATCCATGCTGTAGATGTAGGGAATCGTCGTGCGGCCCTTGGTTTCCGAAAAGAACGCCTGGCTATTGTCCACCCCATCGACGGTGCTGTTGTTGTACAGGCCGGAAATTCCGCGGTAAGAGACCAGACCGTTCGACCCATCGTTGGTCGTGTTCGGCGTCAGCAGCGCGAAGCTCTCCCAGCGGCGCCCCACCAGCGGAAGATTTTCCTGCTGCGTCTGGCTGATCACCTGCGACATTTCGATTTTTTCCGGATCGATAACGGACTGTTCGGCGTTAACCGTCACCGTTTCCGTCGCCGATTGCAGAGGCATGGAAAAATCGGCCGTGACGATCTGGCCGACTTGCACGGTGAGGTTCTGGCGCACCACTCGGGCGAATCCGGGCTTGGAGACGGTCACCTCGTAGCGGCCGGGCATGAGGAACTGCGCCGTGTAGACTCCCGCGTCGTTGCTGGCGAGCCGCAGATCGATCCCGGTATCGACGTTGTGAACGATGATTGTCGCGCCCGGCACGGAGGCTCCGTTGGGATCGGTTAAGGTGCCGGTAATCGTGCCGGCTCCGGTGGTCTGCGCGCGGGCGCCCCCGGCCAGGACCAAACAGAGCGTCAGAAAAAGGAAAATATCGCGAGCGCGCCCGGCGCGCGGAAAAATACAGTTCATCTTGACCCTCGTACAGCGAATTCGTGGGACCGGTGGCCCGGCCCGTAACCTTGGGGGATTGAAAAAAGAATAGCCCAGGCGATGCCGCGGGTCAAATCAAAAATTGGTTACATTGCGGGCTCGCCCCGGCCGCCGTGGCGGGTATGAACTGGCCGTTGCCTACTGCTCGAAATATCCGGTGGCAAGCTCCGGTTTCTGCTCCAGAGCCTGGCGCCAGTAGTTGCGCGCCTCTTCCAGATTGCCTTGCGATTTGAGCGCGTGGCCTAGGTTGAGCAGCGCTTCGGCGAACGTCGGCCGCTCGGCGAGGGCTTCCTGATAAAGCCGGATGGCGTCTTCCACCTGCCCGGATTTTTGCAGCAGCAGGCCGGTGTTATAGAACAGCTCCGGCGTGCGCTCTCCCGCTTCGATCAGCTTGGCCTGCAAATCGAGCGCTCTATCCAGGTCCTCGCGTTCGACGGCCAGCGCCGCCAGGCCGCGCAGCGCGTCGATCGAGTTCGGATCGGATTCAAGCACCGCCTCGAATGCTTTCGCCGCGCCGTCATGATCGCCGCTATTCCAGCACGCCAGACCAAGGTTCAACTGCGCCTCCGGCCAGGGCGTCCGCTTGCGCACGCAGTTCTGGAAAGCCTCCTGCGCGCCGCGATGGTCGGCGCGCAGCAGCCGCAGATAACCCAAACGAAACCAGGCATCCTCCCATTCAGGATTCCGCGCGAGCAGTTTCACGTAAAGCCGCTCGGCGTCTTCCTTTTCACCTTGCTGTTCCAGCACGCTGGCCAAGTTGTAGATCACGTCGGCCAGATCCGGCGCGATCTGTAACGCCCGCTCGTAGGATTCGCGCGCCAGCTTCAATTCACCCATCTCCTGCCGGACGATTCCGAGATTCACGTGCGCCTGTTTTGCGTCCGGCCGGATTCGCGCGGCTTCCGAGTATGCTTTGGCGGACTGTTCCAGGCGCCCACACTTCTGTTCCGCCACCCCAAGATTAAACCAACGCTCGAAATGATCTGGCGTAAACTCAACTAATTTAGAGCAATATTTAGCGGCAGCCTCGTACTCGTTGCTTTGAAACGCGCAAGTCGCCAGACCTTCAAGCGCCGCTTGAGAAAACGGTCGCATCGCCAACAGCCGCTCCGAGTATTGCTGGATCGACACATAATCCTTGCGGGCCATCCCGATAGTGATCAGATTGACCAGGCATTCTTCCGATTGCGGGTTCTTTTGCAGGATCTTCAGGTACTCCTGCGTGGCTTCATCGAATTTCCACAACAGTTGCAGCGAAACTGCCTTACCGAACAGCCCCGTTTCGTGATCGGGGTGTTTGGCGAGTACTTTATCGAAGGCCGCGATCGCCGGCTCGGGCTTTTCCTGATGCAGCAGGCAAATTCCCAAGCCGAGCTGTGCTTCTTCGCGCGAGGGATCCAGTTGCAGGGCTTTCTGAAAGGCATCGGTCGCCTCCTGCCAGCGCCCCAATTTTTCGTAGCAGATCCCCAGATTAAAATTTGCGGTGGGATGGCGCGGTGCCAGCCCGAGCAGGCGCTCGAACGTTTTTATGGCATCGTCGTATTGCTCTAATTCGAATTGAATGTGTCCTTTGGCCGCGAAAATATCAACTGTTTCTTCGCCAGCCTCCAGCGCCGCGTTCAGTTCGCGAAGAGCTTCTTTGCGCTTGCCGTCCAGGTGTAAGGCCACCGATCGCGCCAGCGCCGGTGAGACCGGCTTACCATTGCTTCGAAGAGTTTCCGTTCCGTTCTTGCGTACGCTCATTGTTCCCAGCCCCCGCTCGTTGCTTGTGTAGTATTGGTTGGCGCCAGGTACGCGCAAAGGCGGCCCAGCATGTCGTACTGATGTGTCACCTGCACCCAGCGCAGGCGGCTCGATTCGCCGCGAGCGGTGAAAAATCCGACGCCGCCGTGATTCAGCCGCGGCTCGCTCCAGGCATCGATCAACTGCCCCTGAACGCTGAGCGCGAAATCGTCGCCGTGGACGTCCAGGCGCACGCGGTAAAGCATATCCTCGCGGGCGTCGACCGGCACGGCCGTGTCCACTCGGGAAACCGCCTTGCCGTCGATCACGGCGTAGCGGGTCAGCCCGATGGTCGGCAGCGGACCGGGTTTAAGGACCACCAGTTTCATGACGTACAAGTTATTAAAATCGGCGGCGCGGGCCACCCAGCTTAGGGCTTTCTGGTCGATCATGCCTAAAAACTGCATCTGATAGTCGTTCAGTTGCATGCTGGGGCGGTACAGAGCCAGCGGGCCGGGCCGGACAAAGCCCGTGGCATCGAAAGACCACTCGGTGGGGGCGTCGCCGCGGCTCACCCAATCGTCCAGGCCGGCGCGAAAATCCTCATCAAGCGCGATAGCGGCGCGCTCGGTCAGGCTCTGCTTTACATTGACCAGTTCCTCATTCCAGGCTTTTTGAAAGTCGCGCTGGAACCGGGCTGCCTTGGACGGCGTAGCGACGTGAACCTTGGGCAGCTCCGGATGCAGCGCCAGCGCAAGCAGCAGCGGGATGGTGAACGCCAGCAGCTTGAAATCGCGCGGCACGCGATTCCAAAAATCCACCGCGTGGGTGAAAAATTCTGGCCGCTTCGCTTCGCAAGCTTCCGAAACCGCTTGACCGCTCAGCTCGAAGGCGACGCGCTGCGCATCGAAGCGGGCGCGCGGCAGAATGGGCGCCGGGCGCGGCGTCCCCGGATTCGCCATTGCTTCCGGCGCGGGATGAATTTCAAAAGATCCGAGCTTCGGCGGCGCAGCGTGCTTAAGTGCGAGCAGCCCGGCTGGCTGAGGCTCCTCGAGGGCCCGGGGAGGCGGCGCGGGCGGCTGAGCCGTTCGCCAGGGCAGGGAAATGGCCGGCGCATTGGCGAAGTTTTGAAGCTGGGGCGCGATCGCTTGCGCCGCGCCCTCGCTTTTCTGAACCGGATAACGGCGTCCGGGCGCCAGACGCAGCCGGGGGCGCGCCAGCGGCGTCGCAAGCGTGAACAGCGGCGCGCCGGTCTCCGCGCCCAGGTCAAGCGCGCGCAGATGATCGATCAAGACGCCTTGCACGCGCGGGGCGTGATCCATCGGAAGCTGCCGCAAGCCGGCCGCGAGCAGTTTGGCCGGCGCAAGTCCGACGCGAAACTCCACCCGATCGAGCGGCAGGCGAGAGCGCAGCGCAAGCTCGATCGGTCCGGCTCCGGCGACGCCCTTGGCCATCTCGCGCCAGGACGGCGGCGCCAGCGGAACCAGGCCGGCAAACGGCGGAATCTCTTCTTCGATGATTTCGATCGGCTCGAAGACCGGCTGCAATCCGGCGCTGAGGCGTGCGATCGGATGGAGCACAACCTCCACCGGAACCAGCGCGGCGCGCATCGGCTCTCGCAGTCGCGCGGCGGCGATTTCCGGGGCGGTCGCCGGGGCGAAGGGAACCCCGCGCTCTAATATTTGATAAACGTGGAACGGACGCCGGAGCGGTTGATCATATTCGAGAGGCTCGGGCTGGCCTTCCGCGAGCCCGTCCTGCGGCCAGCGCGACCGCGCCGATGCCGGATCGGCGAGCAGGCCCGCAATCGGCACCTCGCCCCGGTTCACCAGCGGCATCCACCACGGCCTGCCGTCGGGAAGCTGCCGCCGCGGTTCCGCTTCGGCTTCGGGAACCGCGCCGATAATCGCTTCCACCCTGAGCCCGGGCGCGGGCCGGAAAGCTCGCAGCGTGTCGTGCGTCTGATGCAGCCGCTCCACCGCCAGCCGTTCCTGTTCCTGCCAATAGGCCTTGCGGTGAGCGGCCGAACAGAACTGCCCGTTCGTGATTTTGCGATAGAGAGGGAGGCGGCCGTCGCAGTATAGGCAGCGTATATCGTCGGACCACGACATCGTCCCATGTTACGCGCGAAAAGGTTCCATTCCTACGCGGCGAACGCCTTAACCGGCGGGTAGGTAATTGGCTTAAGTACGGGAAGGGAGGCGGTCCACGCAGGTCCAACGAAACACCCTAAAACACCAGCTTCATGCCAAATTGAATCTGCCGCGACGTTGTTGCCGTCGCCGTAATCAGCCCCGCCGAGCCGCTGATCGCTGTTCCGGAAAACACGGTCGCGTTCGGCGTGGCGAAGTTGGCGTGATTCAGCACGTTGAAAAATTCAGCGCGAATTTGCAGGCTCGCCCGCTCGGCCACGCGCGTCGTCTTGAATAGCGACACGTCCGCGGACGCCAGCCCCGGACCGACCATCGTGCCGCGCCCAACATTCCCATACGTCCCCGGAGCTGGCAGCAGGAACGCGTTCGGATCAAACCACTGGTTCGGTTTGCCCTTGATGATCGGGCCCGAAAAAGACGGATTCAAATTCGGCCGGTC
>JAJPHS010000119.1 GCA_021325175.1 Terriglobia bacterium
ATAGAGCCGCTCTAAGTCTTGCTGCCGCTCCATGGCGTCCGCCGCGCGCCGTTTCGCCTTCGTTGAGAGGCGGCTGGCCACTAAAGAAGTTGCGAGAAAGCTGAACAACGCCACCCAGTTCTGCGGATCCGCGATGGTCAGAGTGTGGACGGGCGGAAGGAAGTAGAAATTAAGAGCCAATGTCGACAGAATCGATGTGACTGCGGCTTCCAGGAAGCCCCACACGCTCGCCACCACAAGAACCAAGAGCAGGTAGGCAAAACCCGCGGTGGTGGCGTTGACGGGAATCACGCGGTAGGCCACCCACGTCACGGCGCCCGCCCCGATCGCCGATAGCAGTAACTGTCCTGCTCGTTTCACAACCTTATCGCTCACTCCTGCTCATTCTCTCTTGAGAATATCGCTCACCAGTGACGGACAGCCTCCAGCCACTCCATCAGGATCCCGGGATTGGCCGGACCGTGTTCCTGAAGAGCCGCAAGCCCTTGTGAGCAAATCGCAGGTGACGCTGGCGGATTCGGCCGGTGCGTCGATGCCGGCGGCGTCAAATTAGCCTATCCTGGCGTACGGGAACAGGGCGGCTTTACGCCAGGATCGCTCCTGCCGTGCAATAATTTTGGTATGCGTTTTTGGGTAGTATGCATGTGTGTAACGGCGGCGATCGCTTCGGCGGCGGATGTTACCACCATCGAGGAAATCGTTTGCAAGGTCAACGGGGACATCATTACGCGCAGCGAGCTGGAGAAAGATCGCAAGGACGCCGAGGCCGAATTTCGCAGCCAGGGCCTCACCGGCCGCGCGCTTCAGGAAGCCGTGGACAACGCCTCGCGCAATGTTCTGCGCGGGCGTATTGACCGGCTTCTGCTCATCCAGAAGGGCAAAGAGCTCGATCTGAAAGTGGACGCTGAAGTGACCAAAAAACTCGCCGACGCGCAGCGCCGGTCCGGCATCGCCGATCCGGAAAAATTCCAGCAGTTCGTGCGCCAGCAGACCGGGATGTCGTTTGAAGATTACAAAGCCGAGCTGAAAAATCAGGCCTATGTCGATCGCGTCATCCGGCAGGAAGTTTCGAGCAAGCTCGAATTCAAGCGCGAGGATCTGGAAAAATATTACAACGAGCATAAAGACGAATTTCAGCGCCAGGAGCGCGTGTTCCTCGAAAAGCTTTATATCTCGACCGAAGGCAAGGATTCTGGAGGCGTGCTGCTGGCCGAGCGCAAGGCGAAGGATCTGGTGGCGCGCGCGCGCAAGGGAGAGAAATTCGAGGACCTGGTTCAGGCCAACTCCGATGATGCCGACGCGGCGACCGGAGGCGAAATGCCTCCGATGCAGAAAGGCGAGCTGGCCAAGCAGATCGAGGATGCGCTGTGGAATCAGCCTCGCGGCTACGTCAGCGATCCGTTCAAGCTGGATCATCCGGCCGGCTTCTACATTTTCAAAGTGGTGGAGCATCAAAAAGCCGGGCTGGCCAACTTTGAAGAAGTTCGCCTCGAAGTGGAGAACAAGCTGGCCGCGCCAAAGTTCGATCCGCTGCTGCGCGATTATCTCACCAAGCTGCGCCAGCAGGCGTTCCTGGAGATTAAGCAGGGTTATGAGGATTCCGGCGCCGCGCCCGGCAAGAACACCGCCTGGAGCGATCCCACCGCCCTGAAACCGGAAACGGTGACCAAGGAAGAGGTTGCGGCCAAAACCGTCAAGAAAAAGCTGCTGTGGGTGATTCCGGTTCCGGGCACCAGCACGAAGGTGCAGGGCACGTCGTCGTCCCACTAAGCCCGTGAACCCGATTTCAATGCGAGGGATCCAAGACTCCGAAGCGTGAAATCCCCGTACATCAGCGAACTCGAAGCCAACCAGGTGATCCAGGGGACGTTTCGCGTCCAGCACAAGGATATTCGCCAGAAAAAACACGGCGACCCCTATCTTTCCCTGATCCTCGCGGACCGCACCGGCGAACTCGACGCCAAAATGTGGGACAACGCCGCCGAAGTGCTCGACGCCTTCGATCGCGACGATTTCGTGCGCGTCAAGGGACTGTACCAGATCTTTCAAAACCGGCCCCAGCTTACGATTCATAAGGTCACGCCGGTAGCCGAATCGGAGATCGATTTTGCCGATTACTTTCCGGTCTCAAAACGGGATCGCGATGAAATGTTTCGCGAGCTGGAGGGCTGGATCCGCTCCATCGGCGATCCGCATCTGCGCGCGCTGCTCGAAGCCGTGTTCGCCGATCCGGAAATCGCCGCCGCCTATCGCATCGCGCCCGCGGCCAAATCGGTGCACCATGCCTGGCTGGGCGGCTTAATCGAGCACGTGCTGTCGCTTTGCCATCTGGCGAAATTCACGGCCGCGCACTACGAGGGGATCGATCTCGATCTGCTGCTTACCGGCGTGATCCTGCACGATATCGGAAAAATTCGCGAGCTCAACTATTCCCGCGGCTTCAGCTATTCGACCGAGGGCCAGTTGCTCGGCCATATTGCGATTGGCGTGCGAATCGTCGAAGAGAAACTGCGCCTGGTGCCCGATTTTCCGCCGCTGGTTCGCGATCTGCTTCTGCACATGCTGCTGAGCCATCACGGCGAGCTTGCCTACGGCTCGCCCAAGGTGCCGGTGTTCGCCGAGGCGCTGCTGCTGCACCATATCGATAATCTCGATTCGAAGATGGAGTGCGCGCGGTGCGCGGTCGAGAAAGATCCGTTCGTCGAAGGCGTCTGGACCGGCTACAGTTCCGCCCTGGACCGCAGTTTGCTGAAGAAGCGGCGCTATTTGCAATCGGAGCCGCCGAAAGCGCCCGCCGCGCCGAAGCCGGTCGAGCAGAAAAATGCGCCGGAGCGGGTTTCGCCCTTCGCCGCGAAATTACAGGACGCGCTGAAGCAGTAATTTGCGTGCGCGGAGTGAAAATCCGTCCAGGTTCTGCGGCATTACGGGCACATGCTGCTGCCGCGGATTGTATGCAGCGCGCGGATAATCATATCCGCCGCCTCCTCCTCGCCGATCGTCGAGTTCACCATGAAATGAAAATACTGCCGCGCGGGCCATTCGATTCCGAAGTGCCGCCGGATAAAGGCGGTGCGGTCGCGATCCACGCTTTGCGCCAGTTCCTCGGCCTCCTCCTCGCTCTTGCCTTCACGGACGATGCGGCGAACTTTCTCCGGATATGGAGCATAGATGAAAACATGGAGCGCGTCCGGCCTCTCGCAGAGATAGTAGGCGGAACCGCGCCCGACAATGACCGCGTTGCCTCTGGCTGCGACATCCCTCACCAGCGCTTCGGCCGTTTCCCGGATGTCTTCGGCGTCGGCCGTGGTCATGCGTGGTGTGTTGATGTTGCCCTCGAAACTACCCCGCACGAACGCTTTTAATAACCTGCGCCGCAGCGGATCGTTACGTTCCTCCTGGCGCTCGACGTGGCGCCGGTCGCAGGACAGGCGGCGGGCGATTTCGTCGGTGAATTGCTGATCCCACAGCTCCCATCCCAGCCGATCCGCCACTCGTTTGGCGATCGCGCTCGCGCCGCTTCCGTATTCGCGCTCGATCGTAACGAGTTTTATCATGCCCAACTCCGTCCCAACGCGGGCGAAGTTATCTGGAGCTGACCGCCGAGGCCCAGCGCTCGGAAACTTTGTGGATACGGCTGGCCGCCTCGTTGATATTTTCCAGCGAATTCGCGCAACTGAAGCGGACGTATCCGTCGCCGTAGCGCCCGAAAGCAGTGCCGTCCAGGCAGGCGACGCCGGCCTCGTTCAGCAGCAGGTCGGCCATCGCCTTGGAACTCATTCCCGTATCGGCGATGCTTGGGAACGAGTAGAACGTACCGGCGGGAGCGTGCGCGCGAAATCCCGGAATCGTGTTCAGCGCCGCGGTGATCGCGTCGCGGCGGCGGCGAAATTCCTTGACCATCGCCTCGACGCAATCCTGCGGGCCTTCGAGCGCCGTAATTCCGGCACGCTGCACAAAACTCGCCGTGCACGAATTCGAATTCACCATGAGCATTACCACCGCTTTCGCCAGCCACTCCGGCATCACCCCATAACCGAGCCGCCAGCCCGTCATGGAATAGGTTTTGGAAAACCCATCCACGATCACGGTTTTTTCGGCCATTCCGTCGAAACTGGCGATTGAAACCGGCTCTTCGCCGAAACAGATCCGCGAATAAATTTCGTCGCTGAGCACCACCACGTCGCGATCGCGCAGCATTTCGGCCAGGCGCGCCACGTCTGCGCGCGGAATGACGCCGCCGGTCGGATTGTGCGGCGAATTGAGCACCACCAGCTTCGTTTTTGGCGTCAAAAGCGCTTCAAACTGATCCAAATCGAGCGAAAAACCGCGTTTTTCAAGCAGCGGAATCGGCTTCGCCACGCCGCCTTGAAAACGAATCATCGATTCGTAGATCGGGAAGCCGGGATCGGGATAAATGACCTCGTCTCCTTCCTCGATCAGCGCGGTAAGGACGAAAAACAGAATGGGTTTGGCCCCGGGCGTGACGCAAACGTTTTCGGCGCGGGCACGAATGAGAC
Source organism: Terriglobia bacterium (assembly GCA_021325175.1). GTDB lineage: Bacteria > Acidobacteriota > Terriglobia > Bryobacterales > Bryobacteraceae > Palsa-187. Next base: position 4,518 of record JAJPHS010000119.1, read on the forward strand.
GGGTGCGGGAAATATAGTTGGCGATCGATTCCCGCAGCGCGGGATCGCCCTGCGTCGGGCCATATTTCGTCCAGCCGTCGTCGAGCGCTTTCTTGGCGGCCTCGCGAATATGTTCCGGAGTCGGGAAATCGGGCTCGCCGATTTCCAGATGAATGATGCTGCGGCCCTGTTTTTCAAGCGCGCGGGCCCGCGCCAGTACTTCGAACGCCGATTCCGTCCCCAGGCGGGACATGCGATTCACAAGATGCATGGCTTCTTGATCTTATCGCGAAGAGGGGGTGGCCGCCACCGCCGCGGCCGATTCTTTACAGCGCTTGATTCGGCGTCAATATCTGAAAATTATCCGGCGTGAACAACACGATGCGCACCTGGCCCCGCGGTCCGATCGGGCCGATGGGTTTTCCATTCCACATAACCTCCAGGCCGCCCGCGTTGCCGACCTTCATCTTGGCGACGTCCAGCCCCGTTAACGTTTTGGTCTGGCTCGGTTCCAGAACGCCGGAGAAAATCTGCTTGCCTTCGCTGGTGATCGAGAGCCAGGTCTTTTCGGTGGCCGAAAGATTCAGCACGACATGATTCACGCCGTCGGCGCCCGTCGTGCTGGTCACGTTCAACGATGCCGGCGCCGCGGCTTCGGTTTTCACCGGCTCCTCGACCATGGGTCGCGCGGAGGCCGGCGCGGGATTTGCCGCGCGAGCCGTCCGCTCATCAGCGGAAATGGGCGGCGCAGATTGCGCCGCTTTGTTGTACCAGGCGTAAAAGCCCGAAGTCGCCAGCAGCATGGCGACCAGCGCGGCGATGGATAATCCCATTCGCGAATCGGGAAAATAGCGGCGATTTCCGTCGCGCACGATCGGGTCCAGGTCGCGCAAGGGAGGCGGCTCAGCGCGTTTTCCATATTTCGGATCGGCGCCGGGCAGCGGCAGCGGCTCCAGCACCGCCGTCAGCGACTCGATTCCGGATTGCAGCACGCTTTCATCGACGCCAAGCGAGGCGGCGTACTGCTTTACGAAACTTTTGTAGAAGAAAGTTCCAGGCAAGCTCTTCAGGTCGTCCTGTTCGATCGCCCGAAGATAGCGCTGGGTGATGCATAGCTCCCCGGCGATCTCGGCCAGATCGCGTCCTTGCCGTTCGCGCTCGGTTTTTAGAACTGCCCCAACCGAATTCATAATTCACCTGATAAGATCTAAGGTTCAAGTCGTTCCAGTCGTTTTTGGCTGGAGTACTATAATACAACAGCCTGAAGTGCCGGTCCCGTCCAATTTTACGCCGACCATAACGGTGGCCGTGGTCAATTGGAATCGCAGAGAGTTACTGCGCGAGTGTCTCAAATCCCTGGCCTCGCAAACCCATCCGAGCTTTGAAGTCATCGTAGTTGACAACGGCTCTACTGATGGATCGGCGGTACTGGTAAAAGATTTAGCGCGGTCCTATCCGGTTCCGCTGCGTCTGATCCAAAATTCGTCGAATCGCGGATTCTGCGCGGCCAATAATCAGGCGATTGCCGTATCCCGCTCTGCGCTGGTCGCCTTACTCAATAATGACGCGGAGGCCGATCCGAACTGGCTGAGCGAACTTGCCGCGGCGATTCAATCCGGAGACCGTATCGGCATGGCCGCCTCGAAGATCCTGGTGTGGGAGGACCCCGCGCGCATCGATAAGTGCGGCCATTTGATTTATCCTGACGGTCAGAATCGCGGGCGCGGATCGGGCCAGCTCGATCGCGGGCAGTTCGAGCGGGTGGAGGAAACGCTCTGGCCGGACGGATGCGCGGCGATGTACCGGCGTGCGATGCTAGATGAGATCGGCGGATTCGACGAAGATTTTTTCGCCTACGCCGATGACGCCGAGCTGGGGTTGCGCGGGCGGATCGCCGGGTGGAGTTGCCTGTACGCGCCCGGCGCCGTGGTGCGTCACCATCGGGGGGCTACGCTGGGCCTGGGCTCGGCGCGCCGGCTCACGCTGATCGAACGGAATCGCGTGCTGCTGGCGGTAAAGCTGTTTCCGTGGAATCTGCTGTGGCTAAACGGCGCCTATTATTTCAGAAGAATCGCAGCGGGGACGCGGGCCGCGATCCGCAATCGGGGGGAACTGCGCCGCTATTCGAAACCGCGGGCGGCGATGGCGTTTCTGAAGGGAACCGTATCGGCGCTGCCGCTGATTCCCCGCATGTTGAAAAAACGCCGCGAGTTCTTCCGGACGAAAGCGCGTCTGACGCCGCGCCAGATCCGGGATCTGTTGCTGCGCCACAGGATTTCGACGCGGGAAATTTCGGAACAATCCAACTGAGCGGCGAGTGCCCGGCCTGCGGCTCCAGCGAATCGCGCACGCTGTTTTCCGCCACGGACCGGCTTTATCGCACCACCACAAAATCGTTTCAGATTGTCGAATGCCGGAAATGCCGGCTGATTCGCCTCGATCCGCGGCCGTCACCGCGCGAACTGCGCGATTATTATCCGCCCGATTACTGGTACGCGCCGGAAACCACGGCGGCGGACCGGATAGAGCAGTGGTACCGGCGATTCGTGCTGCGCGATCACCTGAGATTTGTCGAGCGCGCTCTTGCCCAATCGAAAGAGCAAGGCTTGATTTTAGACGTCGGCTGCGGCGGCGGGCTTTTTCTGCAAATGCTCCGCGAGCGCTGCCAACGCCAGGTCGCCGGTCTGGATTTTTCGCTTGATGCCGCCCACGTCGCCTGGCGGCGGTCGGGCGTTCCCGCAGTGTGCGCGACGCTTTCCCGCGCTCCCTTCGCTTCCGGGGGCTGCGCGGCGATCACGATGTTTCACGTGGTCGAGCATCTCTACGACCCGGCCAGCTATCTCGAAGCCGCGCATCAGCTTTTGCGGCCGGAGGGGCGGCTGATCCTGCAAGTGCCGAACGCGGCGTGCTGGCAATTCCTGCTTTTCGGCGAGCGCTGGAACGGCATCGACGTGCCGCGCCATCTGATCAATTTTCGTTTGTCCGACATCGAAACGCTGCTCGACCACTGCGGTTTTGAAGTGGTGCGCACCAAGCACTTTTCGCTGCGCGATAATCCGGCCGGCATGGCGACCAGTCTCGCGCCGCTGCTCGATCCGATGGCGCGGCGCTTGCGCGAAATACCGGAAACTCCGCTCCGGCGATTGTGGAAGGATTTGATTTACACCGCGCTGGTGGCGTCTTGCCTGCCGTTCACGATTCTGGAAGCAGCCTGCCGCGCCGGTTCCACCGTGATGGTGGAAGCTCGAAAGAAAAAGTGATTTACGATCGCCTGCGGGACCTCTTGCCGCGCCGTTTGCGGCGCTACATCCAGCACTTCGAGTCTTCGATCGAAGATGCGGTCAATGGGTTTGCGGCGTCGTTGAAACCCGGGGCGCGAATCCTGGATGCGGGCGCCGGAGAAGGGAATTATAAGCGCTATTTCGGCAAACAGCGCTACGTGGGTTTGGATCTGGGGATTGGCGACCCGGCCTGGAATTATTCGTGCCTCGACGTGATCGCGAATCTCGAGAATCTGCCGTTTCCCGATGCGAGCTTTGATGCCTGCATCAATATCGTGACGCTCGAACACGTCACCGATCCGCGGCGCGTGCTCGGCGAGATTGCGCGTTCGCTCAAGCCGGGCGGGCGCTTGTTGCTGGCGGCGCCGCTGGAGTGGGAAGAGCATCAGCAGCCGCACGATTATTTCCGCTACACGCGCTACGGGCTGGAGTATCTGCTTCGCGGCGCGGGATTCGCGGAAATTTCGATCGTGCCCGTGGGCGGGATTTTCCGCCTGATCTCGCGGCGGCTGCTGAATGCCCTGCAATTTTTCCCGGGGCCGGCGATCCTGATCGCGGCGATTTTCCTGACGCCCGCGGCACTGATCCTGCCGCTGTTCGATTCGCTCGACCGGCGGCGCAGCTTCACGCCGGGCTTCATCTGCCGGGCTCGGCGGTGAGAGCGTAAACTCAAAGTATGCGCGCGATTGCCGCGATTTTCCTTTTTCCGCTGATGGGAGCGGCCGCGAGCTTTTCCGGCGCGGCGGCTCTGGATTTCGCCCGCCACGCCGTCTCGTTTGGACCTCGCCCGCCCGGCTCGGAAGCCAATCAGAAACTCGAAGCCTACATCGTTTCACAGCTCAAACTGGACGGATGCGAAGTGAGCGAAGATCCGTTTACCGCGCAGACGCCGAAAGGCCCGATCGCGATGAAGAACGTGATCGGGAAATTTCCCGGCAAATCGGGACGCGCGATCGTCATCACCGGTCACTTCGATACCAAGCTTTTTCCGGGGCGGCGATTCGTCGGCGCCAACGACGGCGGATCGTCCACCGGGCTGCTGCTCGAGCTCGGCCGCGTGCTCGCCCGCCAGCCGCGAAAGGACGACGTTTATCTCGTCTTTTTCGACGGCGAGGAGGCGATTCGCGAGCAGTGGGAAGGCGAGGATAATCTCTACGGCAGCCGCCATCTGGCCGAGCGCTGGAATAAAGACGGCACGCTGCGCCGAATCATCGCGCTGATCAATGTGGATATGATCGGCGACCGGAATCTCGGGATCAAGCAGGACACCAACTCCGACGCGCGCCTGCGCAAACTCATCTGGTCGGCGGCCTCGCAGCTCGGCTATGCGGCCTATTTCGTTGATGGGACGATTTCCGAAGAAGACGACCACATCCCGTTCGTCAAGCTCGGCGTTCCGGCGGTGGACGTGATCGACGTCGATTATCCCGCCTGGCACACCGACAACGATACGCTGGATAAAATCAGCGCGCAGAGCCTGGAAGTTGTCGGCGCCGTAATTGCCGACGTGATCCACCGGCTCGAGCAGCAATAAATGGCGTGAATTTCCGGACTGAACGCGCCGCCGCGATCGCTTTGGCGCTGGCTCGTCTGTTGTTCTGCGCCTACCGCGCCGCCGAACAGTCGATCACGATTGATGAAGCCTACACTTACGAGCGCTTCCTCGCCGGCGGCTGGGGCGCGATCTATGGCAAGTACGACGCCAACAATCATGTTTTGTACTCCATCCTGGCGAAGCTTTCGATGCAAACTTTGGGGCTGTCGGAGTTCGCGCTTCGCCTGCCCAGCCTGATCGCCGGATTTTTTCTCGTTCTCGGAATCTTCGAGCTGCTGCGCATCGCGGTCCGCTCGCCCGCGGTCCGCTGGGTCGCGTTCGTCGCCTTGAGCCTGCATCCGCTGCTGCTGGATTTTTCGATCGCGGCGCGCGGCTACGGAATAGCGCTGGCGTTTCTGGTTTGGTCGATCTATTTTGCGATGCGGCGCGGTTACCTGGCGAGCGGATCGCTGCTGGGCCTGGCGATCTCGGCGAATCTCACGATGGTGTTTCCCGCCGCCGGCGTCTTGGGAGCCGTGCTGCTGCTCGATCCGGTTCCGTGGAAAGAGCGGGTTCGCAATGTGGCGGTGATGGTCGCGCCCGCGCAGACCATTTTTTGGGCGATTTGTTTCGGCGCGGTTCGCAGCGCGGAGGCGCGCGATTTTTACGCCGGTCTGAAGAGTCCGGAGGAGTCAATCGCCGGTCTGATCGAAACTTCGTTTGTTGCCACGCGCCGGGGCGCGCTGCTCGGCGGCGAATCCATGCGTCATTTGTTTCAGTTCGCGATTCTGCCCGCGTTGTCGATTTTCATCACCGCAGCCGCCGCGGTCGCGCTGTTCAAGAACCGCAAGGACGGGCTGCGTCTTGTGCCGGTCGTCGCGCTGGCGCTTGCTTCGGGGGTGCTTGTGGCGGCGCACGGATTTTTGGGGACGCTTTATCCGGCGGATCGAACCGGTCTTTACCTGGTGCTGCTGTTCGCGCTCGGCTGGGCGGTTGCGGCGGATCTTTTTCCGAAGCTGCGCGGCGCGAATTTAGCCCTGGGATGCATTGTGGCGCTGCAATTCGTAACGCAGCTTCACGGCGGGTATTTCACGCTATGGCGGGATGGGTCGCGAATCAAGGACGCCGCGCTCGCCTTGCAAAGGGTCAGCGCGCGCCGTGCGGCCGGATCGGTCCGCATCAGCACATCGTGGTATCACCAGGCGGCGATGGAGTTTTATCGCCAGCGATGGAACGTCGCGCAGTGGGCGCCGATTGTGCGCCATGAGCCGACGCAATTTACGGGATACGATTTTTACGTTCTGAAAGACGAAGACCCGCAAAAAATCAAGGATGCGGGCATCCGAATCCTGTTCCGCGACGCGCGCACGGGTCTGGTGGTGGGAATGAATTGGCCCGCCGCGATGCGGCCCTGATCGTCAGGACGCGGGCGCGATTTTTGCCGCTAGGGTTTTCGGCGCGCACAGCCGGTAGCTCCCCAGAATCAACTCGGCGGCTTCTTCCCAATCAAGCTCGGGCACATCCAATCGCAAGCCGACCCAGCCGCGCGATCCGATATACGCGGGCATATAAAAGCGCTCCGGATTGGCGGCAATCAGGGCCGTGTTGTCGTGCCGCGGAACCTTGCAGTTGATCCCGACGATTCCGTCGCCGTGGTGATTGTCCAGATAATAGGCGAATACTTTCTTGCGCGCGCGAAAGCTCGCATGGCTGCCGTGTATTTCACGGGACGTTTCGGGCAGCGCCAGAGCGATTTTCGAAACCCGCTCCAGACGCGGATCTAATTTAGCCCTTCGCAGGCGGCCTCCACCGTCGGATAAAAGTGGAACACCGTGTCCAGGCGGGTCACGCGGAAGGAATCGCGCACCGCGCCGGTCGCGCCGGCCAGCCGCATCTGGCCGCCCACCGGCATCAGGCGGCTGTAGGTATCGATGAAGCGCCCGATCCCGGTCGAATCGATGTGAGTGACGCCGCTTAAATCGAAAATCAGGTTCTTACGGCCGTTCTTGAGCAGCTCCGGAACCAGCGATTCCAGTTGCGCCGATTCCTGGCCGAGCATCAGCTTGCCGCGCAGCGTAATCACGCTGGTGGAACCGCTCACGTTCTGTTGTTCGACGGCCAGCGCCATGTTTATTCCACTTTTTCGAGGACTTCGTGATATTCCACTTTCTGGCCGTCCGGATGAGTGGTTTCGCCGTCGCGGGTGAGCGTTTTGCCGTCGGGGGAAACGGTGTAATACGCCTTGCCGATCAACTGCCGGCCCATTTTGGACTGGACCAGATAAACGTGCTCGTCGCGTTTTTTACGAAGATGCGCTTCGCGCAGCGCGGTGTGGACATAATGGGCGTCGGTCAGCTCCACCGAGACGTGATCGTAATTGGGCGCGCCGGTCACGCGATAATCGTAGCCGTCGGTGCGGAAGAAATAATTCGCGCCGTGCTTCTGGCCGTCCGCCGTGGTGCTTTCCGACTGATAGCGCAGCCCGTTGCGCTCCTCGAGAATGCGAATCTCAAGCTGCGTGGGCGGCTCGCCCGCGCTGAATTTCGATTTTTCGCGATCCAGACGCCAGGTCCCAACCAGCGGCGATTTGGGCGGCGCGAGATCCTTCATCATGACGTTTCTGAACTCCACGACGCTGCCCTGATTGTGCTGCTGCAAGGCGAGATAGCCGCTGGTGTAGGTGTTTTTTTCGTCGACGTAATCGACGGTCATCTTGTCGTTGACGAAAATCTGAATATGATTGCCGTCCACGATGACGTGCTGCGTCCACCAGGTATCGTCGGGGATCAACTGCTGGTACACGGGAACGAAGTTGTAAAGGCTGCCGGTGCGGACCGGGTCCGTGTGGGTGTTGTCGATCTGCGCTTCGTAGCCATTCGGAAATCCGGGACCGAAGGCGGTGCGGAAATACATGCCGGAGTTGCCGCCGTGATTAATGCGCACCTCGGCCTTAAATTCGCAGTTGACGCATTTCGCGCCCATGTAGAAAAGATGGCTGGCCGGCCCGTCGCCGCGGATGGCCCCGTCTTTGACGGTCCAGGATTCGGGATGCTCGTTGGCTTTCCAGCCTTCAAGCGTCGATCCGTCGAAGATGCGGATCCACGGGTCTTTTTTCTTCGGCTTTTCCGTTTTGCTGGCCGCCAAAGACAGCGAAGCCAGGACGACCAGGAGCAAGGTACGCATTCAATGGCAGTTTAACATTGCAACGCAAGCGGCGAAGGGCTTATCCGCCCACCAGCACGACTCCGCAGAGCACCAGCAGCGCTCCCGCGGCGCGGCGGGCGCCGATTCGCTCGCGCAGCAGAAATTTCGCAGAAACCGTCTCGAAGACGAAGCTCGCCGCCGATGCCGGCACGGCGAAGCTTAGCGGCTCGGCCTGGACCAGCGCCATGAACGTGAAAAAAGAAACCGCCATGCAGGCGATGGCCAGGGCGAGATAGCGCCGCTCCGCAATTAATTTGAGCAGCCGCAGGAGACCGCGCGCATCCACGGAGTGATGGCCGGCGCGCTTCATCTCGCGGCTTTGCAGCAGGTCGCTGGCGACCGTCGCCGCCACCATGATTCCCACCAGCAGCCATTTCATTCCAGTTCGATCTCCGTCCGATGCTCGCCGGAGCCGACCAGCGCCGCTCCGCCGGCGATCAGCAGCGTTCCGAGCCATCGCTCGCCGGAAACATTTTCGTGCAGGAACGTTTTCCCCAGAATGGCGGCGAGAACGTAGCCGGCCGCGGTCACCGGCAGGATGAAGCTCAGGTCAGCGAGGCTGAACAGAGCCATTCGCGCCAGCAGCGCGAGGACCAGGGCAACCACGCCGCCGGCGACAAACGGATCGAGCATGGCTCGCAGATAGGGCAGGGGACTGGCCGACATGATTTGCGGCAAATGTTTCATTCCCCAGGCGAGCGAAAGATTACCGGCGGCCTTGAGCGTGATGAAGAGCGTAAGGACACTGTAGGTGCGTGCTTTGGGTGGATGCGATTTCATGGGACGTTCTTACGATAGCAGGCGCGTAAGTTGCCAGGCGCCGCGCCGGATCGGCTGCTACAGGCGCGGCTTTTTATCGGCCAGATAGCGATCCCGCGTTTGGCGGATCGCAGCGCACGCCGCTTCCCTGCCGCGCCATCCATGCACCCGGACGCTCTTCCCTTCGAGCTGTTTATAGATCGAGAAAAAATTTTCAATTTCCAGAATCACGTGCCCGGGGACATCGTCGCGGCCGCGGATCTGATCGTAGCGCGGATTGCGCAAGGGCACGGCGAAAATTTTGCGATCCGTGCCCTTATCGTCTTCCATCTCGAGAATGCCCACCGGCCGTACCTCGATCATGCAGCCGGGGAATGCGGGCTCATCGGCGAGCGCGAGAATATCCATCGGATCGCCGTCTTCGGCGACGGTGCCGGGAATGAACCCATAATCGGCGGGATAATGCACGGACGAGTACAGCGTCCGGTCCAGGCGAAAGATTCCCAACTTGACGTCGTATTCGTATTTGTTGGCGGAGTTTTTCGGAATTTCGACGATCATGCGCACGGTATCCGGACAATGCGCGCCGGGATCGAGATCGGAGAGTTTGTGCGGCATCCTGGTTCTCGGTAGACTTCAAGGAATTGGAGGTTTTCATGCGTCTTGCCGCTACCGCCGTAGCCGTCACGTTTTCCGCTTTCGCCC
>JAJPHS010000164.1 GCA_021325175.1 Terriglobia bacterium
ATGCAAGCGTTGAAATCGTGACGCCGCGCCGGGGATCATATTCCGTGATGTAGCCGTGTCGCATTGCCGATATATTATGGCGCAACTCTAGTCTTGCGACAACGCGCCATTGCTGTCATGATTGCCTCATGGCAAAACAATTCCGGCTCGGTGACCACAGCATCATCGGATTCGTCGCCACTTCCGATCCCGATCGCGCGCGAAAGTTCTACAGCGATACTTTGGGGCTGCCACTCGTCGAGGAACAGATGCCGTTCGCCCTGGTTTACGACGCACACGGCACGATGCTTCGCATCACCATCGTCAAGAAGGTGAACCCCGCAGGATATACCGTGCTCGGATGGAAAGTGCCGAGCATCGAGGCAGCGGCCAAGGCTTTGTCTGCGGCAGGCGTTCGCTTCGAACATTATCAGGCCATGGAGCAGGATGATCTCGGGATCTGGACATCTCCTGGGGGCGGTAAAGTCGCGTGGTTCAGGGATCCCGACGGGAACACGCTGAGTATTTCGCAGCACGAATAACACGCCGTATGAACCTTGTCCACCGCTGGCTCTGCAGCTCTGCGAAGTGGCGAAACGTGGTCGAAACCTACATCCTTCCCTGGACGCTTGAGGACGTAAATCTCGGATCCGATCTTCTTGAGATCGCTGATTCTGCAGGTAGCGGCCTGCACTCGGAAGCGAATCTGACCTTGGTCGCCGACGCCGATTCGCTTCACATCGTAGGGATCTGTCTGTCCAGGCAGGTTGGTGCCGCCATAGAACGAGAACGCAGTGCGGTAGCCAGCCTCCTGGGCCAGCGACTTGGTCTGATAAGAGAAGGACGTTGTACCGCCAACCGGATATGCGATGACGTCGGCGCTGGAGCCGAGATTTTCGTTTAGTAGCGCGCGATTGGACCAATTCGTGGCGCTGCTGCTCCGGTCCCAATTGACTCAGCACGGTGTGGGAGTGCGTGTGTGACCCGATCGCCATGCCTCCGGCGATCATCTCTCGGGCTTCGTCCCAGTTGAGAAAGCGCCGCAGCGTTCCGGGGAGGTCGTCCCCCTGAGTCTTTTCCTTCAGTTCCCGGATGAAACGTTCTGGATCGGCGTTTCCAGGCCTCTTATAAAGACTCAGCACGTCTCGAAGACTTTTCGTCATGCCGTTCTCAACGACATCGACAGCAAGATCAGCCGGGTAGTGAAGGGAGAATCGACGCTGTCGCGCCGTCTTCATCAGAAAGGCGATGTGATCCCACCAGGGTACGGAGCAAGACCCCACCATGCTTGTTGCGAGAAAAAACAAGCCCTGCACCCCATGCGAGCGTAGTATGGGAAAACCTACCTGGTAGTTGTCGAGGTAGCCGTCATCGAAGGTAATCAACACACGGCATCGGGGAGTCTTCTCACTGAGCGTTCCGTCGCAGAAAGCCTGTGCCTCTTGGAGAGTCACCATCGAGACGTGGCGCTTCAAGTACGATATCTGTTCGTTTAACTGGTCGCCGGTCGCCGAAAATACGCCCGGGTCGAAGGGATCGTCGTCGGGGTTTCCGATCCGATGATAATTCAAGACCAGCAATGAATCCCGTGCCGGCAGTTGGCTAAGCAGGGATGAAACGCCGGTCCAAAAAAGACCACGAGCTAGTAGTTCGCGTTTTCGAACGAACGTACCGAACATTTAACTGCCTAATCATAGCAGGCTGGACTGATTGAGTTTGAATGCGATTGTTACCATCACTCTTCGCTTCTGTTCAGTAACCAGTAGACAGACGTCGTCAGCATCATTTCGTCTCTCCCGGCGTTGGCGTTGTGTCACACTGATAGTCAAGGTTCGGGGTGGAAACCAGCTTCATCCCGCACGCTTTCTCAAGGAAAACCGAGGTTTGCGCCTTCCGGCAAATGTGCAGGCGCTGAACCGCACCCAACCGATTCTGCCACTCGCGCCCGGCGTGCCAGCGAGGCAATCGCAGGATTCTGAGCGGGCATGGCGTCACGTCATTGTGCGCGGCCCTGGATGTGACCATGGACGTCAAAGCCGCTCCGGAGATTCGCGTCGATGTCGTCTGGCAATCGCAGGAACTTCTGATACCGGTGCCGCCGATAGTAATGGAACTCACAAGGTCAACAAAGTACGATCATGGCTGGTGGAGGCGGCGGGAGTTGGACTTGAAAAAGGGCTTGACAGCACTCAACTTATTGGGTTCGTGAACCGCACAAACCGCAGATTTTTCACGCCGTCCGCCAGCAGAAAGTAGCTGGACCGTTGCAGTTTCAAACGGCTCGATGAAGAAATCGAGCTCGCGCTGGGAAGGCAACGCGCCGGTGCGCGGCTGATCTCATCTTTACCCCCGATGCGGGCTTGAATCCTTTCAAAATTTTCCCGCCGGAGGCGATAAGCAATCCAGGTAGACGGACTCATCATGTTAGACATTCTCATCGTTGACGACTCGGCGGCGATTCGCAAGATCTTACAGCGGGTTCTGAGGCAGGCGGAGATCCCGATCGGGTCGATTTATGAAGCCGGAGACGGCAAGGAGGCGCTCGAAACACTCCAGCAGCGGCAGATCGGACTGGTTCTTTCCGATATCAACATGCCGAACATGAATGGGCTGGAGCTGCTCAGCCACTTGAAGGCGAACGATCCGTGGAAGAATCTTCCGGTGGTGATGGTCAGCACCGAGGGCAGCCAGGCCAAGGTGCTCGAAGCCGTGCAGCTCGGCGCGGCGGGATATGTGCGCAAGCCGTTCAATGCCGAACAGATCAAGGAGAAGTTGGCGCAATTTTTTTAGGACGCGCCGGCGAATCATTTATGGACAATCGCGGTCAAATTTCGCGCGAAGAGGTGATCTGCGCGATCAAATCCTCGACTGAGGAGGTTTTTTCGACCATGCTGGGCCTGGAGATTCAGGCCGGCGAACCGCCGGTGGAGACGGCGCCGGCGGCCTCGCCGACGTCCGGATTGGTGACGCTGATCGGGCTGGCGGGGCCGTGGTCGGGCACGGGCAGCGTGGCGTGCACGGGCGTATTTGCCTGCACCATGGCCTCGCATCTGCTGGCGTCCTCGTTTGAGAACGTCAACGAGGAGGTGCTGGACGCGATCGGCGAAATCACCAACATGATCATCGGCAACGTGAAGACGGCGCTTGAAGAGAAACTCGGCGAAATGGGGCTGAGCACGCCGACGGTGATTTTCGGCCGCAACTTCCAAACCCGCAGCGCGCGGATTCAGGAATGGACGGTGGTGCCGTTCCGCTGCGGCGAGGAAACGATGTACGTTCAGGTCTGCCTGGCGCCGGCGGCCGGCGAAACTGCGCGGTCGCTGCGGCCGGGCTTTCAGATTCCCCAGATTTTCACGATTTGAAACCAGAAAAGCGCGCCGATCCGCCGCGGATGGCGCAAAGGAGAAAGCATGCAAAAATCACGATTCACCATAGGCCAGAAGCTGGCAGCCGGATTCATCGTAATGTTGACCGTCATGGCCGCTCTGGCGCTCACGTCAATGTTGTCGATGCGCGAAATTGGCCAGCGTTTTGAAAAATCGGCGGGGTCGGATACGACCAAGCTGGAGCTGATGGAACAGGCGGGCGCGGACGCCGCCGAGATGCTTTCGTTGCAACGCGCGGTGCTTCTGCGCGCCTACTTGAATCAGTTCGGCCTGGCGCAGCAGTATCAAGGCAACTTTGAAAGCTACGCGCGGCAGCTAGGCAGTGTGCTGGACCAGATCCGGCCGATTCTGACGACGGAACAGGGCCAGCGAGACGCCGCGGCGCTCACCTCCGAACTGACGGCCTCGGTTGAGGCGCAGCGGCAAATCTGGGAACTGGTGCGCCAGCGGAACTTCCGGGATGCGTGGACGATCTATGACAAGCGCGCGCTTCCACTGGAGCCGCAGATGAAAGCCGCGGCGGCAGATATCGCGGCGATCCAGAAAAAAATGATTGAAGATGATCTGAACGCGGGACGAGAGAGCATTGCGCGCGACCGCTGGATTTCGGTATTGGTCATTGTGATTTTCCTGGCGGCCGGAGCGGCGGTGCTGCTGGTGGTGCGGAACTCGACCGCCGCGCTGCGCCATCTGGCCGTGGAACTGGGAGATGCGCGGGCGCAGGTGGCAAGCGCTTCCACCCAAGTGGCCTCCTCCAGCCAGACGCTGGCGCAGGGCGCCTCCGAACAGGCGGCTTCGCTGGAGCAGACGGCCGCCTCGGTTGAAGAGATCACCTCGATGGTGAAGAAGAACGCGGAAAACGCGCGCTCGGTCGCCGGATTGATGAGCGACACCGAAAGGCTGGTGAAAGACGGCAACCAAACCCTGGAGCAGATGGTGATCTCGATGCACGAGATCAATGCCTCCAGCGACAAGATTGGCAAGATCATCAAAGTCATCGATGAAATCGCGTTTCAGACCAATATTCTGGCGCTGAATGCGGCGGTGGAGGCGGCGCGGGCCGGCGAAGCGGGCATGGGATTCGCGGTGGTGGCCGACGAAGTGCGCAATCTGGCGCAGCGCTCGGCGCAGGCGGCCAAGGACACGGCGGCGCTGATCGAGGAATCGATTCGCAAATCGAGCGAGGGCAGCGGCAGGCTGCAACAGGTGACGGACGTGATCCGCGCGATTACGGAAAGCTCGAGCAAGGTGAAGGTGCTGGTGGATGAAGTGAACCTCGGCAGCCAGGAGCAGGCGCGTGGCATCGATGAAATCTCCAAAGCCATCCAGCAGATGAACCAGCTTACGCAGAGCACCGCGGCCAACGCCGAAGAGGGCGCCTCGGCGAGCGAGGAACTGTCGGCCCAGGCGTCCACGATGGGCCAGGTTGTGGAGCGGTTGCGGGAGCTGGTGGAAAGGGCGCGCGAGGCAAACTCCATCGCCGCTTCCGCCCGGCAAACGGATGCCAAGAAACTCGCATGGGAACGGCGCGCGGAGACAAAGCCGGGGGATCCGGCGCCGCCCAGAACCAAGCGCGGCGCAATTCCGCTCGAAGAAGAATTTACCGAGATCTGAGGAGAAAAGAATGGCATTGGCGACAGCGACCCAGGACAGCGCCGCGAAGGGCGATTCGCGCGCCGGAAAATATCTGACGTTTGTCTTAGGAAAGGAAGAGTTCGCGATCCAGGTCTTGCGGGTGCGCGAGATTATGGGCGTGCAGCAGATCACGCAGGTGCCGCAGACGCCGGATTACGTCAAGGGCGTGATCAATCTGCGCGGCAAAGTGATCCCGGTGGTGGATCTGCGGGTGAAATTCGGCATGCCGGAGCAGGAATATTCGGCGCGCACCTGCATCATCGTGGTGCAGATCGAAGAGGGCGGCGCCGGGATGCTGACCGGCGTCGTGGTGGATGAAGTTTCCGAAGTGCTGAACATGCAGGCTTCGGAAATCGAGGACACGCCCGAGTTCGGGCGCGGCGTGGCGACGCCGTATCTGCTGGGGATGGCGAAAGTTAAGGGCAAAGTGAAGATCCTGCTGGATATCAACAAAGTGATGAACGCGCGGGAGATTCACGGGCTGGCCGGCGCGCTCGCCTAAGAGCGGAGGAAGCATGGCAAAGATGCCGGGACAATTCAACGAGCTGGCGCGCGATCCGGAGCTGATCAACGACTTCATCATCGAAGCGGGCGAGCATCTGAGCAATGTCGAGCTGCAACTGCTCGCCCTCGATCAGGACGGGGCCAACGCGGAAGCGCTGCACGCGATTTTTCGCGGCTTTCACACCATCAAGGGTCTGGCGGGATTTTTGGGCCTCGATCCGATTCAGGAAGTGGCGCACGAGATTGAAACGGTGCTCGATCTGGCGCGCAATGGAAGTCTCCAGATCACGCCGCCGCACATCGATGTGATTCTCGCCGGGAAGGATTATCTGGACCGGTCGCTGGCCGCGCTGAAGGAAATGCTGGAGACGGGCGCCGCGCCCGCGCTCGGCGAGAATGAGGCGCTGCTGGCTTCCATTCGCGCGTCGGCGAAGGAGCCGCGCCTGGAAGAGGCAGTGCCGGCGGCGCTGAGCGCGCTTGCGGCAACGCAGGAGCCGGCACAAGCCGAACGGCCGGCCGAGGCGCAGGCGATCAAGGTAGACACGCAGAAGCTGGATTTTCTGGTGGACATGGTGGGCGAGATGGTGATCGCGCAATCGCTGGTGGAGCATGATCCGGAGCTGGGGCTGGCCGGAAAGCCGCGCCTGACGCGCAATCTGGCGCAACTGGCGCGCATCACCGCCGAGGTGCAGCGCACGGCGATGTCGATGCGCATGATCCCCATCCGCCAGCTTTTCCGCAAGATGTCGCGGCTGGTGCGCGATTTGGCGCGCAAGACGGGAAAACAAGTCGAGCTGGAATTGTTCGGAGAAGAAACGGAGCTGGACCGCGGCATCGTGGAAAATCTGGCCGATCCGCTGATGCACATGGTGCGAAATTCCATAGATCACGGCATTGAAACGGCGGCGGAACGGGCGCGCGCGGGCAAAGACGCGATGGCGCGAGTGACGCTGCGCGCGGCGCATCAGGCCGGCTTCATCCTGATCGAGGTGAGCGACGACGGGCGCGGCCTCGACGCCCAAAAAATTCTCAAAAAAGCGCGCGAAAAAGGCCTGGTGGAGGACGACGCCGAGCTTTCCGAAAGCCAGATCCACAACCTGATCTTCTCGCCGGGATTTTCCACAGCCGAGCGGATCACCTCGGTTTCCGGCCGTGGCGTGGGAATGGACGTGGTGAAGAAGCAGATCCTCAAGCTGCGCGGGAAAATCGAAATTCACTCGAGGCCGGGCCAGGGCGCGACCTTCTATCTGAAGCTGCCGCTGACGCTGGCGATCATCGACGGGCTGCTGGTGGGCGTCGGAGGCGAGCACTACGTGCTGCCGGTTTTCGCGGTGCGGGAAATGTTCAAGCCGACCGAGGGCGCGATCTCCACGGTGGAGAATCGCCACGAGATGGTGCTGGTACGCGGATCGCTGCTGCCGGTCGTGCGGCTGCACCGGAAATTCGGCGTGCCCCCGAAATCGGAAAAATTGTGGGAAAGCCTGCTGATCGTGACCGAAGCCGAAGGCAAGCGTTTCTGCCTGGCGGTGGACGAGCTGATCGGCAAGCAGGAGGTCGTAATCAAGAGTCTGGGCGAATCGCTGCGCAATGTGCGCGGCGTCGCGGGAGGCGCGATTCTGGGCGATGGACGCGTGGGATTGATCCTCGATCCGGACGCCTTGTTCGGAAAGGCCGCCGCGTGAATGCGCCGGAAACGCCGGTCCTGAAGGCGGCGGAATTTCGCAAAGTCAGCGCGCTCGCCCGCGAAAAGTTCGGTTTGAACTTGCCCGAGGGCAAGGAGGGTCTGGTGGCCGCGCGGCTGGCAAAGAGAATTCGCGAAGGGCAGTTTCGTGGATTCGAGGAATATTTCCGCTACGTGACGGCGGAGCCGAGCGGCGAAGCGCTGATGGCGCTGATCGATTCGCTGACCACGAATCACACCGCGTTTTTTCGCGAGCCGGCGCACTTCGATTTTCTGCGGGAGCGGGCGACCGGCGAGTTTCGCGATTCGCCCTCGCTGCGGATCTGGAGCGCGGCGTGCTCTTCGGGCGAAGAGCCGTACACCATCGCCATGACGCTGCTCGAAGCGGCGAGCCAGACGCCGTGCCGGTGGGCGGACGATCTGCACATCCTGGCGAGCGATATCTCAACCCGCGTTCTCGAGAAAGCCCGCGCCGGCGTGTATGAAGCCGAGCGCTTGGACAAAATGCCGGAGGAGCGCCGCCGCGCATTTTTACTGAAGGGAAACGGCGCGCGCCAGGGATGGTTCAAGCTGAAGCCGGCGGTAAGGAACCTGGTGCAGTTTGAACGGATCAATTTGATTGAGCCGCTGCCGCGCCGCACATTTTCCTTCATTTTTTGCCGCAACGTGCTGATGTACTTCGATCACTCCACGCAGCAGGCGATTGTGGCGCGGCTGGTGGAGTGCCTGGAGCCTGGCGGATATTTTTTTGTCGGGCATTCGGAAACGCTGCACGGAATCGAGCATTCGCTGAGCTATGTTCGTCCGGCGACATATGTGAAGGCGAGGCGGAGGCGGGCGTGACGCAGGTCGAAAAACAGATGACGGTCGGCGTTTCCGATTGCAAAGTGACGGACGATCCGGAGGGCGTGCTGATCACATATGCGCTCGGTTCCTGCATCGCCGTGGTGGTGCACGATCCGGCAGTGGCGGTGGCCGGGCTGCTGCATTTCATGCTGCCGGAGGCGTCGATCGACCCGGAAAAGGCCGCGCGAAACCCCTATATGTTCGCAGATACGGGCATTCCGCTGCTGCTCGAGGAGGTCATGAGGCGCGGCGCCAAACGCGAGCGACTGGTAGTGCGGATCGCCGGCGGCGCGCAGGCTTTGAACGGGCACGAGATGTTCCAGATTGGAAAGCGCAACCATCTGGCCGCGCGCAAGCTGCTGTGGAAAGAAGGGCTGCTGGTGAAATCGGAAGCCGTGGGCGGAGGCGTATCGCGCACCGTGCGGCTGGAAGCGGCGACCGGGCGCGTGCTGGTGCGGGAGTCCGGGATGAACGGCGCTGGGCCGCAAACAGAAAGGAGTTTGAGGTGACCATTCTGATCGTGGACGATTCGCCGGTGATGCGCGGCTTCGTGCGGCGCGTCATGCGCCTTGCCGGATTCGATCAGGCCGAGTATCTGGAAGCGCCGGATGGGACGGCCGGGCTGGAGCAGGCGCGCTCGGCGGCGGTCGATCTGGTGCTAACCGATATCAACATGCCGGGCATGGATGGGGAGGAATTTCTGGCGGCGCTGCGCGCCGACGAGGCGTTGCGCTCGATTCCGGCGGTGGTCATCTCAACCGACGCGACGCGCGACCGGAGGGAGCGAATGACCGCGCTCGGCGCGCGCGGTTATATCGCCAAGCCGTTTTCGCCGGAGGCGCTGCGGGAAGAGATCGAGCGCGCCTTGGGAGGGCTGTCGTGATCGCCGCGGCGGATTTTCTTGCAGCGGCGCGGGCGGTCGCGCGCGAGGTGCTGGAAGCGATGTTCTTTTCCGAAGCCGAGCCGGTGAGCTGCCAACATTTGGAGGAGTGTGTCGCCGTGCGCGTGGGGTTTCACGGCGGCGAGATGGCGGTGATGATCTCGCCGCAACTGGCGGTGGCCGCAAGCGCTGCCTTCCTGGCCGAAGACTCGGACGAAGTGACAACGGAGCAACGGGAGATGGTGAGCCGCGAGCTCGCCAATATTCTTTGCGGCGCGGTGTTGAGCCGGCTGCATCCGGACCAGCGCGTGGCGCTGCGGGCTCCGGAAATGGCGGCGCCGGATTTTGGATCGGGCGCGGCGGTTCACCAGTGCTTTGCGACGCCGGAGGGAAGGCTCGCCATCACCGCGCGCCTGGATTGCGCATGAGCGGCAAAAAAATCCGCGTCCTGATTGTGGACGATTCGGCGATTGTGCGGCGGGCGTTGTCGGAAATCGTCGGCTCGCATCCGGACCTGGAGGTGGCGGGCACGGCGGCGGATCCCTTTGTTGCCCGGGACAAGATTCTTGCGCTGAAGCCCGATGTGCTGACGCTCGATATCGAGATGCCGCGCATGGACGGGCTGACGTTCCTGAAAAAATTGATGCGCTATCATCCGCTGCCGGTGGTGGTGATCAGCTCGCTGGGGCAATCGTCGAGCCAGGCGGCGCTGGAGGCGCTGCATTCGGGCGCGGTGGAGGTGGTGGCCAAGCCGGGCGGTCCTTATTCGGTGACGGAGCTGCGAGATCAGCTCGCGTTAAAGATTCGCGCGGCGGCGGGCGCCAGCTTGCACCGGCCATCGGCGCGCGTGGATGCGCAGCCGCGCGCCGAAGCTTTGCGCCGCGGAGTTTCGCTGATCGCCATCGGCGCGTCCACGGGCGGGGTGGAGGCGCTGCGGGCGGTGCTTGCTTCGCTGCCGGCGGAAATGCCGCCCATCGTCGTGGTGCAGCACATCCCCGCGGTTTTTTCCCGCGAATTCGCGCGGCGCCTGGATCAGATCTGCAAGATTCGTGTGAAGGAAGCCTCCGACGGCGACGCGGCCGAGCCGGGCCAGGCGCTGATCGCGCCGGGGAATTTTCATATGAGTTTACGCGGCGAGCGCGGCGCCTATCGCGTCACGGTGCACGGCGGCGATCCGGTCTTGTATCAACGCCCGTCGGTGGACGTGCTGTTCGATTCGGCGGCAAGGATCGCCGGAGACCAGGCGGTGGGCGTAATCCTGACCGGAATGGGCGCGGACGGCGCGGCGGGAATGCTGCGGATGAAGCAGGCCGGCGCGCGCACCATCGCGCAAAATGAAGCCACCTGCGTGGTCTTCGGCATGCCGCGCGAGGCGATCCGGATCGGCGCGGCCGATGAGATTCTGCCGCTCGATCAGATCGGCGCGGAGCTGGCGCGCTATGCGCTCGCGGCGGTGTAGCCGGATTGCGCGGCGGTTGCGCGCGCCACGATCATCCCTTGCGTGAGCATCAGCGGCCACAGCGTTTTTCGGAACACAACTTCGCCGCGCTCGCCGACCGCGGCGAGAACTTCTGCGTAGCCGAGCGGGCGCTCGTCCGGGAATTTCCACTGGCCGATCGCTTCGAGAAACCCGCGCGTGAGGCGATAAAGCAGCGTCGGCGTGGGAAAGGTGATCAGCACGATTCCGCCTGCTTTGACCAGACGGAAATGGGCGAGGATCGCCTGCCGGGTCTGCTCCGGGCTGAAATGCTCGACCAGGCCCACGCTGAAAACCGCGTCGGCGCGCACGTCGAGATCGAGCGAAAGAACGCTCTGCTGGTGCAAATGAACCACGTCTCCGGCGCGCTCTGCAAGAAGCGATAATCCGTAGCGATTGGTGTCGATGATGTGATAGGTGGAGCAGTCGATCGCGGCGAGGATGGCGTCCAGAAAGCAACTGTTCGCGCCGCCGATTTCGACGATGGTGGCGTCGCGGCCCAGGCGCGATCTGAATTGTGCCAGGATAACCGAGGCCGTATATTTGCGCGTGAGCTTCGCGGGGGCGGGGACGTTCTTGTAATACGTATCCCAATCGGTGGCGGCGGGCGCGGCGCGGCGGGTGAAAACGAAGTCGCGCTGGATGGCGAAATTGGCGATAAACAGAATTCCTTCGGCGGCGAGTTTGGCGGGGATCGCGGGCCAGCCGAAGCGCAGGCGCAGCAATTCGAGCAGGGCGTAAGATAAGAATCCGTTGGCCGCAACGAGAACCGCGTATTTCGGAAAAACCACGGCGTGGCGCTGCCGGGAATGAAAAACGGCGCCGCGCGCCCCCAGATAATTGAACACCATCGCCACCAGGCGCGCCAGAAATTGCGATTCGCCGATGCTTGCGGTGTAGCCGAGCGAGGCGGCGAAGATCAGATTATCGAGAATCGCGGTGAGCAGCGATAGCACGCTGAAGCGCAAAAGCAGGAAATAGATGCGCATCGAGTCGAAAATGGGATGAAAATGCGACGATTTGTTGCCATTTTCATAAATCGTGCGAATCGGGATCTGCGCGATGGGGAAGCCCTGATACTTGCAGGCCATCAGCATGTCGAGCTCGAATTCGTAGCCGGTGAAGGGGGCGCGGAGAAGATGCGCGGCCAGCGCGGCGGGAATACCGCGAAGCCCGGTTTGGGTGTCGGCGAGCTTCTGCCCGGCGACCAGATACAGCAGCGCGCGCGTCAGCGAGTTGCCGAAGCGGCTGCGCAGCGGAACGCCGCCCTGAAACTCGCGCACGCCCAGCAGCAGCGCGCCGGCATCTTCCCCCAGGCGCCTGGCGACGCGGCGAATATCCTCCGGAGCGTGCTGGCCATCGGCATCGGCGGTAACTACGCCGGCGCAGTTCGGGAAATGCACGAGGGCGAAATTCATTCCGGTTTTGAGCGCGGCGCCCTTGCCGAGATTGATCGCGTGCCGGAGGAGATGCACGCGATCGTGGCGGGCGAGGCGTTCAAAGCGCGAGGCGAATTCGGGTCCGCTGCCGTCGTCGATGAGGATGATGGGTTCGCCGCCGGAGCTCGCCAGCGTGGCGATGAGCCGATCGAGAGCCTCGCCGGGCTGGTAAGCCGGAATGAGAATGGGAACTTCGATGTTCGAATTATCCGAGCGGGGCGCGATCATCGGCGGCGATTCATCTACCTCCTGCTAGGATAGAGAAATCCCCGATATGGCGCTGCGTTTCTACAACACGCTCACGCAACAGGCCGAGATATTTTCGCCGCTTCAGGACAACGTGGTGCGGATGTACACTTGCGGTCCGACCGTCTACAATTTCGTCCACATCGGCAATTTGCGGGCGTTCACCTCGCAGGATATTCTGAGGCGCTGGCTGCGCGCGCGCGGCTACCGGCTCGATCACGTGATGAACATCACCGACGTCGACGATAAAATTATCCGCAACGCCGCCGCCGCGCACAAGTCGATTTTCGACTATACCGAAGGCTACACCAAGGCGTTCCTGGAGGACACGGCCACCTTGCGCCTGGAGCGTCCGGAGCGCCTGGTGAAAGCCACCGACCATATCGACGACATGGCCTCGGCGATCCACAAGCTCGAGGAACGCGGATACACCTACCGCAGCGACGGATCGGTGTATTATCGCATCGCGAATTTTCCTGAATACGGCAAGCTTTCGCACAACGATTTTTCCGGCATTCGCGCCGGCGCCCGCGTCGACGTGGATGAATACGACAAAGCCGATGCCCGCGATTTCGTGCTGTGGAAGGCGCAAAAAGAGGGCGAGCCCGGCTGGGAAACGCCCCTGGGTCCCGGCCGCCCGGGCTGGCATATCGAATGTTCGGTGATGGCGATGAAGTATCTGGGGGAAACGCTCGATATTCATGCCGGGGGCGTCGATTTGATTTTTCCTCATCATGAGAACGAAATCGCGCAATCGGAAGCGCTCACCGGAAAGCCGTTCGTGCGTTACTGGCTGCATTCCGAGCACCTGATTGTCGAAGGGCAGAAGATGTCCAAGTCGCTGGGCAATTTTTATACCTTGCGCGACCTGCTCGAAAAAGGATATTCGCCGGAAGCGGTGCGCTATCTGCTCGCCTCAGTGCCGTATCGCAAGAAGCTGAATTTCACCTTCGATGGATTGAAAGCCGCGGCGACGTCCATCGAGCGGCTGCGGAACTACAAAATCCGCCTGGAAACGTCGAAATTCCCCGAAGGCTCGAATGAAAAGATGACGGAGCGCACGCGCGCCGCGCAGAACGCCTTCGAAGCCGCCCTCGATGACGATCTGAACACCGCCGAGGCGCTGGCCGCCGTTTTCGAGTACATTCGCGACACCAACACGGCGATGGATTCGGGCGAATTTCGCGCCGGAAACGTCCAGGAAGCGCTCGATTATCTGGCGCGATTCGACGCCGTTTTCGACGTCCTGTGCCCGTCGGCCAGCGCTGCGGGATTGAGCGAGGCGGAGATCGAAGCGCTTGTCGCCGAACGCAGCGCCGCGAAAAAAGCGAAGAATTTCGCCCGCGCCGATCAGATTCGCTCCGAATTGGCGGAAAAAGGCGTTGTATTGGAAGACACGAAGGAGGGGGTCCGGTGGAAGCGCCTTTAAAGCTCGCAAGGTCACGATCATGAAAATCGAAAGTAAGCTTGTCCATGCCGGCGATCGCAAAAAAGCCGGCCCCTTTATCCCCGTCACGACGCCGATTTACACGGCCGCCAGCTACTTCTACGATTCGATGGCGCAGCTTGATCGCGTGATGGGCCGCGAAGAAGAGGGCCCGTCCTACGCGCGTTACGACAATCCCACCGGCAGCGCGCTTGAAGAGCTGGTCAACACGCTCGAAAACGGCGGCGGCGCCGTGGCTTGCGCTTCCGGGATGAGCGCAGTCCATCTCGGCCTGATCGCCGCGCTGCTCGATCGTCCGAAAAAAGTCGTCGCCGGAAATGTGCTCTATGGCGCGACGGTATCGACGCTCATGAAAATCATGGAGCCGTTCGGCGTCGAGACCACCTGGGTGAATATTTGCGACCTCGACGCGGTGGAGCGGGCGATCCATGAAGTCAAGCCGGGACTGGTTCTGATGGAGACGGTCTCGAACCCGCTGCTGCGGGTCGGCGCGATGGACAAAATTGCGGAAATGGCGCGCAAGGGCGGCGTGCCGCTGATGGTCGATAACACGTTCGCCACGCCGCTTCTGGTCCGGCCGCTTGAACTTGGAGCGAGTATCGTTATCCACAGCGCGACCAAGTACATGGCCGGCCACGGCGACGTGTTAGGCGGGCTGATCGTCGCCGACAACGAGTACTGCGGCACGATCCGCACTCTTTCGCGCACGGTCGGCCCGGTGATGAGCCCGTTTGAGGCGTATCTCACCATGCGTGGCATCAAGACCATGGGCCTGCGAATAGAACGGCAATGCGCCAACGCCTGCAAGATCGCGAGCTGGCTCGCCTCGCACCCGCGAATCGAACGCGTTCACTTCCCCGGCGATCCGAACCATCCCGACGCGCTCACCATCGCCCGGCTGTTCCCCAAGAATCTCTACGGCGCCATGATTTCGATCGAGCTCAAGGGCGGCCGCGAAGAGGTCTTCGCGTTCATGGAAAAACTGAAGATGATCGTCCGGGCCACTTCTCTCGGCGACGTCCA
>JAJPHS010000005.1 GCA_021325175.1 Terriglobia bacterium
AGCAGGAGATGCAGCGCGGTCTGCGCCTGATGGATCTTCCGCCTGGCGCCCGCATCACCTATCAAACCGCGCGCGAAATCTGTGTCCGCGAAGGAGCCGCGGCCACCATCGGCGGCACGATCGCGAGCCTTGGAAAAAGCTACGTCATCACGCTTCAGGCGATTGCTTGCCAAGACGGCGCGAGGCTCGCCAACCAGCAGATCCAGGCCGAAGACAAAGAGCATGTTTTGCAGGCACTGGGGACCGCCGCGACGGCTCTACGCAGCCAATTGGGAGAATCTCACGACTCGATCCAGAAGTTCAGCCGCCCGGTGGAAGAGCAGGTCACGACGCCATCGCTCGAAGCCCTCCAGAGCTTTACCGAGGCCATGTCGGTGATGGATCAAGGTCATTTTCTGGAATCCGTACCGTTCCTCGAGCGCGCGGTGGCCCTCGACCCGAAGTTCGCCGCGGCTTACGAATACCTGGCCGTCGCGTACGAACAGGCGGGGGATTCGGCCAAGATGCGGGAATACGAAAACAAAGCCTTCAGCCTAAGCGACAAAGTTTCCGAGTGGGAACGCGACGAGATTGCGACGTCGCATTACAAGGATACCGGCGAAGTGGATAAAGTGATTGAATTCAACCAATCGGGAATCCGCAACTATCCCCGCTTCTGGGGATTCCATAACGGTTTGGGAGAGAGTTACGTCGACATCGGCCGATACGAAGAGGGGTTAAATGAAGGTCTGGAAGCCACCCGCCTCGAACCCGATGTGGAACCTCCTTACCGCCGCCAATTGGACGCCTACTTGTGCCTGGATCGGATTGCCGAGGCCAGACAGTTAACGGAGAAATTGCGGGCGCGCGGCCTTGGCGGAGCGAGAATTCACCAGCGCTTTCTCGAACTCGCTTACGTCGAAGGCGATCGGGCAGCGATTGATCGCGAGATTCAATGGTTCGCAGGCAAGCCGGAGGAGTACCTGAGCCTTGGGCTGCAGGCCGCCGACCGGAATGTTCACGGCCAGCGCCGCGAGTCGCGCGAACTGTACCAACGGGCCGCGGAGACAGCGCGGCGCAACGGATTCAAGAGCGTCGCTTCCGAACTCGAGGAGGCCGATGCCCTGGTGGGCGCGCTCGCGGGCAACTGCCGGACCGCGCGTCGCCTGAAGCGTCCGGCGCTGGCGCTGGCGATCTGCGGCGATACGGTCCAGGCGGAAAAGCTTGCCGCGGAAACTTCGAGGGTTTTTCCAAATGGAACGATTTGGAACGCCGTACAGCTACCTTCCATTCGTGCCGCCATTGCCCTCAGCCGCGATCAGCCTGCGAAAAGCGTCGAATTGCTCGCATCGGCCGCACCGTACGAGCGCGCTTATCTCGAACCGGTTTACTTGCGCGGATTGGCTTATCTTCGGCTGCATAAAAGCGCGGATGCAGTGGCGGAGTTCCGAAAAATCGCGGACCACAAAGGCATCAGTTGGGGTGCTACCTGGGCTCACCCGTATTGGGCAGAGTTCTATTCGATCTCCTGGCTGGGGATCGCGCGCGCCCTGGCCCTGGCGGGCGATACCGCAAACTCTAAAGAGGCATTCCAACACTTCTTTGAATTGTGGCAAAACGCTGACGCCGATATCCCGATTCTTCGGCAAGCGAGAGCGGAATACGCCGAGGCGGACGTCGCGAAGTAATTTACCGTTGTAACCTTGTTCCGCGCGTTTCCTTATCCTGTTTAGCGGAATCCTTGTGAGGCGAAAACGATGACCAACGGCCAGACCATGCACACGCTGCCGGGATCGCGGTTTCCGGCGACACGCTGGACGCTCGTGCTCGCCGCGGGCGGCCCTAAACGGAAAGAAGCTCGATCCGCTCTGGTTTCGCTCTGTGAGAATTACTGGTATCCGTTGTATGCCTATCTGCGCCGCCGCGGATATCCGGCCGACCAGGCGCAGGATCTGACGCAGGAGTTCTTCGTGCGAGTGCTCGAAGGCCGATATCTTGATCGCGCTGATCCTGAAAAGGGCCGGTTCCGGTCCTTTCTGTTGACCTCTTTGAAATTCTTTATCGCCGATGAAAAGGATCGGCGGAGCGCTCAGAAGCGCGGCGGCGGAATGGTTGTGTCCCTTGAATTTTCATCCGGCGAGGAACGCTACCAACGCGAGCCCGCGCACGGGGAAACGCCGGAGCGGATCTTCGAGCGCCGTTGGGCTCTTTCCGTGCTCGATCGGGTCCTGGGCAAATTGCGGGAGGAGTTCGTGCGACATGGGCGGCCAGAGCATTTCGAGCGCTTGAAGGCGTTCCTTCTCGGGCAGGCCGACGCGCCATACACGGCGCTGGCTCGCGAATTGAAAACGTCGGAAGGAGCGCTCAAAGTGGCAATTCACCGGCTTCGCAAGCGCTATCGCGACCTCTTCCGCCAGGAAATCGCGGATACAGTGGCGGATCCCGCCGAAGTGGAATCCGAACTTCGCTATCTTGCGGCCGTGCTCACAAGGCGGTAGTCCCATCCTCCGCATCGCAACCTTTCGAGCGCGCGAACCGCCGCTTCGCCGCGGAAACCAGCCGCCGCGCGAGCATATTCTCATCGAATAATGAGCCTGAAAAGTGATTTTGATTCTCACACAAGATGAGCCTGAAGGTGGGAGCGAAGCGATCCGCCGTTCAGGCGTCCTTTCTTG
>JAJPHS010000073.1 GCA_021325175.1 Terriglobia bacterium
CTGATCGGCGCGGTCAATATGAATCTGCAATACGCGCGGCTGGTGAGCCTGGGAGTGAAGTGGATGATCCTGGTGCTGGCGGTGGCGATGGCGCTGGAGCATCTGGCCATCGGCGGCAGCATTGTCTACATCGCCTTCGGAATTTTGTTCGGCGGTATCGTGCTGGCGCTGGCGCTGGCGGTGGGGCTGGGATCGAAGGAGCTGGTGAGCCGGTCGCTCGAACGCGAGGCGAATAAAATCCCGGTGGAGACGGAGGAGCCGTACCGGCACTTGTGAAAACAAGTCACAAGTCAGAAGGAAAGAGTTCCCTTGAAAATTCTACCGATTTCCAGTTTAAGGGCGGTGTAACTTCAGTAACTTAGGGCTGGCCATTTTCGTGCACCATCCGCGCTCAGCGGAGGTTAGCATGAAAACAGCAATTCCCACGGCTTTGCTTCTTTGTTCTCCAATTTTCTGCCAACAAAACACGCCCTCGCCGATTTATCGGGTTACCGTGACGGAACGCACGGTGAAGGCGATCAACTATCAATATCGAAACGGGCCGACGCTCATCGATTTTCGCGGAACGGTGCTGATGCCGAAAGCCAAAGGCAGCGCCTGGGTGGATTCCAAAGCCGGGCGAGCGGAGATTGACGCGCACCTGGAACATCTCGGCGATCCGCAGCAATTCGGACGCGAATATCTCACGTACGTGCTGTGGGCGCTGACGCCGGACGGGCGGCCTCACAATTTAGGCGAGCTGCTGCGCGGGCACTCCGACAAATCGCACCTGCGAGTGACCACCGAAACGCAGGCGTTCGCGATGATCGTGACGGCGGAGCCGTATTCCTCGGTGCGGCAGCCGAGCGATGTGGTGGTTCTTGAAAACGCGGTCCGTCCCGACACGGTGGGAAAGATCGAGGAGGTGGAGGCGCGCTACGAGTTGCTGCCGCGCGGCCAGTATGCCTGGCAAAAGCCGGAAGGCGAGTCCGCCGGCGGTCCCAAGGTATCGATGCGAAAGTATGAAGAGCTGCTTGAAATCTATCAGGCGCAAAACGCGGTGGGAATCGCCAAGGCGGCGGGCGCCGAGCAATATGCTCCAAATACGTTCGCCAAAGCCCAGCAGTTACTGACCAACGCCCAGCAGTTGGAGCAGAGCAAGGGCGATTCGAGCCGCATCATCCAGGACGCGCGCGAAGCCTCGGAGACGGCCGAGGATGCGCGGGTGATCGCGGAGCGGCGACAGCAGCAGGCCAAGATCGAGCAGGCGCAGGAGCAGATCCGCGCGGCGGAGCAAGCCCAGGCGCAGGCGCAAGCGGAGCTGGAGCGCGCTAAAGAAGAAGCGCGAGCCGCGCAAAGTGAAGCCGAGGCCGCCAGAGCGAGGGCTGACGCGGAACGCGCGGCGCGCGAGCGAGCCGAGGCGGATGCGGCCGCGGCGCGAGCGCGAAGCGCGCAGCCCCGGGTAGCGCCGCCTGCCTCCAACCGGCAAGCGGACCAATCGGCATTGCGGATGCGGCTGTTCGAACAGTTGAACGGCATGCTTCCCTCCCGCGATACGCCGCGAGGCTTGATCGTGACGGTGGCGAATTCCGCATTTTCGGGCGCCGAATTGCGTGATTCCGCGCTGGCGCAGGTGACGCGGATTGCGGCGTTGATCGCGGCCAATCCCGGATTGCGGGTCGAAGTGGAAGGACACGCCGAGGGAGACGGGAGCGAGCAGTTTTCGCTGCGCCGGGCAGAAGCGGTTCGGTCCGCGCTGGTAAGGCAAGGAGTCGCCGCCAGCTCCGTTAGCGCGCGCGGCTTGGGAAATACCCGGCCCATCGCGCCCCCTACCACGGCGGCGGGGCGGGAAGCCAATCAATGCGTGGAAATAGTGATCGCCGGCGACCCCATTGGAACCCTCCCTTTTTGGGACCACACTTACAGCCTGGAAGGCAGGTAGCGGGCGTACTTTCTTTTGAAACCTGCCCCGTCCAGAAACGATCCAACGTAAGTAGAGGGGAACCGGTCGCGTTAAACGAAAATCCCCGAAAATTTATAAATAAGAGGTGACGTTTATGAAGAAATTCTTGAACGGTTGTGCGCTTTTTGCCTGCCTGGGTGGTCTGGCCGGGCTTCCGCTTGCAGCTCAGGAAGTTGAAAACTCCTTCTTCACCGCTGCCATAGGCGCCGGGTTCACGACGCCGGTTTATCATGCGGGCACGCAACTTGATAACGGCTGGAACCTGGAGGCGCAGGCGGGTATTAATCTGTTTGACGCGCACCTGAGCCTGGTCGGCGACTTCAATTTCAACGATCTGGGAATTAATTCCACGACGCTCAGCGGCGTGGGATTTCCCGGCGGCAGCACCTATCTCTGGGACATTTCGGCGGACCCGGTGATTCGTTTCCGGCCGCAGTCCCGTTTGAGTTTCTACCTGATCGGCGGCCCGGGGATTTATCATCGGACGGTCGATTTCACGCAGCCCGCGCTGGCGACGTTTACCGGCTTTGATCCATTCTTCGGCGTGTTTTATCCGATAGCCGTCCCGGTGAACCAGGTGGTGCTTTCCTATTCCACCACGAAGTTCGGATGGAACGGCGGCGCCGGTCTGAATATCGGGCTGGGACACGGGCACACCAAATTCTTCGCGGAGGCGAGATACAACGAGATGTATACGCGAGTTCGCACCGCCTACATCCCGGTGACGTTCGGCTTTCGCTGGTAGTTTGAAAACAGGCAGGAAAAGCAGCGCGGCTTGAGGTTCGCCGCGCTGCATTTTTTTTTACAGCCGGGAGGACGGTTTTGAGCCGGCGTGCGCCTCACCTTCGAGGTGGTGCATCTTCAGCCATTCATCGGCTCGCCGCTGCGCCTCCTCGCGGGCGATTCCATAGCGCTCCTGAAGCTTGCCGACCAATTGATCGCGCTGGCCGTTGATCTGGTTCAGATCGTCGTCGGTCAGCTTCCCCCATTTTTCCTTGATCGCGCCTTTCATCTGTTTCCACTGTCCTGCGACTTGATCCCAATTCATAAAATGTACACCTGATTTTGAATTTACCGGCCCCGGGCGCCGGCTTCATTTTTAACCGCAAATCGCGGACCAAAAACAAACGTTGACTTCACGCACGGCCGCGCGCGAGGATGGAAAAAACGCCGGGCTGAACCGGTGACATGCTGCAAAAATTGCGATTTTTCCGCGCCCGGCGCCGTAACCGTCCGCTTCGAAAAAATCCTGTAACAGACTTCCCCGAGCGCTATCTAACTGAGGAGTTGCTTCGCGTCCATTTTGGGCGCGGGCTCTTGCTGATCCGAACGAGGAGATTTCAATGAAAACTGGTACGGCCCACAACGGGTCCATTCGGACGCACCGCCGCGCGGCTACGGCTGAGAACGATTCGAACCTGCTGCTGAAGACGCTGATGGCGTTCAAACGCGGCGATTTTTCGGTCCGCATGCCGGTGGACCGGGTGGGGATCGAAGGGAAAATCGCCGACGCGCTGAACGACGTCATCGAGTTAAACCAAAGGCTTTGCCAGGAATTTGACCGGATCAGCCGGTCGGTGGGAAAAGAAGGCAAGATTACGCAGCGCGCATCGCTGGGCGCGGCCACCGGCGGATGGGGGGCATGCATCGATTCGGTGAACAGCCTGATCGGCGATCTGGTGCAGCCCTCGACGGAAGTCGCGCGCGTGATCGGAGCGGTGGCCAAAGGCGATCTTTCGCAGACCATGGCGCTCGACGTGGACGGCCGCCCGCTGCGCGGCGAGTTCCTGCACACCGCGCGGGTGGTCAACACCATGGTGGATCAGCTCAACTCGTTTGCGAGCGAAGTGACGCGCGTGGCGCGCGAGGTCGGAACCGAAGGCAAGCTCGGCGGGCAGGCCGTTGTGCGCGGGGTCGCGGGCACCTGGAAGGATCTCACCGAATCGGTGAACTCGATGGCGAGCAATTTGACGAACCAGGTGCGAAACATCGCCGAAGTGACGACGGCCGTGGCTCGCGGCAATCTGACGACGCGAATCACGGTGGACGCGCAGGGCGAAATTCTGGAGCTGAAGAACACCATCAACACCATGGTGGATCAGCTCAGCTCGTTCGCGGCGGAAGTGACGCGCGTGGCGCGCGAGGTCGGAACCGAAGGCAAGCTTGGCGGGCAGGCGGAGGTAAAGGGCGTCGCCGGCGTGTGGAAGGATCTGACGGATTCGGTCAACTCCATGGCCGGAAATCTGACCAACCAGGTGCGCAACATCGCCGAAGTCACGACCGCGGTGGCGAAGGGCGATCTTTCGACGCGGATCACCGTGGATGCGCGCGGCGAAATTCTTCAGCTTAAGAATACGATCAACACGATGGTGGATCAGCTCAGCTCGTTCGCGGCGGAGGTGACGCGCGTGGCGCGCGAGGTCGGCACGGAGGGACTGCTGGGCGGCGAAGCGGATGTGCCGGGCGTGGCGGGAACGTGGAAGGATTTGACCGATTCGGTCAATTCGATGGCCGGCAACCTGACGGCTCAGGTTCGAAATATCGCCGAGGTGACCACAGCGGTCGCCAAAGGGGACCTTTCGCGAAAAATCACGGTCATTGTCCGCGGCGAAATTCTGGAGCTGAAGAACACCATCAATACCATGGTGGATCAATTGAGCTCCTTTGCCAGCGAAGTGACGCGCGTGGCGCGCGAGGTCGGCACGGAAGGAAAGCTCGGCGGGCAGGCGAAGGTGGAAGGCGTCGCCGGCGTGTGGCGGGATCTGACGGAATCGGTCAACTCCATGGCCGGCAACCTGACCAACCAGGTGCGAAACATCGCGGGCGTAACGACGGCGGTGGCCCAGGGCGATCTTTCCACCAAGATTACCGTCGACGCGCGCGGCGAAATTCTGGAGCTGAAGAACACCATCAATACCATGGTGGATCAATTGAGCTCCTTTGCCAGCGAAGTGACGCGCGTGGCGCGCGAGGTCGGAACCGATGGCAAGCTGGGCGGGCAGGCGCAGGTGCGCGGCGTCGGCGGCGTGTGGAAGGATCTGACCGATTCGGTCAACTCCATGGCCGGCAATCTGACCGCTCAGGTTCGAAA